>JAQWKP010000073.1 GCA_029247785.1 Novosphingobium sp.
ATCTGGTGACATAGGCGCTGACGGGGAACAATCTTGGCGTGCGGTGGCTCACTAGGGTGAGGTACGGGAGGCATTTGTCACGAAGATTGTGCTGAGCAACATGGAAAGACCGAGAGAGTCTTTGCTGACGTCTCCGGGTCCTAACCGGCTGCGATGTGCGACCTCGGCAATATCGATCGCCGCGAGGTAGAGCAATCACCCGAAAATGGGGCCGAAAATTTCCGCATTCCGCTTCGACGACGATAGCGGGCCATGCAGTGAATCGGGCAATTAAAGACGTGACAGAAGCTTGCTACCGTTCATGCCTCCTTTCACAATCTCTTCAACTCAGAACACATCTTGTCATGCGTCAGATATTCAAGATCCGCCGCTCCAGCGTTTTGATCAACTGGCAATTGCTTGCGGCCCAAAGATTCCTCGACACGATTTTTGGTTCAACAACCGGAGACAAGTCGCCGACCGGTCAACTGCACCGCCGGCCTAGCGAAGGTTTGGAATAGTTCTGTAATATGTCCTAACAGGGCCACGGAGCTGCGCCGTTTTGCCGGTGCTCTGGTACCACAGAGAGGGCTGTAGACAGGCCATTCGGGGCAACTTCGGAATTTTTTCTGTGGGCCATTTCGGCGGTACTAAGTCGGAATGTGCCCGATCCATCACGTCAGGGTCACGAAGCAGCAAGGGGCACATTAGCGCGGCCTGATTGTTGAATCACGACAAACGGCTGGGTGGCATGCCGTATCCGTTTCCAATCAGACTAGGCCGGCAGGCTAAACGGCGCGCGTCTTGATCGCTGCCCATGTTAATGATTCAATGCCGGCCATTATTAAATTAGTGAAATAATACAATTATCTAGTGTGAATACTCCATAAATTACGTGCCCGTGAAATTTGCCGCGCGCTTTTCAACGAAGGCCATCATGCCTTCCTTGGCGTCCGACATTGTTGCCGTGATCGCGATCGCCTTGGCCTCTTCCGCTAGAAAAGCGTCGTAATCGCCCGAGTTGGAATTGAAGAGGCGCTTCGCATATTTGAAGGCGGCAGGCGCAAAACCGGCGGCTTCTGCCGCGAGGGTATTCGCTTCATCTATCAGTTCATCATCGGCCACACATCGCGTCACCAAACCCATTTCCGCGGCTGCCGGTCCCGTCACGAATTGAGAGCGATAGGTTAATTCGCGTGCCTTGAACTCGCCGACCAGGCGAGAAAGCAGGAATTGGAATCCTCCCTCGGGGACTTTGCCCAAGTTCATGAAGCCAGGCCGAAACTTGGCGCTTTCGCCGGCCAGAACGAAATCGCAACACAGGGCCATAGTCCACGAAATGCCGACCGCAGCGCCCTTTACCGCAGCGACTGTTGGCTTGGGCATGTGGTAGATCCGGCGCACGATGGAGAAGTAAAAATCGGTCATCTGGGTGATCCCTGCGATACCCGGCTTGCGCTCAATGACTTTTCCTTCGCCCGAAATATCTGCGCCGGCGCAAAAGCCGCGCCCCGCGCCGGTGATGATGACGGAGCGGATCTCATCGTCTTGCTCACACCGATCCAGGTGGTCGCGCAACTGCATCCACATCGTGTCTGTCAGGGCATTGAGCTTGTCGGGCCGGTTTAGCAGGATCGTCGCGACCCTTTCCGAAACAGAAATATCGATGCTCATCGTTGGTAGTCTCCTGGAATTGCCTTTGCCCGACACCTAATCGCCCGGTTCCGGCCTCTTGACCGACACGAAAGGCTAGCGCGCCGGATCACTTCTTGAACATCTTCGGCATGACCGAGGGATCCACCAGATTGCCATCGTTGATTGCTCGGTTGTGATAGTGCGTGAGATGGTGGATCTGGAAGGCGGTATCCAGCGCCTGAGGTTGGCCTTGCGCATCGACCGCCGCGTTGACCGACTGCTTTACGGTCTTCAGGGCGAACGAGGGTTTCTTTGCAATCCGCGCGGCCAGATCCAGGGTAAATGCCTCCAGCTCTTTCCTCGGAACGACCCGATTGACCATGCCGAGCCGCCAGGCTTCATCTGCGCTGAAAGTATCGCCCGTGAACAGCAGCTCTTTGGCCTTGCGCGGTCCAAATTCCCACGGGTGAGCGAAATATTCGACTCCGTTCCCGCCCCAGGCCACCACGGGATCGAGGAATTGTGCATCCTCGCTGGCGATAATGAGGTCGCAGACCCAGGCAAGCATCAGGCCGCCTGCAATGCATCGACCTTGCACCTGGGCAATGGTTGGTTTGCTAAGATTACGCCAGCGCTTGCAAAGATGCATATACGCGTCCTCCTCGCGAGCCATATACCCTTCGCCATCTGGCGAATTGTAATTGCCCGAGGATGATCGATCGCCGAACCGCGTTGCATCTTCGGTATCGAGGAGCTTGCGCAGATCATGGCCCGCGGAGAAATCCGAGCCGGCAGCGGCGAGGATAATCACACGGACGTCCTCATCCTTCATGGCTCGGGTGAAGAGTTCATCCAGGGCATCAAGAAGGTTCAGATTCTGGGCGTTCTTCGCATTCGCGCGATTCAGTGTGATGCGCGCGACACCTTCAACCGGAGTCTCGTACAGCACCAGGGCCTGATCGTTCATTGGTTTTACCTCTCCGGGTCCTTTATGCAGCTGCCACCAGCCATGTCGAGCCTGCCGGATTTGATCTGCAACTCGCGCAGCTGAGCGCTAGAGCATGGTCTGGCCGCCATCGACATTGATCGTCTGCCCGGTGACATAGCGGCTCTGGTCGGTCGCTAGGAACAGCGCGACCGGTCCGATATCATCCAGCGAATCCCCAAAACGTCCGAGGCAGATGTCCTTGACGTAGATGTCCTTGGCCTCGGGGTGCTGCTCGAAATAAACGACTGCCGCTTCCGTCATCGCGGCCGGGCACAGGACATTGATGCGAATCCCGTATTCTCCCCATTCGCGGGCCACGCTTCTGGTCAGGCCCCTGATGGCTTCCTTGCCCGCTCCGTAGATCGAGTGGCCCGCACCGCCCTGAATGCCCTCGCGAGAGCCGAGATTGATGACGGACCCCTTCGTTTCCTTGAGATGAGGCAGGGCGGCCAGCATGTGCCAGAGCGTTCCATAAAAGCCAGAACCCAGCACGGAATCGATCCCGGCCTCGTCAAGATCTTCCAGCCGGACGCCGGGTGTCATCGATTGGGCGTTGTTGACGAGAACATCGAGCTGACCGAAGGCGTCAATCGCCGCCTGGACCGCTGCTTCGCAATTGGATCGATCCCCGGCATCGCCCGAACATATCACTACTTTTGCGCCGAGTTGCTCGAGTTCGGGGACGGCGCGCTCAAGCTTTTCTGCATTGCGGCCCGTGATCACCAGCCTTGCGCCTTCGCGCGCAAAGGCCCGCGCAATTCCTAGCCCGACTCCCTGGCCCGCGCCGGTTATCAGCGCTGTCTTGCCGTCCAGCATTCCCATCGACTTTTCTCCCATGTCGCGGAAAAGGCTTTCCCGCGATGATGCAAGCTGGTTTGAGGGGTGTCCAGCCATCGTTCACTGACTGATGCGTGCGGCGACCTGAAGATCATGGAGGAATTGGAATGTCGGTAGAGATAGCAAGGAAAATCGGTCTTGATCTTAGCGATGTCGAACGCCGTGCTGGCCAATGGGTCGGCGGCGGGGAACTGATCGAGCCGATGTCGGCGCTGGATATCCGCCGCTGGGTGCAGGCGATGGACTACGCCAATCCACTGCACTGGGACGAAGCCCTCGCGGCTGCGTCGAAATTCGGTGAGATCATTGCGCCGCAATCATTCGTGCTGGCGACTGATTCCGGCCATTCGGGCATGCCAGCTGCGATCGTTGGCTGCATTCCCGATGCTCACATGATCGTCGGAAGCGAGGAATGGTGGTTTTCGGGTCATCGGATCCGGCCGGGAGAGCTGATTCGGCAGAGGCGGCGCTTCGACGGTGTCGCTGTGAAGGAATTGAAGGCTTTTGGTCCGACTGTATTTTCCACGGGCGACACCTTTCATGAGACGGATAGGGGCGCTCCCATAGCCCATGTGCGGACGACTGCACTGCGGTATTCCGCGCAAGAGGCCGAGAAACGCAGTTTGGGCAGTGATGGCCAGTCCGGACCCTACACGTGGTCAGAAAGCGAGTTTGCTCAGATCAAGCAGATTCGGCACGAGTGGATCCTGTCAAATCGCGAAGGGCGAACCCCGAGCATCGGCGACGTCAAGGTGGGAGACAAGCTGCCACAGCGCGCTGTCGGTCCCCACAGCCTGGCATCTTTCGCGACTGAATGGCGCGCCTTTCCGTTTCAAACCTGGGGCGCGCATGGCTGGGCCCGGCCGGCAGGTGTGGACGATCCCTGGGTCGATAATGATCCTGGAACCATCAAGGGTTTCGAACTTGATCGCGAGGGGGCAATGATTGATCCTCGCCTGATCGACGGGCTCTATGCAGGGCCGGCTGGCGCGCATGTCAATTCGGACAAGGCCAAGGAAGTCGGCATAGGACGCGCCTATGGATATGGTGCAAGCATGAGCGCCTGGTTTGCCGATTACCTCGAATACTGGGCAGGGCACGATGGCCGGGTTCGGCACACCAAATTCGCCATCAAGGGACCTGCGTTCGAAGGCGATGCAACGCTCATCGACGGTGAGATTGTCGATGTCGAGCCATTGTCGCCCCTACTTGGCGTGCCACTTGTCACCGTCCAGGTTCGTCTCACCAGCCAGACCGGCGCCGTGCTCGTCGATGGCACGGCGCAAGTCGAAATCGGATTCTGAAGCTCAGGCCGATCGCGCTTGGCTACTTGTCTTTCCTTGGCGGGCGCGGCGCGTCTACTTCCCTGAACGGCTCGTCGCGCCAGTTCACGGCTGCCTTGAGCCCGTCGGCATTGGCGATCTCACGGAATTTCATGGCGTTGGGCCGGGTCTTGTGGCTGGCATGGTGCCACGGGACGACGGCGTTCAGCGCGGTTGCGAATCCCATGATCTCGTAATGCTGGTTGAGCGCCATCTTGTTCGCCGTGAGCATGTCGGGTTCGATCGAGGCCATGGCCTTGACCTCGCGCGCGAAAGCTTCCTCGAACTCATCTTCCGAAAAGCTCTTCGTCACCCAGCCCCATTCATCGGCCATCTTGCCGGTGATGATGTTGCCGGTCAGCTGAAGGTATTTCGCCCGCGACATCGGTAGCTTCCACGGGAAGAATGACAGGTCCGGTGTTGCCTGCGCACGGGTCGCGGGATAGCCGATGCGCGCCGTTTCGGTGCAGAAAGCAATGTCGCAGATCGACATGACCTCGGTGCCTCCGGCCAGACAGTTTCCGTGAACCTTGGCAACGACGGGTTTGAGCAGGTGCCAGATGGTGAGCTGGTCGCGTAATATCCCGCGATTTATCTGGTCGGTCCAGTCGTCATACAGTTCCGAGATGGCATTGGCCTTGCCGTCATAGCTTTTCGCACCGACATCGTAGCCGCTGCAGAAGGATTTCCCCGCGCCCTGTATTACGACGACGGATACAGTATCGTCGGCTTCCGCCGATTTCAGGGCATGGATCGTTTCATGCCGCAAGGTCGGGCTCATCGCGTTGTGCACTTCGGGGCGGTTGAACGTAATGTATGCGACGCGGTCCTCTACGGCGTAAAGTATTTCTTTATATTCATTCATTTTCGTCTCCTGGTTTATCGATAAGTGGAACTGGAGGGACTGGCGAAGCGCTTCAGCTTTGAGACTGGCTGTCCCATGTCGCGCTGGTCACCCCTTCCGCGCGAAGCTCGAATTTGCGAATGCGGCCGATGGGGTTTTTGGGCAGCTCGCTGCGAAACTCGATATAGCGCGGAAGCGCAAATTTGGGGATTCGGGTCTTTGCCCATTCGCGAATATCCGTCTCGGACGTGCTGGCGCCCTGCCTGAGCACAACAGTTGCTTTGACGTCGTCTTCTGTCACATCCGACGCGACGGCGTGAATCGCGACTTCGGACACTTCGGGATGGGTGCTGAAAGTCAGCTCCATCTCATAGCTGGATATATTTTCGCCGCGTCTGCGGATCACGTCCTTGCTGCGATCGACGAAGAAGAAATTGCCGGCTTCGTCCACGCGCGCGCGGTCGCCCATGTGATGCCACAAATTGTGTGATGCGGCGATAGTAGCCTGCGGATTGTTCCAATAGCCGCTGTACATCACCAATGGGCGACGGGGCCGAACGACGATTTCGCCTTCGACATCGGGGCCGACGTCCTCATCATTTTCGTCAAATACGCGGACATCGAATGCGTCATTGGCCCGGCCGCATGAGCTGGGCGGTGCGTCTGTGCTGTCGAAGCGCGCCTCGAGCGCCTGTCCGCATTCGGTGCTGCCATATGTGCGGCCAGTGACCCATTCGAGGCCGAAGCGTTCCTTCCAGATAGCGGGCAGTTCGGCGGGCAAGGGAGCGGCCACCAACGTCCTTATCTGCCCGTGGCATCGCTTCGATACGTCGGTGTCCGGCTCGTCCGCGATCATCTTCGCCATCGATCCCAGCAGCATCGCGACATTGGCCCCTGATCGTTTGATTTCTGGCCAGAACCCGGAAACCGAGAACTTGCGTGCAAGGCTCCCTGTCCCCTGCAACATCATCGACGAAACAACGACGCAGATGCCGGCGATGTGAAACAGCGGGAGAGGGGACCAATAGATGTCATCCCCGGTGCGGCCAATCGCCGCCGCGTTCCGCCAGGGCAGGTCGCAGAAATAGTTGTGGCTCGCCATGCAGCCCTTGGACATGCCGGTTGTGCCCGACGTGTAGATGATCGCCGCCAGATCCGCTGGGTCGACTTTTACGAGGGGGGTTTCGCCTTGGTCGAGGCGGTATTCGTCCAGCGCCGCGAAACCGGCGTGCCACGATCCCCGATCGCCATTATTTCCGCGATAAAGCAAATGTTCGACCGCTGGCATTTCGCCCGCCATATCGGTGAAGCGGGCAATGAATTCATTTTCGCAAATAGCAATCCGTGCGCCGGATTCGTTGACCTGGTGCCTAAGGAAATCGCCCATATAGGCCGTGTTGATGGGGACATTGATTGCGCCCAGTCGATTGATGGCAAACCAGCAAATCACACCGTCCGGCCCGGTTTCGAGCAGCGTGACAACGCGATCGCCGTGCTGGATACCGAGTGATTCGAGACCGCGGGCAACTCGCGCAATTTGGTCTTCCATTGCGTCGTAGGAATATTGGTCGCCCTCGAAATCCATGAAGGTCCGATCGGGCACAGCCTCGAGAGCTGCCATGAATTGCTCATTGAGCGTTGTCAGACCGGGGCGCTTTGCCTCTGCCATCTCGATTCATTCTCCCGGTCCGCTTTGGCCAGTGCGTTTTTTGACCTTAGCACCACTATGAAATCACAAATCGGAAATGTCACTTGCCACGGCGCTTGTCCTGCCGGGCGGGTGGATCGACCGATCTCCGGCTGCTAGCCTTTCCTTGCAGGATGAAGAGGCGGTCAGTGGATTTCAGCGATGACGAAGATATCGTGGCTATGCGCGGCCAGATCAGGCGTTTTGTAGAAAGAGAAGTGCCGCCCGAACTCGCCGCGCAATGGGACCGGGAAGATCACATTCCGCGCGATTGGTTGCAACGCGTCGCCGGTCTTGGCGTTTGTGGTCTGACGGTGCCTGAGGAGTACGGCGGCCTCGGCATGAGTGTAATGGGCGTGTTGGCAACGATCATGGAACTAGGCCGAGGCGGCATCATGCTCGCTTCGCTCTATATTCAGAACGCCTGCTATGGTGGCATCAACATATCAGAGTTCGGAAGCGAGGCGCAGAAACGGGATCTCCTGCCGCGGCTTTGCAACGGTGAACTGATGTTTGCCTATGGTTTGTCCGAGCCAGATGTCGGAGCGGACCTTGCCAGCGTGAAGACCAAGGCGGAGCGCCGCGGTGATCAGATTGTGATCAATGGCACCAAAAGGTGGTGCACCGGTGCCGCAGTCGCCGACTACATTTACATGCTGGTTCGGACCGGCGACCCGGATGCGCGCTACCAGAACCTGTCTTTCCTGCTCGTGCCGCCCGATTCGAAAGGCGTCACTCTTGAGGAGACTGAAACGCTGGGTCTGCGCGGGCTTCCGACCAATGACGTCATCCTGGAAGATGTCGAGCTTCCGCTTGCATGCGTCGTCGGCGGCGAGGATCGCTGGAATCGCGGATGGCAGATGTTGGCGGGGCCGTCGCTGGAAGTCGAGAAGCTGGTGTCGTCCTCATTGGGCCTCGTGACAGCGCAATCTGCAGTCAAGGAAGCATGGGAGTACAGCCAGCAACGCAAACAATTCGGCAAGCCTATTTGCGCACAGCAATCGATCCGGCACGTTCTGGCCGAGGCGCAGACCAAGCTTCAGGCTTGCCGGCTGATGCTGATCAATGCTGCGCAATTGGTAGAGGCGGGACAGCCAAGCGCGGTTGATACGTCGATGGCGAAACTGTTTGTCTCGGACACTGCCCGAGAGATCGTGTTGAGTTGCCAAGAGGTGTTGGGTGCCTATGGCTATGCACAGGGCTTTGCCATGGAACGCTATGTGCGCGATGTGTTGGTCATGCCGATCTGGGGTGGCTCATCTGCGATACAGAAGAACAACATCTCCAATCTCATGCGATTGCCCAAGGCCTGAGCAAAAGGAATTTACGAATGGCGCAGCGGTTCGAGGATAAGTCAGTCCTCATCCTTGGGGGTAGCAGCGGCATCGGGCGTGCGACGGCCGCGGCATTCGTGGATGAAGGCGCGTCTGTCACTGTCACTGGGCGCGATCCGGAAAAGCTTCAGGCCGTTCACGATGAATTCGGTGTCCTTGCGATACGCTCAGAACTCGGGAACCTAGATGAGACCAGACAGGCTGTGGAACGCGCGGCAGAGGCATCGGGCCGCCTGGATGTGTTGTTCGTCAATGCCGGGGCGGCGTCGCTCGGGCGTCTTGCGAAGATCACGCCTGAGGCCTGGGATGAATGTTACGCGGCCAATGTGCGCGGGTGCATATTTGCCATGCAATATGCCCTGCCATTTCTGGTTGAAGGGAGCAGTATCGTCGTGAGCGGTTCGGTCGCCGCTTATGAGACCCAGCCCACAGTGCTGGCCTATTCAACCGCCAAGGCAGCGTTGCAGACGGCAGCGCGGCTGATCGCCGCTGATCTCGCGCCGCGCAATATCCGGGTTAATACCGTGGTGATCGGCCCTACGAAAACTGAACTCTACACACGCGGAGCTGATCCTGCGCGAATTGCATTGCAGGAAAAGGCCTTTGCCGATGAAGTCCCGATCGGACGAATGGGCGATGCGCCCGAGGTCGCTCGCGCGGTGCTTTTTCTTGCGTCGGACGAGGCCAGTTTCGTTACAGGATCGGAACTTCTGGTGGATGGTGGGCACTTGCGCCTTTCCAGCACCCGCAAACAGAGCTGACGGGCCTTTTGATTGACAACTTCGGGCTGCCACATTCTATTTCGGATTGTGGCGCACTCGGGTGATCAAGCGACGCCCTGCCGGATGAGGATTTGAAAGGATAGGAAGCGTGGCTTCAATAGCGACCAAGCGAAACAAGAGCAGTCTTGCGGCCCCTGCCTATGACGGGCCAATCTTCGATTCCGACTCGCACATTCAGGAACGCGATCTGTCGTTCATGAAAGAATACACGCCCAGCAAATTTCACGACAAATGGCTGGTCGACAGCCGCTACGATTCCGCAGGCGAATATCACCTCTGGCTCGGAGACCATAAGGTCGAGAATACGGAGATCGCGGACGGCGTGGTGTTTCCGCCGGGCAAGCTGCATGAATGGCTGGCCGCGATTTCCTCGGGCAAGGAAATCGATGTTCGGATTCCGATCACCAAGGACATGTATTCGGGTGATGGCCGCATCGAGAAAATGGATGAATTCGGGGTTGAGGGGTCGCTTGTTTTCCCTGGGGTGATGAATTCCGTGCCCTGCTGGCTCAAGCTGTTTGGCGAGGAGGAAGGAAGCTTCGAAGCGCCATACGCTGTGCTCCACGCCTATAATCGTTACATTCTAGACGAATGGAAATTCAATAATCAGGATCGGCTCTACGCCTCACCAATGCTCGCGTTGTGGGATCTGGATCTGGCGTTGAAAGAGGCCAGATGGCTGATCGACAATGGCGCGCGAGTGGTCAACTTCCCGATGGGGCCGGGGATGGATATGCGCCCGCCGGCCGATTCCTATTACGATCCGCTATGGAGCATGCTCAACGAGGCTGGCATCCTGATTTCCTATCACGTTGCCGATGCCACATTCCTGCACGATCAGGTGCGCCAATGGGGCGAAGAACCGCTTCAGAATCGTCGCAAGGGCCAGAGCGCCTGGCAGTGGATGTTCACCTTCAGCGAAATTCCGGTGATGATGACGATGTCGTCTTTCATCTATGCCAACTTCTTTGAGCGCTTTCCCAACCTGAGGATGATTAGTGTCGAGAACGGCGCTGAATGGGTGCCTCGCTTCGTACAAAAGATGGACAAGATGCGCGGCATGGCGCGCGCCGGATACTGGTCCCACGGCCAGATGAAAGAGCGCCCCAGCGCTGTCTGGAACCGGCACTGCTTCTCGGTCGCCTATCCTGAAGACGACGTCAAAAAGATCATTGATGACCTTGGCTGCGCAGATTCAATCTTGATGGGCTCTGATTATCCGCACCCCGAGGGCGTTGCAGCCCCGCGCGATTTTGTCGAGGAATCGCTTGGCGGGCTGACTGCGGAAGAGGCAAAAAAAGTGATGTATTCCAATGGCCGACGCATGATGCCCAAAGGCTGACAGACCTCCCGGGTCAGGAGACAGAACATGAATTCCCAACCGGACATCGGCGATCACATGGGCGAAGTTCGCGAAGATTTCGTTTCCGCAAGCGACTATTGCTCAAAAGAGTTCGCCGAATGGGAGAATGAGCGGCTTTGGCCGCGTGTCTGGCAGATGGCGTGCCGCGAAGAAGACGTACCCGAGGTGGGAGACTTCTACACCTACGACATCGTTGACGATTCGATCATCATCATTCGCTCGGCGCCCGGCGAGATCAAGGCCTTTCACAATGCCTGTGCGCATCGCGGACGCCAGCTGACCGAGGGATGCGGCCACGCATCCAAACTGCAATGCCCATTTCACGGCTGGCAGTTCGGCTTCGATGGCAAACCGCTGCATGTTGTTGACCGGGAGGACTGGGGCGACAAGCTGCGCGACGAGGACATCTCGCTGATACCCGTCAAGGTCGGTATCTGGGGCGGCTGGGTCTATATCAACATGGATCTCGACTGCGAAAGCCTTGACGACTTTCTAGCGCCAGCGAAGGCGATACTGGATCCGCTCGATATGAGTGGACTGCGCTATCACTGGGTCAAATCTGCGATCGTGCCAAGCAATTGGAAGACGGTGCTTGGCTTGTTCAACGAGGCCTATCATCTCCAGCAAGCTCATAGTCAGGTCTTGCGGTTTCAGGACGACGTAACCGAGAGCCATGTTCATGGCAGGCACGGAATGTTCGAGAGCTGGGATGCTCTTCCGCCCGGTATTCGCTCCCAACGTCTCGGTCCGCCGCTGGAGCAAGACATCCGACAAAGCCTTCACGAGTATGTGATGGAATATTACGAGACATTGCAATGCGCCCACCCGATTACGATGGTCGATGCCGTGGATCGCATGATGGAAGAAGTGCCCGAAGGGACTCCTGCCGAAGAAGTCATGGCCAAGGTCATGCAATTCACCTTTGAGGATGCGGCTGGTAGAGGGGTGGAAATTCCGCCGATCACACCTGAAGAGATGCATGCTGTCGGCTCTGACTGGCACTTGTTTGCAAACCAGATCCTGTTGCCAGGTCCGTTGACCTGCCTGGCCTATAGAGCGCGTCCCAACGGGCACGATCCTGATAGCGCGATATTCGACGTCTATTCGCTGCTTCGCTATCCGCCGGGGCAAGAACCAAATGTAGAGCCGGAAAGGTGCGATGATTTGACTGACATATCGTTTTGGCCGCTCATACTGATCCAGGATTTCGAGAACCTCGCCGCGCTTCAGCGTGGACTCAAGTCCCGCGGCTTTCGAGGGGCTAGAACGAATCCCAAGCAAGAATCGGCGGTTTCCAATTTCCATCGGGCGCTTCGCGATTTCATGCGTGGCTGACAAGTTGCCATGGCTCGGTTTAGCCAGGCTGTGGGAGCGATCAACGAAGGTCCGAATGGCCAGGTTTCCCCGCAGCTTTTCAACGGAATCGGAAAGTCATTTGCAGAGTGGCTCGCAGGCGACAATCTCCTCGGCCATCTGGATTGAGTATTTGCTGCAGAGGGAATGCCGGTCTAAATTAGACGCAGTTTCCACCGTCTCGGCGAGAGTAAGCGGTATACAAATTGATTCATCGACTTCAGCTTTTACAAAAGAGAGAGTGGCCGATCTCTATCTGGCACGCATGCTTCGATGGATAATTGGCCAACTTGCCGTTCCCGCTGTCTCTTAGATCATTAGGCAATCACGTCAGACGTCCCAGACAAGCGGCAATTCCACTGGTCCGATAGGAGCAATGGAGCAGAAGGACACAACCTCTGCATCAGGCGCAACGCTGAAGGCAGGCAGGATTGCGAGTGCTTCCTCCATCGCGATCCTCATCTCACGCTTTGCAAGGTACATGCCGATGCAGAGGTGAGGGCCGCATCCGAAGCTTACGTGGCGGGGCTTGCGTGCGAGATCGATGATTTCGGGGTCTGGAAATACTTCGGGGTCATGGGCGGCCAGCAATGTCGGCATCAGCATCAGGTCGCCGGGGAGGATTCGAACGCCGCCGACCTCGGTTTCCTGCTTGCAGATTCGTAGGGTCGTGACCGCAGCATAGGCGCGCATCAATTCGTCAATGGCGTCGGGAATTTTCTCTGGGTTACTGCGGAGGAATTGCTGATCATCTGCATTCTCGGCGAGGTGGCGGAAATGAGCTGACATGTTGGTGGAGACCGTATCCAGCCCCCCCACGAACAGGTTAAAGCAGAAGCCTTTTAGCTCGTCTTCCGTGAGCTTTCTTCCCTCGATCTCGGTTTCGACGACCATGGTGAGCAGATCGTCTTTCGGGTTACTCAGGCGATCTTCGCACTGTTCAGTGAGGTAGCTTGTTACGGATCTGACAGCGGCCGCGACCGGCTCCATGCTGTCCGAACGCAGGATGGCATGTTCCCAACCGAGGAACTCAGCCATTCGCTCCTGCGGCAGGCCCATCAGCTCAAGAAACACCCTGATCGGAAATTCAAAGGCAAATTCGGAAACGAACTCGCACTCTCCGTGCGGGCGCAACTCCTGCAATCGGTCATGCGCATATTGCCTGATACGATCGTCCAGCTTGTTGATCCTCTTGGGGCTGAACATCGGGTTGAGCACGAGGCGATAGCGTGAGTGGAGCGGTGGTTCGGCGGCACTGGGAATCTGAAACCAGCTCTCTCCGATCATGCTGGCGAATGGCGACGCGCCCTGTGCGGTGAAATTATCCGTATCCAAATAGACCTGCTGCAAGTCGGCATAGCGGCGGGGAACCCACGCGCCCGGAATCGAGCCTGGCGCACCGTCGACCCAGAAGACGGGCGGAAACTCATGAATTTCAGGAATATAGTCGCGCGGCACGGCGGTGCTGGTGGTTCCCCGCGCGGCAAATGGGTAAGGCCGCACGAGTTCCTGTGGAACGTGGTCGGGGCGCAAGGGCGGCGGCGGCATTGCTGCGGCTTGGTCGGCGTTTTCCATGTCTGTATTTCCCAAAATTCGTGACGTCTGAAAGACTGGTTCCGTTGCTGGGCTACCAGTAATTGCGCAGCTGGGCACCGACTGCCCGCGCGCGAAGGATTTCCTCGCGCTCCTCGCTTGTCACACTGCGCGTATCGGTCGGCAGCGCGGCCCGAACCTCATCGGCGTCGACAAGCTGGAATGTCAGTCCCGGTGGGTCGGCGCATCCCGTCCAGCGAAACTGCATGACACCGACCGGGTGGCCCATTGTGTCCAGCCAGTTGTGGACGCCGGGATCCTCGCCCGACACGACAAATCGCAAATGGCCGTCGCTGTCGATATGGGCCTGTTTGCGGTTGAGGCTGGTCTGGGCATTGGCCCAATCGAGCGTGCAGCCCATCGCGTCGGTCAGCGCCAGCGAAAGCGTGTCGACACCGCCGCGCAGGTCAGCATCGACGACCAGCGCCTTGCCGGCCGGAATCTCGAACAGGCCCTCGTGATACCACTGGCCGACCATGCCGCCACCGGCGGAATAATCGACCGCGCTAACCGTGTTGATGGTGCCCGCAGCTCGTAGCTGCGGAAGTTTGCGCATGCCGAAGCCGAGCGATCCTTCCAACACCGGGAGGACTGCCGCAAGGTTGGCGGCAATGGCATCGGGCGCAGGGCGCTGGCGACGGCTGGGCTTGTCGAGCCGGGTGAGGGCGAGGACGGGATCGCGGTGACTTCCCCAGTCGTCCGACACGGCACGGAGCATGAGAGTGGCAACATCCGGCGCGATTTTGCACCATTGGCCGGAATGATCTTCAGGGCGCTCGGCAGAAAGCATGAGGTCAAGACGGCCATCGGCGTCCAGTTCGAATTCCAGAAGGTTGATCGCGGGATAGGTCTTGAGACCCGCCGCACTTGGTCCGCCCATCGGCATGAGGGAAACCTCGGGCGCGGTGCCGCGATCGCCGGTCAGTCGATAAATGCCTGTGCCATCGACAGCTGCGGTCAGATAGGCGGTATCCGGGTTGGGCATGCCAATGCGCTGGTGGTAGCCGGCGCCCGGCACGAAGGCGGGATGATCCAGGTCGGCGCAGACCCGGCTGAGGTAGCTTGCCATGAGCGCGCCGAGCATGGCGACGGTGATCTCGGCATGATCGCTTTCCTCCCCTTCAAGATTGGCGGAAAGCCGCTGGTGAACGCCGGTCATTCCCTCCAGCAGGGCCGCAAAGCCCGAAGGCTGGTCAGACGCGCTCATGCTCCGTCCTGACGGGCAAAATCGAAGCGATCGGTATAGAACGCGAATTCCTCTGCCACCTCCCCGGCGTCCAGTCCGTAATCGCTCAAATCGTAGGCATGCACCCCGCGCTTGCCCGGTGGGTTTTCGGCGCGCCAGCTGTCGATGTTCTGGCGAACCGTGGGCGTCAGTTCGAGGTCGAGCGAGGCATAGACGTCGACCATCGCTGCCCCGGGGTCCGCAACCACATGGCGATAATCGACATGGGCGATGGGAATGTTGGTGTCGCGGGCAATATCGAAATCGACCAGCGCCCTGATATGGCGACCAACCAGATCCTTCATCTGCTGACCGAGTTCGGCAAGGTCGACATGGTCGGAAAACTTCTTGCGCAGGAAGGCGGAGTAGCTGCAATTTGACGCCAACACCTCGACCGGGTTGCGATGCGTAACCACCAGCGAGGCATCTGGATAGACCTGCATGATATTGTCGAGCGCGAGCAGGTGGCACGGCCATTTCTGCGCCCATCGCATCGGCTCCGCATGCCATTGCAGGGTTTGGAGCACGCGCTTGTGATGCGCATAGCAGGCCGTCAAGTCGATATTGTCGAGAACGCGTTCGAAATAGGTGGGCACGCGAAAGGTCCAGTAGTGGCCGGCATTGCCGAATGTCTGGTCCATGATCATCACGCATTCCTGCGGGCCGTCGGGGTCGGACAGATGGAAGCTGTCAGACGCCGTCCCTTCCTGTTCGCGCCGTTGCCGATGCTGCTGCGCGCAGCGCTCGCGGCGATCTGCGGCAGACGCAGGATCGACGGCTGGCGGCGGGCAGGGGCTGTCACCTTCCCAGGTCCGCATCATCCGCATGCTCGGCTCGCGGTCGAACAGATATTGGAAATAGGTTGTCCCGGAGCGCGGCAGGCCAGTGAGGAAGACCGGTCGTTCAACAGGCCGAGCGACGATGTCCGGCTCGCTCTCGCACCAATGCGAAATTTCCATTCGCTTGTGCAAGGCAGACGCCAGCATCCAGCTGCAGGCCGCTGCACCGTCCTCGCTCATCCGCGCTTCTTCGTTGATCGATTCGATCAGCAGTTCGAGATTGTCTGCGAACAGCTCCGGTGTCGGGTCGGTGACCGGGGAGAGGGCATGGGCATGCTCGAACACTGCCGCGACTGAAAGCCTGTGAGAGGTGCTCACGCGAAGATCGCCAACCCGCGGGATTCGACGGAAGCCCGTGTCGGGGTTCCCGGCGGGCAGGTCGGGTCGGTGAAGGCCGTATGGGGCACGCGCCGCAATACATTTTCCTGGCTGTCATGTGCCTTGAAGATAATCACCTCGTCCTTGGTCATGTCCGGATAATAGTGCCATCGGTGGCGGGGGTTGTGAAGATAGCCGGTGGTGTCGTGGCGCATGTCGCCGGTGCTAAGTGTTGAGGTTACGGCCGTCACTGGAACTTCATCTGCCGGATCGACGCTGGTCGCGTCGCACACGGCGAGGGGGAAGTCCTGCGGCGGCGGCGAAACCGCTCGCCACAAATTGTACATCGCCCAGCGCGCACCCTTGGGAAATTGCTGTCCGGTTGCGGAGGTAATGTATTCGAACATCTCGGATGCCGAGATATCCGTGTTGTCGGCATGGGCATAGCGCGCGGGCTTGGCGTTGATCAGCGGTGCCAGCTTGTCGATCGCGCTTTCGCCAAAGCGCTTCTTGCCGGTGCCGAGCATGATTGCGAAGCTCGCCCCGGTAACCTGCTGCAGCAGCGCAGACATCTCCTCATTGTAGAGCTGGTCAGTAGCGGGATCACCTTCGATCAGGTTGAAGTCGGCAACGCTGGTGACGTGGTCCACCAGCAGGAAGCCTTGCTGGTCCAGCGAGGTCGACAGCGCGCGCGCAGAACGGATTGCCATGACTTCCCCCGGCAAGGTCTGCATAGTTGATAGCGACTCGTCCTCGGTACAGAATTCGAGCTTGGGTTCGGCCAGTGATAGCCGAGGGTTGCGGATGTAGTTTACGTCCGCCTGCACTTCGAGCCCGGCCTCTATATCAATCGCGACCACTTCCCTCTCCCATCCATCTCGGACTTGCAGGCAGCTGCCGCCGCCGCTTTCGGCCCTGTCTGCAAAAAACGTTACAAATATGTCATAAACTGTCAAGGTCTGATTGGATCAAAGCTTCACAACTATGGGCAAGACTGTAAAGGTTCACGAAGATGGCGGAACGAATCAACAGTTCAGATGCAATCGTTGCGGCGGCATGTCGGCTGCTTGCCAAATTGGGCAGTCATGAGCGACTGACCTTGTCGGCGGTGGCTGCGGAGGCAGGGGTGTCGCGGCCAACACTCTATCGCTGGTTTGCGACTCGGGAGGACTTGCTAGAAGCGATGGCGCTGAGCCAGGAGGACCGCTTTTACGAAGGTCTGGCCGAGGCGCTTGAGAGGGTGGGCAAACCGGCCGAGCGGCTGGATGCCGCCCTTGGCTATCTGGTATCCTATCTCGACGAAGCCTTTGGGGCCGAATCGCCCCTGCTCGAACCGGGCTTCACTGTACGCAACCTTGCCGCTTCACTGCCCAAACAACGGTCCATCTGGGCGCGTCTGGTCGGAGATGCGCTTGCGCGCCTGCCCGCCGTAAAGTCGGGTGAAATGTCTGTGGACCAGGCTGCAGAGCTATTCCTGAGGCTGGCATATTCTCATTACCTCATACCCAGCTCGGAGCCAGATGTGCTTCTGCAATGCATGCGGAGCATGGCCGGGATAGGGACTACGAATAAGTCTGATGGACCCCGGCGCAGCGGTAAATGAGGTTTGAGCCGGGCAAGATAGGAGAACGGCGAGATGGTGAGTGATGACTGGAATGGCGATCTTGAACCCGAGATCGACTACATGCTCGCCAAAAAGCCCGAAGACCCGGAAATGCGCGAGAGTGCCTCGTTCTGGATCTATGAGGAGAATGGCGATTTCGCTTTCCCCCGTATCGGCATCGAAGCGAAGGGATCGACCTGGGAGAACCACGGCTACCAAATCAACTATGTCGACCGCGAGGGCAGGGCGCTGGTCGACGGCGGGGAAGGGACTACACATTCGCCAATCGGGAGTGACGGCAAGCCCTCGATCCTTGGCACTGGCGGGCTGGCATTCGAATGCATCGAACCGTTTCGAACCTGGCGCGTCCGATATGATTGCCAGGCGGTTGATACCACTCCCGAGGCGATGATCGCGCAGTCGGTCGACAGGGAGATCCGCGCACCGCTGAAACTGGATGCCGAAATCACCATGGCCGCGCCGGCCTGGGCCCAGGACTTGCGTCCCGAAAAGCTGGTTGGCTTGACCGAGGAGCAGCGCATTGATGCCGGTCTGATGGGTTATGGCTGGCGGGTTGAGCAGGTGTTCCGGGCCGAGGGCGAAGTGACCATCGATGGCAAGACGCGCGCCTTCCGCGGATCGGGCAATCGCATCCACCGCCAAAGCGTACGGCCACTCGATGCGTTTCGCGGGCACTGCTGGCAGGCAGCGCTGTTCCCGGACGGAAGGGCGTTTGCGATTTGCGTCTATCCACCGCGCGAGGATGGCACGACCCACAATGACGCCTATATCTATCAGGACGGCAAGATGTACTCGGCTGTCGCTCGCGATGTGCCTTACCTGAGGAAGCTGATGCCGCGCGGCGAGGACGCCTCGTTCGAGTTGGAATCGGAGCTGGGAATCACGCGGATCGAAGGTGTCAGCGAGTTCAACGTCTTCCACCTTGGCCTCGCTGAAATGCCGGGCTTTGCCCTGCATCAGGGAGGCGCTCGCTATGTCTGGGACGGGCAGACAGCATTCGGCCAGCTCGAACGGTCCGATTGGGAGAACAAGCTCGGACAGTAACGCCGAAAGGCGAATTCGGGTCGCCCGCTACTCAGCTAGACTGCAATGCCGCATGATTTCCCAGCAGGTGATCCACTTCAGATGTGGTGAAACCGGCCTCTCCCAGCACCTCCCTGGTATGTTCGCCGATCTGCGGGGGAGCGCGGTCGAAGGCGAGTTGCTGGCCGCCGAAATGCCATAGCGCGCCCGGGTGCTCGACATTGCCATAGATCGGATGGCGCAGCGTCGTGACCAGGCCGAGGCGCTGGTTGGTCGCGCTGTCGAGAAAGGCGTCTTGCTGGTCGGTTAGTGCTGGCACCACGTGAGCGCCTGCTTGCTGTGCCAGCGCAAGCGCATCGTCGCGCGCCATCGCGGCGAAAGCGCCCTCGATCTCGCCGGGATCGGAAACGGCCAGGCTGATTGCCAGGTTTTGCAGTGACGCATCGTCGGCCATGAGCGCAAGCCAGCCGTCGTTCGTCTGATAGAGCCGATCGCCGGGGCCGACTCCCATCTGCCCGGTATCCAGCCGCGCATAGGGTGCCAACTCGCCCTCGCTCGTCAGGTGCGTTTCGCTGCTGGTTAGCAGCGATGCGCCGAGCAGTGAGGAGGCGACGAACTGACCTTCGCCTGTGCGCTCCCGCTCAATCAGCGCCAACATGACCCCATAAAGCGAGGACATTGCGGCTTGGTGGTCCATCATCCCGAAGCGGTGCCACATCGGCATGTTTCCTTCGCCCGCCCCTTCATATTCCCAGCCGGAGGATGACTGGAACAGCTGGTCGTATCCCGGCCAGTCCTTGCGTGTGCCAACCGGGCAATAGGAGCTGACGTGGCAATAGATCAGCCGCGGGTTGATCGCGTGCAGGCTTTCGAAATCGATGCCCAGCCTCGTGGCAGCAGGCATTCGCATGTTGTGATGAACGACATCCGCCTGCTTGACGAGCCGTTCCACCACCTCGTGCGCGTCGGGATGTTTGAGATCGAGCGCGAGCGATCGCTTGTTGCGCTGGCAACCGAAGAACGACCATTCTGCCGTCGCCCGCATCGGGTCGCCTTTCATCGCTTCGAGCTTGATGACGTCCGCCCCGAGATCGCCCAGCAGCATCGGCGCGAGCGGCCCTGCGAGATGCGTACCCAGGTCCAGCACGCGGATGCCGTCGAGCGGGCGCTCAAATGAGCGGGCGGGTGCTGTGGCCGCAGCTGCTTTTCGTGGCGTCCAATCCGCCAGAATCGCTTCGCGATCTGCATCGAGCCGGGGAGCGGAAAATGGCTTGCGCGGGCCCGGCGTAGTGACGAAGGGCATGCCGGGCTGGCGCGTGTTGCCCGCATCGACATCTTCAACCTCGATCACATAGCCATTGGCGTGGCATTGCTCGTCAAAATACAGCGCGCCCATCGGCAGCGCCGGCTGGACAGCAACGTCATGCGCCCACAAATCATTGAGCCAGACCTCGCTCGGCCTGGTCTTGAACGCCGCCTTGCACCAGCCCCAGTCGGACCAATAGGCGTTGGAATCCGCCTTGTTGGCCGCCTCGCGCTCCTCAGGGCTCATCGCTTCCATGGATTCGACAACAAGCGGTGCTTTCATCACGTCGCCGATGAAATGGATCCAGACGCCGTCACTGCATTCCACCAGTGTGGCATTGGTTTCGAATTTCGGCATGCCATAGCCGAGGCCGCGCGACGGAGCTTCAACGCGCCGCCAATGCATCAGCACCGGGATCAGCGCGCCTTGCAGCAGGCTGGTGCGGACATTCCCGGATTCGCCGCCGCGCCGCCTATCGAACAATCGGGTCGCAATGCCGATCGCGGCAAGCCACACGGCTCCCCACGAGGCGAGCGGGAAGCGCAGGTAAACCGGACCATCCTCGCGCCCGACCGGGGCTTGTTCATCCATGATTCCCGAGGCCGCCAGGACCAGCGAGTCCTGCGCGGGGATTTCCTCTTCCTCGTGACCTGCGGGAAAGCCGGTTATCGGCGCGACGATCAGATCGGGTGCCAATTGCCCGAGGCTGATCTCGTCGATGCTGCGCGCGCGCGCTTCGGCAGGAGAGTAGTCGTGTATCAGCACGTCTGCGGCGCTGACGAGTGCTTTGAATGTCTCGCGGTCTGCACCGAACGCATCCAGTGCGATGCTGCGTTTCGAGCGGTTCCACACGGTGAAGGGCGGGCTGCCGCGCAATCTCGTGCCTTCGGGAGGCTCGACCTTTATCACATTGGCGCCGCTTTCGGCCAGGATCAGCGCAGCTACGGAGCCTGCCAGCCCTTCTGCGAGATCGATTACCCTTGTGCCTTCAAGTATACATTTCGACATAGGTCAAACTGGTCCCGGTTGTGAATCATGAGGATAGCGGCAAATTCATGATAGACCGAATCCGGATGTAAGCGCCAAGCTTTGGCTAATGGAATGCATCTTAAGTGTGATGGGAGATCAAGGCATGCGATTGGATGGCAAGGTTGCGATCGTCACCGGCGGGTCGAGCGGGATAGGCGCGGCGGTGGTTCGCGCATTTGTCGATGCCGGCGCCCGGGTGGTGATCGCCGATTTCAACGAAACCACCGGTGCTGCGATGGCAGCAGAACTGGGAGAGGCGGCCCGGTTTTCTCATGGCGATGTGCGCGATGAGGCTTTCATTCAGGCCACCGTCGATCTTGCGATCGATGTGTTCGGCCATCTCGACATCGTCGTCAACAACGCCGGAGCGGGCGCGGGCGGGGGGTTGGAAGGGACCAGCCTGGAAGACTGGCACCGTGTGCTCGACGTTAATCTGACGGCGGCCTTCCTATTGATCAGGGCTGCTCTTCCGCATCTGAAAGAGCGACCCGGAGCCTCGGTGATCAACACGAGCTCGATCAGCGGCATCGTCGGTGATTATGGCCTGTTTGCTTATAATACTTCCAAGGCCGGGCTGCTGAACATGACCCGCTCGCTAGCGCTCGACTACGCCCAGTCTGGCATTCGCGTAAACGGGGTTTGCCCTGGTCTGGTCGAAACAAGCATGACCTCTTTGCTGAAAGACCTGCCAGGCGGAATGGATATCTGGACTGATCGCATTCCGATGCGGCGCGCTGCAAAACCTCAGGAAATTGCGCCGGTGTTTCTGTTTCTGGCATCCGATCTTGCTTCCTATATCACTGGAACAATGATCGTGGCCGATGGCGGATTGATGGCGCAAAGCGGTTTTCCTTCACCCGATGACTTCACCGCCGCTGCGGCAGGCATGGGAGGCGAAGCATGATCGCCAAACCGGAACTGATCGCGGAGGGTATCGGCCTGCCTGAAGGACCCGTGTGGTGTGAGGACGGCACTCTGGTCGTCACCGCCGTGGCCGAGGGCGCACTTTATCGCATCTGGCCCGAGGAGGGCCGCAAGCAGAAGTTCGCCGAGACTTCCGGTGGCCCCAATGCCGCCGCCCCGGCGGATGATGGCGGTTTCATCGTGACCCAGAACGGCGGAATCGATTTCAGCGAGATACCCTTGCCGCCCGATTACCTAAGCTTTCCTCCCATTGAAAATACGCCGGCCTTCGTTTCAGGCGGTCTGCAGCATGTCGCGCCAGACGGCACGGTTACGCGCGTGCTGGCCGACATGCAGGCGTCGAACGATCTTGTGGTAGGTCCTGACGGCACCGTCTATTTCACGGACCCTCCAAGCTTTCCGCCTCCGTCCACTCCGCAGGCGCGCGTCATGGCGAGAGCGCCTGATGGCAGTGTGCGGGTGCTGGCAGATGGTCTCAACTATGTGAACGGCATCATTCGCAAGCCAGACGGCAATCTTGTTGTCACCGAGGGTCACGGCCTGCTGCGTATTGGCCTTGATGGTCGGCGCGAATGGGTCTGCGAGGATGCCAGCGGTTCGGACGGCGTCGATGGCATGTCGATCGATGTCGATGGGCGGATCTACATGGCCGCAGTCGTAGGCAACGGTGTGCGCATCATCGAAGATGGCCAGCAGGTGGAATTGCTGCAGCTGCCCGGCAAGGGCGTATCGACCAATTGCTGCTTTGGCGGACCGGCTAACCGCTGGCTATTCGTGACCAACGGCTGGCCGGGAAATGTATGGGTGTGGAAGGACCTTCCGACGCCGGGATTGCCTTTGTTCAATTGGCCGGTGTCTCTCTAGGACGGAGCAGTCGGGATACGGCTCCAAGGCCGCCCATTCGCGGCTCAACTGTAGCCCCAGAACATCGCGGGTTGAACCATCCGATCCAGTGCCTGCAATTCCATGCAGCGTTGCTCGCAGGGGCCGCGCCAAGTTTGATCTGGAGCAAGGCCTTGCCCACATCCAGCACATACAATCCCATGTAATAAACTTGGGAGATGAAGCTATGAAACCTATCGAGGTGCAACAACTGGATGAAAGCCTCGCGTTCGGCTCACGCGTTACCGGTGTAACCAGCGAGGCGCTGGACGACGAGGGCGTGCGCGCGAAGCTGAAGAGCCTGCTGGACGACCGCGGCGTGGTCGTCTGCAACAATGTCGAGCAGACGAGCGAGCTGCAGGTGAAGCTCAGCGAGGTCTTCGGCCCGCTCAAGGAGCACCCCGTCTATTCGGTCGCCCGGGCCGACCGCGACAGCCTGCCCGGCGTCATCGTGATCACGGCGGGGCCAGGATCCTGTGTCGTCGAGATCGACGGCAAGCCGCTGGTTACCTGGCAGCCGTGGCATTTCGACCATGCCTATAATAACGAGATGATGTACGCTGCCGTACTGCGCTCAATCAAAATTTCCAAGGATGGCGGGGACACCGCTTTTGCAGACGGCATTCAGATCTATAACGACATGGACCCGGCGATCCGCGAAAAGGCGGAAGGGCTGAACGTGCTTTACAATCTGGACCTGCGTTTTGGCAGGCAACGCTTCGGCCTGCCCAAGAATTTCCACTTGGTGAAAGAACACGACAGCCCGCTTGGCGACCTCAGCGTGAACAACGAAAACGGAAGGTGCTCAGTCCACCCGGCCGTGTGGACCTGTCCCACCGGCGAGAAGGTTTTCCACATGTGCCCCTATGGCTGCCGCGGGCTCGAAGGCGACCGCAGCGACGAGGCCTTCGCGCTGCTCGCCGAGGTCTGGGACGAAGCCGAGCGGGTAATGAAAGTCTATACCCATAAGTGGGAACAGGGCGACATGGTGGTCTGGGACAACACGCGCGTCCTGCACGAGGCGACCGGCAGCAATCCGGAACAGGAGCGCGAGATCCACCGCACCACGATCAAGGGCGATTTCTGCCATGGAAAGTGGGAGGAGGAGCCCGAGTCGGAAACGGCGGCCTGAATGGCAGATCTGCAGTAGATCGTCTTCAAGGCTGTGCTGTCAGCCAGAGCCAATGGTTTCGCGATGTTGAGCTGGCGGAAATGGGGTGTCGCAACGGCACCTCCTTCATGCAGGGCGCATCCCTCCGCCTTCTGCCTCTGCCGACCAGCCACCATCGCCCGAGGACAGGACGGCTTCGGGGCCTAAATGCCTGAGTCCGCCGTCAAGATTGATATTCTCGCCTGTCAGATAGCCGGCGTCAGGGCCGATAACAAAGGACACCATTGCCGCGACGTCCTCGGGATTTCCGACGCGGCCTAATGGTATTTGTCTTCCCGTGCGGGCTTGTGCCTCTTCGCTACCCAGCGCCGCTTCGGTCGAACGGGACAGGGTGAGGCCCGGTGAAACGGAGTTTGCCCGGATGCCGTAGCGGCCCCATTCATAGGCCATCTGCTGGATCAGCATGACGACCGCCGCTTTCGACGGGGGATAGGCATTCATGAATGGCTGGACGCTTTCTGCCGCACTCGAGCCGATGGCGCAGATAGACCCGCGCGATTCTCGCAATGCAGGCTGGGCAGCCTTGGCGAGCAGAAACAGTGCGCGGCAATTGACGTTGAAAACGGTGTCCCAGTCTTCGACGGAAGTCTTCATCAGTAGGCCAGCGATTACACCGCCTGCATTATGGACGAGTGCGTCTAGGCCGCCGCAGAACTCGAGAGCACGAGAGACGATGCGTTCGGGCTCGTCCGGGTTTCCAAGGTCTCCGATTACGGCCATGGCCTCGGCACCAAGCTCATTCAGTTCGTCCACTACGGCTTCAAGGTCTGGCGACTTGCCCGTCGCGGTGACGGCTATTTTTGGTTTTTCGCCGCGTGCCATCGCGTCTTGCGCGACGCGCAAACAAATTGACCTGCCGATCCCCCGACTGCCTCCGGTGACTAAGACTCTGGACATTCCTGCTCCCAATCCCCAGCGGCGCTGGAATGGCAGCCTAAACGCGGGCCACCGTGGGGGCAACCGGCCGCAGCCAGACGGTTTGGCGGCTGACAATTGGCCACCTCGTCGATTGACAAGCGAACGAACGCCGATGCTCCTCGGTATTGGCCGAGTGGCAGGAGCATTTGGGCCTCAGGCTTCCTCGTCTTCCTCTTCGATCAGAATGCGGTTGGCGGCGCCTTCAAGGTCATCAAACTGGTTGCTGCGCATGGCCCAGAAGAATGCAGCCAGCCCGCCCAGGCCCATCAACAAGGCAAGCGGTATAAGGAAGGCCAGGCTCGTCATTTCGGGCGCGCATTTCGGGCCGAGCTAGCGAGGCGCAGTGAGTTGCCCACGACTACAAGCGAACTTGCCGACATGGCGATCGCAGCAATAAGCGGTGTCACAAATCCGAAGATGGCAAGTGGAACAGCCAGTACATTATAGATCGCGGCAAACGCGAAATTCTGGCGAACGATGGCCATGGTCCGCCGCGCAACTTTCATGGCGATCGGTACCGGCATAAGCCCGGCACCTACAAAGACGGCGTCGGCGGCCTGCTGGCTTACGTCGCTGGCGTTTCCCGGAGCGATCGAGACATGGGCGCCGGCCAGGGCTGGACCATCATTGAGACCGTCTCCGACCATCAGCACGAATTCGCCTTCTTCAGACAATCTCTGGAGCAGCCCTAGCTTCGCTTCCGGGCGCATGGCACCTTGCGCTGGCAGGCCAAGCTCGCGACCGACTTGCTCCACCACCTCGGCGCGGTCGCCCGAGACGATGCTTGCTTTTACGCCAAGTGTTCCCCGTCAGCGCCTATGTCACCAGATCGGGGTTGTGAGTTAAGGAGTGTTTTGGTCTCTTCG
>JAQWKP010000035.1 GCA_029247785.1 Novosphingobium sp.
GTCTGAAGCATTCCGCCATTGGCGCGGCATGATCAGCTGCGAGGAGCCAGGCACGCACGCGAGCCCGTGAGCCTGATTTCTGCCGGTCACCGAATGGGTCGAACCGATGGCGCAGCGGATGGGCGCCCCGGTCACTCGCAATTTCCACCGCTCGACTGCACGCGGCTTCACTATGCCGCGCCAGCCGCGCGGTTCACTTGCTTTCCACTGGCGTTATCGTCCGGGCTCGCCGCGGGATGCTTTGCGTATCCAGCCTGTGAAGCGCAGTCCAAACGAACACTTGCCCGGCTTGCCCGATAGTGACACATTTCGCCCATGGAACCCGCAGCAACGGGAGAGGCAGGCAAATGACACGGCTCGATATCAGGCAGCTGAACGACGAACTTCCCTTCGGCGCGCGCATTTCCGGCGTGACCATGGGCAATGTTGGCGACGCGGACGTGCAGCAGCAGATGCGCGACACATTCGAGGATCGAGGCATGATCATCTTCGAGGATGTCGAACAGAGCGAAGACATGCAATTCGCGATCAGCGAAGTTTTCGGGCCGTCCCAGGATTATGCAATCAAGAATTCGGACTTTGAAGCAAAGGGCAAGGCTGGCCTCATCACGTTCGCGGCGGAGGAGAAGGCATCGACCGTCATCGAAACCGGCGGACGGGTGATCGCCGGTCATGTCCCGTGGCATTTCGATGCCTGCTACGCCGAGAAGCTCAACCGCGCCGGGGTGCTTCGGATCGTCGTCAATTCGCCAGAGGAGGGCATGACCGGCTTTGGCGATGGGGTGCAGATATACAACGCACTGTCGCCCGAATGGCGTGCCAAGGCTGAGGTGATCGATGTCGTTTATTGGCAATACAACATGTATCACGAACAGCGCTTCGGTATGCCAGAGGATTTCCGGCTGGTGCAGCTGGCGGAAGCTTCGGAACAGCTGTTTGAAGCCTCTCGCGACATCCCACGCACGGTCCACCCTGCCGTCTGGCAACGCAAGACGGGCGAGAAGGTGCTTCATGTCTCGCCGTGGCAGGCCGATGGCGTCGCCGGTCAGCCCGGAGCAGAGGGCGACGCTCGGCTCGAGGAACTGATTCAGGAGATGAAATCGGTGATTCAGCCCTATTGGCACCACTGGAAGCCGAACGACATGGCGATCTGGGACAATTGGCGTTTCGTCCATTCCGCCTCGGGCTACGACCCAAAATATGCGCGCGATGCAAGGCGCACGACGATCCAGGGAGACTACGGACTGGGCTGCTATGAGAGCGACTGGAAGAAGCCGGCCGAGGCCATGGCCTAACCGGAGTTGACGTCATGAGCAGGCTCGACATCAGACCGCTGACGCCGGACCACTCATTTGGTGCGCGGATTTCCGGTATCACCTGGGAGACGGTCGAAGACGAGGCCGTGCGCCAGCAAGTGCGGGACTGCTTCGAAGTCAGCGGCGTGATCATCTTTGAGGATATTGAGCCCTCGACCGAGATGCAGGTGGCAGTGAGCAAAATATTCGGTCCGCTACGCGATCACGTCATCAAGAACATGAACCGGATCGATGCGCCCAATGTGCCGGGGCTGGTCAGTATTGGATCGAGGCCGGGTGAGGGCACAATCGTCGAGGTGGGCGGCAAGCAACTCGCTGACTATGTCCCGTGGCATTTCGACGCTTGCTATACCGAACAGCTCAACCGCGCTGGCTTGCTGCAGATTGTCGAGCAGTCTGCCGATGGCGGCGAGACCGGCTTTGCAGACGGCGTGCAGATCTACAACGCATTATCGCCCGAATGGCGCGAGATAGCCGAGGGACTGGAGGTGATCTATTTCCAGGGCAATATGCATCACAACCAGCGCTATGGGCTGGCCGATGACTTCCGCCTGATCCAGCTGATGGATTCTTCGAAACGGGTTATCGAGGAAGCCAAGAGCTTGCCGCGCGCTGTCCATCCCGCCGTGTGGCAGCGCGAGAAGACAGGCGAGAAGGTGTTCCATGTTTCGCCATGGCAGGCCGACGGAATTTACGGGCGGGAGAATGAGGAAGGCGATGCTCAGCTCGAAGAACTGATCGGCCAGATGCATGCCGTTGTTCAGCCCTATTGGCACCACTGGCAGCCGAACGAGATGGCGATCTGGGACAATTGGCGCTGCGTCCATTCCGCCGGTGGCCACGATCCCGCTTATGCGCGCGATGCGCATCGTACGACTATCCTTGGCGATTACGGTCTAGGCCGTTTTGAGAATAGCAGGAGGCCTGCGCCGGGATGACGAGGCTATCTGGTATCTGAAATGCCCTCAGGCCGGCAGCGCCAACGGGGTGATTTCGCGCTGGACTTCGCCGACTTTTTTGCCGTGTTCGAACCGCCCGAGATCATAATCACCTTTCACCGTGGTGCGGTGCATCCGGCGCGGGTATTTCGGGTCACAGCCTTCGACCGAGTGCAGCACGCGGTGATTGTCCCAGATGACCATGTCGGTGGTTTTCCACTGGTGCCAATATGGTTTGATCGCCTTGTACATTTTCTGAAGCGCCTCTTCGATCAGCGCATCGCCCTCGGGATCCTCGTGAAGCTCGACGCCTTCCGCCGAAAAGCCGCAGAAATGCGCGACCCTTTCGCCGGTCGGGCGTGTCCAGATCATCGGGTGGATCGCGCGGGGGAAAATCGCCGCTTCGGCGATCAGTCCGGCCTGGGCGGGCATGTCTCCAAAGGTCTTGAAATAGCGGCCATACTTCATCTGGGTGATGCGCACGTCGAGTGTATAGAGCACGCTGAGATCCTCGATCCGGCGGATCAGCTCGGGATCGAGAGCGTTAAAAATCTGGATGCCATCGGCAAATCCAGTCCGGCCCGCCTCAGGTGCGACAACCACCGCGCGTAGCACGCCGGCATAGTTGAGCTCGTCATTATAGGTGTGGTCGAAGTGCCAGGGGATGAAGGAATGTACCTTCTTGCCGTTCACCTCGGTGAGGCCATGGTCATGCGCCATGTCGTCACGCTTGTGTTCCATGTCGATGATGCCGGGATCGAGGCTCGGGTCGGCACGGGGCGTGCTCTTGGTCGGATGATCCTTGAGCGGGCCGAAAATCTTGCTCAGCTCGACTTGCAGGGTCGGCGAGGGTTCCATGTCCTCAAACACGATGACGCCACGTTCGATGAACAGCTCGCGCATTTGCTGGCGGAGGTCTTCATCCTCGATATTGTCCCAGGACATGCCGGTCACACGCGAACCGAAACTGAGTTCCGGTCCAAGCTCGCGAATCTTTACGTCCGCCATGTTTCTCACTCCCAAATCAACGCTGGTATCCGTTGTAATATAGCACAATCCTGCTGCAAAACCATGGACTGCGGTTTAGTGCAAGCCTGCCGGGCCTGGTGTTTACCTTTGTCCTGAATCGCACCGCATTGCTCTCGGCCTCTCACGGACATATCGTGTTTACCAAACGGGGGACTCGAACCTCTGGAAACAGATGAGAGGCGAATATGGCTCAGCATCCAAAATATCCGAATGTCTTCAGTCCGTTGAAGATCGGACCGGTAGAGCTGGAAAACCGCTATTATTTCTCACCGCATGGTGTGCCGCTGACGGTCGGTTGTTCGCCATCGAACGACCTGGTCGCCTATGTCACCGAACGGGTGAAGGATGGCGGCTGCGGCCTCGCGATTGTAAGCTGCACTGCCCATTGGCGCGGGCGTGACTATCAGCCGTGCCCTTATCCGCCCGAAGCGATCCCGGCATTTCGCGCGCTGGCAGATGCGGTGCATGATGCCGGCGGCAAGATCTTTGCGCAGATATGGTATCACTGGCTGTCTACGGGGCACTGGCAACCGCTGAGCCCGCGCGCGCCCTCGCTCGGCCCGTCGAACTCGCAATTCGCATTCGGCGGCATCAGCGGCGCGACGCATGAAGTAACCCATGAAGAAATCCGCATGCTGGGCGATGCTCACCGCCAGTCGGCTCGGCATTTGCGTGAGGCTGGCTTCGACGGGGTCGAGATCCATGCCTCACATTCTGGGATTATCGAGCAATTCTTCTCGCCCTATTACAACCGTCGCGACGATGAATATGGTGGCAGCCTCGACAATCGACTGCGGCTGTTGATCGAAACCCTGGAGGCAGTGCGCGAAGGCGCGGGCGATGGCATGGCCGTGGGCATGCGCTTCAATTGCGACGAACTGGTCGAAGGCGGCTACGACACAACCGACGCGCACCAAGCGGTCAAGTCCATCTGCGACCGCGGGCTGGTCGATTTCGTCGATCTCGATGTTGCGATGGAACCGCTGCAGCTCAAATACGGCATGCCTTCGGTGCTGGTCGAGGAGCATTTCTACAAGCCGTTTGTTGAACAGGTACGCAGCGCTGCGGGCGATGTCCCGGTGCTCAGTGTGCTCGGGCGGGTCACGCGCATGGAGGATGCCGAGGCTGCGATCAATTCGGGTGTGTGCGACATGGTCGGATCGGCCCGTCAACTGATCGCCGAGCCGCAATTCGTCGCCCGCGCCCGCGAAGGCACCGAAGAATTCGGGCGGACCTGCATCGCCTGTAACCATTGCCTTGGCGGCATGGCCGACGGTTCGTTCGGCTGCGCGATAAACCCGGCGAGCTATCGCGAGCGGCTGTGGGGTACCGAGACTTTTTCGCCCGCAGCGAAGCCTTCGAAGGTCGTTGTCGTCGGCGGTGGGCCAGGCGGGCTTGAGGCGGCACGGGTTGCGGCGCGGCGCGGACACACAGTGACGTTGCTGGAAGCGCGCGACCAGCTTGGCGGTGCGCTGGAGCTATGGGCACGGCTACCCGGACGCGAGTTCTACTCCCACGCCATCGCTTGGTGGGAAGCGGAATTGGACCGGCTTGGCGTGACTGTGCGCAAGGGGGAGAAGGCATCGGCTGAAGATGTGCTGGCACTCAGCCCCGATGCCGTGATCGTCGCCACGGGCGGCCAATTCAGCCGCGAGGGGCGCAGCGGCGCATTCGACAGGGAAATTCCGGGTGCCGATCAGCCCCATGTGTTCTCGCCCGAGGATATCCTTGAGGGCGGTGCCAATCCGCAGGGCCGTGTGGTGGTGATCGATGGCGAGGGCACCCATGCCAGCGTCGGCATTGCCGAACTGCTCGGGAAGCGCGGCGCGGAAGTGATCATGGTCTCATCCAACCATGCGCCCTATTCGAACCGCGTGGTCATGGCGTTTGAGGGTGAGCCGGTCTCGCGCCGCCTCGCAGAAGCCAATGTCACCTTCCGCCAGCAGACCTGGATCAGCCAGATCGGCAAGCGCGATCTTGCGACATTCGATCCCTATAGCGAGTGGGAAGGCACTATCGAAAAAGTCGATGCGGTGGTGCTGGCGACGGGCCGTGAATCGGTGAAAGGTCTTGCAAGCGAACTTGAAAGAAAAGTCGCGCAGATCTTTACCATCGGCGATGCTTTGTGCGTTCGCCCTATGGCGACAGCAGCCTATGAAGGCCAGAAGTTCGCCCGCGAAATCGGCGAGGAAGGCGCACCGACAAGCATCGCCGAAGCGTTTTTTGCGGACGAGGATTACGGTCTCTATCCGACCGAGGCGGGGAGTTGAGGGGGCAACGCGATAACCAGCGAAGAGGCGATTGATTCGGTTGAGTGGCCCAATGCTGGTTTGTCTGAAATTGGGTGGGAAGCGGAACGTCAGCTTTCGGGCGTTGATCCTAAATAAGCGGACATTACCTCGCTGACTGAAATTGCCCGCAAGCGGAATGGTGGCATTGAGAAAACAAGGTTATTCTGATGCGACGATACGACAGGCGGATGACTAAGAGAGCTTGATTTCAGGCGCATTATGGCGAAGCTCGCGCGATGGAACTCATGCGAAAGCTGCTGAACCAAGCCACTGGCGGTGTTGAACGCGTCTTCGGGCGGGAGGGGCGTCGCGCAATTATCGCGAACCATCCGACACACAAGGAGCGCGGCGGGCTAAACATTAACATCGGATCAGGTCGGTGGTCACATCCCAACTGGATCGCCCTCGACGTTCCCTCTGACCACTACCACGGCAAGGACCGCGGCTCGTTCATTCCCTACAACCTCCTCGAAAACGACCTGCCATTCGAAGATGCGACGGTCGATCTTGCCTATTGCTCGGCGGTCATTGAGCACGTTCCCGACAGCGCCGACGAAAAGCTATTCTCCGAGATTGCCCGCGTTTTGAAGCCCGGTGGATTAGCCCGCATCGTCGCCCCTGACGCCGAATTTCTCTATCGGGGCACGGTTCATGGTCCGGCGAATTTCTGGGCAAGCCGCCATCCGTGGACTCAGAGGTCGACCCATTCCACAAACCCCGAAATTTCCGAGTGGGCGCAGGAGGACTTCCTTATCCGCGAATTGGCGACTGCCCGATGTCGTTTCTACCGCCACCAGACTGCACCACTACAGCCCGAGTCAATCTGGGGCCTTTCGTTCGAAGATACGCTGGCTGTCATCTATGAGGGCATTGAATACCGGATTGAGCATCTGGGCGATCATGTGAACTGGTGGACGCACACCAAGGTTGCCAACTTTGCATCGTGCAATGGGCTGACGACGCACCGTTCTGGGGCCGGTCAGTGCCTCAATGCCTCGATGCGGGATATGCGCTACTTCGACCGATCCCAAACGTGGCTCAATCTTCATATTGATCTTGTGAAGGTCTAGCTGTTCGGCCGCGGTGAATAGCCCCGAGTTTTCTAGACGCCCTCGGTGCTCATAATCTGCTGCCGTTCGAACTCGACGGGCGACAGCATCCCGTTCCTCACATGCTTTCGTATCGGGTTGTAGAACATCTCGATGTAATCGAACACATCCTGC
>JAQWKP010000061.1 GCA_029247785.1 Novosphingobium sp.
GTATGACCGTGGCAGCGCTTGTCCTCCAATGCTGTGACGACGAAAGCCGATAACCGCTCGCGCGAAACGAAATCGCGGTGGTTCTTCGTGACGGACCTCAGCGGCAAAGGCAGGCCGCGCGCGATCATCCGGTGCATAGCAGCAAGATTGCCCTTGGGATTGTCACCCAGAATCAGCGGCGGTCGGACGATCGTCAGCGCCATTCGACTTTTCCCAGCAATTTCCTGAAGGCCTTGCTCCGCTTCCCATTTGGCGATGGCATACGGAGAACGCGGGTTGGGCTCATCGTCGGGCCCGAACGCCGCACCATAAGTGACCGCGCCGTTGACGCCGATCGTCGAGACGAAGACGAACTGCTCAACCCCGGCCGCGACTGCAGCATTCGCAAGGTCAAGCGTGGCATCACAGTTGACCTTGCGGAACAAGCTCAATGGGTCTTCAGCGTCTTCCTTCAGAACATGCGCCCGGGCGGCAAGATGGATGACCGCATCAATCCGATCCAATGCGCTTGACCAATCGGGACAGCTGGCCAAGTCGCCCACGACCGCTTGTTGAGCCTCCGGAGGGAAATTCTCGGATCGGTGCCGGACAGCCGCTGTGACACGATAACCGGCCTGCAAGAGCTCGGCCAAAACCACGCTCCCTAGAAATCCCGTAGGGCCAGTCAGCAAGACATGTTGAGATGGCATATCCGCTTCAGTTCAATCCCCCCGCTCGGGCTTGCTGGGGTCAGACATCGGTAGTTTTCCGTTTGCGATCATTGTCTCAAGGAAACGGCGCGCGCCATTCACGCTCATGTGGTCGTCGTCGAAGTATAGTTGTGTATTGTCACTAACAGCAAAGCATTGCCCATTATCACAAAACGCGTCGCGCGGGTCAAGCACGATGACATCCAGATCGCTTGCCGCCAGTCCAGCGATGAATGATCGTATCGCCCCGTCGCGTTCTTCCAGATCGGCAACCGCTATCGCAGATGGCGCGGGCTTGGTCAAAAAGGGCCAGCCCACGGGGTAGACATAGTTGTCTGAATGCATGGGAAGTTCAGGGACTGGCTGAACAAGATACACCTTCTTGTTCGCGCTGCGCAGCTGATGGACGACGCCAGCGAAGCTCTCCATATAGGCTAGGCGGGCGCTTTCTGCACTGTGGTCCCGCAGGAACACGGGATGGAAAATTTTAGGCTGGCCAGGCGCGCGATGCATTTCGCCATACATGTAAAACGGATGGCGATAGGCGATTACAACATTGTGTATGTCGCGATTTGCGGCCAACCAGTCGACCGTCTTGCGGGTCCATTGGCTGCAGCCGGGATTTTCCATCATGATGTTAGGCAGAGGCCCGCAACCGCTGAAAGTCAGATGGACCAACCCCCGACCGCTCGGTCGTAGGCTCTCAGCCAGCGCGTAGCCCAATTCGATACCGTGGCTGTCGCCGAGAACCGCAAAATCTACAGTCTTGCCGAAATAGCGGCAGGCTTTGTCTGCGCTGCGTGTGTCGTTAGCGTCCGTGTGACAGCTGCGCTTAGAGCTGAGTTCGGCGGTCGCCCCCAAGGCGCGGACCTCTGGCGAAAAACGCTGCGGCAGGCCGTGGGTCAGGTGTAGTATCGCCCCGAGAGCGGCAAGCCCAATTGATCCAACCGCACCGAAGGCAAATATCTGGTGAATGGTAAAATGCTTACGGTCGCGGAAGGGCCGTTCGATATAGCGCCACGACAGATAAGCCATCGCAAGCGCGCCACAGATGAGGACTAGCGCGAGCCACGTGTCGAGACTGCCGCCCAGTCTCGCTCGAGCGAATGCGAGCAAAGGCTGGTGCCATAGATAAGCGCTATATGAGATCAGTCCGATGCCGACAAACAGCCGGGTCGAAAGTATCCGTCCAACCGTGCTTGTTGGTGATGCGGTCACGATTAATATCGCGGTCCCCAACACTGGCGGTATGGCAGAAGTGCCAGGAAAAGGGGTTAGGGCATCATATGTAAAGATGGGGACTATCACAAGCGCGGCCCCGGCTAGTTCAATCGCGATGCGCAATGTGGAATGTCGCGATACCCTGTCGCGCAGCCTACCAAACGAGAGCGCCACCAGGCAGCCCACCAGTAACTCCCAGGCGCGGTAATGCGGAAGGAAGAAATTCCCTGTCGGATGGATCATTTGCGCCCGGATGCTGCCTGCGAGTGATAGTATCAGCGCGAGCGAAACAAGTGCGACACGCCAGTTTGGCCGCCAGCGCCAAACCAACAACAACAACACCGGGAAGAAGATGTAAAATTGTTCTTCGACCGCCAAGCTCCACAGGTGGAGTAGCGGCATTGTATCGGCATCGGGTGCGAAATATCCGATCTTAAGGTAGAAATAAATGTTCGCGGCGAAACCCATCGTCGCCAGCAGGCTTTGCCCATAATTGCGTAACTCTGCCGGAGTCGAGAGCAACAGTGCCGCGATAGTCGTGACTGTAGTGAAGAAGAACAGGGCAGGCAGGATACGCCGGCAGGGCTGTTCAGTTCTCTCATCTATAAGCCAATCTGCCGATGTGGCTGAGGCCGCCGAGGGCGTTGGCGTAGCGGTCTTGGCGGATTGAACGTTTCTGATTGAAGCGCAGGATATTGGCGGCAAAGCTCCGGAGGCGGGCGAAGATGCCGGGGTTAGTGCGGATGCGCGATCTGTCTTCGTCGAGGGTGACATCGCGTAGATGGTGGTTGCTGTTTTCGATGCGCCAGTGGTCGCGGATGGCCTTGCCTGCGAGCTCTGCATCGATGGATTTGTTGGACAGGTAAAAGCTGGTTTCGCGTGTGGTTTTCCACTGTCCGGTCGCGGGGTTGAAGGCAAGAACTCGACGCTCGACGCGGATGACGGCGGCGATCAGGCTGCACCAGTCGGTGCTGGCGATGATGTTGCTGGCGTCGAAGACGGTGACGGTTCGGGTTTCGTGGCGGTTGCGGCGATCCGCATCTTCGGTCTCGCACTGGCTGAGCGGGGCAGTCGTAGCGACGCCGGTACGGACTTGTCTGCACAATGATTTCTGGTTTGCTTTGAGCTGGACGATCAGGTGGATGCCTTTGGCACTGGCGGCTTCAAATGTTTTTTGGGCGTGCAGGGCGTCGAGCGTGACGATCCGCCCGGCGACGTCGAGTTCGGCCAGAAGCTGCTGTGCAGCCGGGATTTCGTTCGATTTTGCGTCAATCTCGATATGCGCAAGAATCAGCATAGTGTCCGCCGCAAAGGCGCTGAGCACCTGCTTGGCGGCGCTGTCATGAAAGGCGTCGAAGCTGCCGCGCAAGGTTTTCCCGTCAATCGCCAGAACCCGCCCCGGTCCTTGACTGCCCGTCTTTTGCGCTCCGCCATCAAGATCGGCGGCATAGGCGCGAAACGCAGCCTCCACATCGCTGGGGGCAAGGCCAATGAGAATGGAGCGGATCGAGGTATGCGCTGGTGCTTGCCTCCATCTCAGGCCAAAGGCCTTGTTCAACCGCTTGCGGTGCACGGCAATGAAGGTTTCGATCCCCCGATAGGAATTGGCGCCCGTCACGATGGCAAGGATCGAAAACAGCAAAATAGGGACCAGCGCGTAACGCTTACCCTCTGCCCGGCGCGGATCGGGCACGGCCTCCAGCCGCTTCAATATAGGCGCAAACGACTTCATTCCGGCAACCTTCCCATGCCTGTTGATGGTCGCCTGCCCTTGATTCAGGGATTTGGTGTTTTGGGAATCCCCCCGCACGAAAAATCCTGCAAAACGCTTTTCTTATCCGCTACGATCATGCACATTCCAGCCCGACCTAGCGGAACCGTACCGCATCATGTAATTAGAACTGAACAGCCCTGGATACGCCGGATACGGCGTTCATAGAAATGCCCAAAACCGAACCTGCCTTCTGACATCTGGTTGTTGATGATCGTGGTGATCAGGAAGCCGCTAATCACAAAAAAGACATCTACGCCGATATAGCCCCCGCTGAAAGGCGTAAACGAGGCATGGTAGAATATCACGGCCATGACCGCGATGCAGCGCAGTCCATCTATCTCCGGTCGGTAGGAGTTAGGGTTGCCGGACCGATCTCTTGATGCGGACGTCATCTCGCGGAGGGCACTGACACCGTTCGGCGCGGATCACGCTTGTAGTTGCGCCGCGCGGCAGGCTTGCTCAGCAGGAACATTACGATGAACCAGAAATGCGTCACCATGCCGTTACCGAAACCGATCGGGGTGTTGATGACGCTGAATATGATCCCCATCATGACCATCGGGCCCAGCATCTGCCAGCGGCTATCGGCATTCGTCCGGCTCCTTTGATAGACGATCGAGCAAAGATAGCCCCATATGAAGGTGGGTATCAGCCCGAACCAAAGGAAGTCTACATATAGCGATCCGAATGCCGAGGGTAGGAAGCCATACACATCTAAATCAAGGAGCGTCAGGAACCGATCAGCCACGAAATTTGAATCTATCCGTCTTGCCACCGCGGACAGAAGGTCGACCCCATAAATCCCGTAGGTCGGTGGGCCGGCAAAGTCACTGAACAGTACATTGGACATCACCAGCCCCTGGACTAGGTACCAGATGAAAACGAATATCAAATAAGTGTTGCCCTCGCCAATCAAATTAACGACGAAGTTAGATCCCGGCCCGCTGAAGTCCACCCCCCAGATTTGGGACGAAATAAAGAACATTTCTTCAGTTCCGCCTGCAACTTCTGCTCGGGCGATGAAAACGTTAACGAAATAGTTCATTGCTACTATGCCCATGACGAAAATAGCGCACCCAATGACGAAGTTCTTAGAGCTACGCGGCTTCGTTTTTTGTGTGGGCTTAAATTTCTTTGCCCGCACGCGATATGAAAGGCCAAGAGCGAAAAGACCAAAGAGCAACGGGCCACGGCCACCCATAACGACAGCCGCCAGGACAATCGGTAGTAATCCGAAAAAGCAAAGCGTTAGGAAGCGGATGGCTTTCTCGTAGACGATTTCCCGGACAACCATGACAATGCCGACGGGATAGAGAAGGAAGCCGATCTTGAACCAAAAACTGCTTGAGGATTTGGCGCCCGTCAGCATTGCCGTGGCGCGCGCGCTTCGATCCATGAAACTATCTACGAGCGTGCTGAAGTTCCCCTGCAGGAAGTCGATTGTCAGGGCCAGCACAGCTATCGTCGCGGCGGTCTTAAGAACAAAGTCGGCGCGAGAAAAATCCGGCTCGAAGCCGTTCAACTGGACTTCGGCTCTAAGGATGGGGCTTCGCAAGAAGCTGCCAAGGCAGAACACTAAGATAAAGATGAATAAGATAAGAAAGCCGTTGAGGGTCAAAGTACGAGAGGTCAAGTTGAATGGCAGGATGAAAAAGGCGGCGATGCACATGCCCCATATGAGCAGCATCGCAACAGCAGGATGCACCCTCATCGCTTAACCCAGAACGCAGGTAAGCACACGGCGCTCCCCATCCTCGACCATGCCTCCGCGATGAATACCCTTGGTATCGAACAGCACAATTGATCCTTTTTTGCCTTCGACCGACCAGCCGCTGCGCCAGATTGCATCGGTTAGCGGGGAGGAGGGCAGCCTGATAGCGATCTTAGTGGAGCGTTGCAACTTCCAGCGACGTGGACGAAGTGGGCCGTTTTTTGGGAGGCTTAGAGCCTGATCCAAAAATTGAGACCGGCGGTGCAAAATTAGACCATGGTCGCGGTGGCATTGTGCTGCTGCGGGCGGGGTAAAAGTCGTCCACCATTTGCCCTTTTCTGCGAAGCGCAGGGAGGGTTGAAGGATCTATACCGTGGAACTTTACCTGAGGGATCGTCTGGCTTGCGCTGAAGGCATGAGCCAGCGCGAAGCGGCAAAACATTTCAACATATCACGCGACACGGTTCGCAAGATGCTGTCGTATTCGGGGCTGCCTGGCTATCGGCGCACAGCACCGGTGCGGCGACCGAAGCTGGAAGCGTTTATTCCGATCATTGATGCCTGGTGACGTGACCCCCAGCTTTCCCCCAGCTTGGGTTAGAGCCGAGCCGCTTTGTTGCGCATGAGCGCGGTTGAAGCAATGGGCTGCGTAGCGGAGCCCGTAGGGCGTAGCGAAGCAGGCCATTGCTTATTCAGTTCGGCGGCG
>JAQWKP010000078.1 GCA_029247785.1 Novosphingobium sp.
GGCCATGATCGATGATATAGTGCAGATATATCCGATGCAGGACGAAGTTGATCCGGATCAGCTGGCGGACATGGTCAGCGCCATGATCGAAGGCGGCTTGATGATTTCGCGCGCATTGGCCGAACCGTCGATCACGTCCCAGCAAGTGATGCTGCTTCGGTCCTATGTGAAGCTTTTGTTCTCTCCAAGGGTACAGTGAACCGGACGATCAGCTACGCCTCTGCTGGATTGAAGACTCTCACACCCCCCGCTCGACCATCTCGATAAAGTCTCCGCCGTTAAACTCCCCCGCGAAATTGAAGCCGAAGGCCTGTTCCACCTCTGCCGGGCAGGCGAGCAATTCGATCTCGCGGTCAGGCTGGTTGATGTAGCAGCCGAGGATGTCGGGGCCGGTGGTCAGCCAGCGGGGTCCAGCGCCCTCGGCGTCGAGCTTGTCGAGCACAACCTGTACGGCGTCGGCGCTGCGGGTGCTGAGGCCGACATTCATGATGCCCTGATCGGACAGGCGGTGATCGGCGGAACGGGGACGACCGCGCGGCGTTTCATATTCGACCACTTCGAGGAAACCATGTCCGGCCTTGACCAGAAATCCCTCGCGGCTGGCACCGGCAAGGCCCCATAGCGCTTCGTCCGCCGGCCCATGCAGCCGCTCAATCGGCGCAGTCTCAAAGCCGAGGATGCGGGTGTAGTAGTCGCGCGCTGCTGCCAGGTCCGACACCGAGCTTGTCACATAGAGGATCTGCGGATCGGCTGCGTTGGCATCGAACGGCCAGTCGACTTCCAGCCCCGGACCGTTCTCCCAGATTTCGATGACGATCCCGGCCCATGGATCGCGGATCGCCATGCGCCGGTTGCCTTGGGTTAAAACCTCGCCGCCGATGGGCGCAATCCCGCGCGCTGCAAGCTTGCGCGCAACCGCGTCGTAGTCGGAGACGGCCACACCATAGCGCGTCCAGCCATGATCCGTCGGGCTCCAATCGTCTCGCTGGGGTCTGATCATCGGGTCGGTGTGGTGAAAGATCTCGAACTGGATTCTCGGGTGCTTGCCGAACAGCCACCACACCAGCGTCTGCCCGTCGCTATCGAGTCCCTGTACCTTGTTGACGTCGCCCCAGCCGACCTGCCCGCCGGCATTGGCATAGCCGAAGGTCTCGGAATAGAACCGCACCGTCGCGCCCAGGTCCAATGTGTTGAGCCCGATCTGGATGAAGGAAAATTCTGCCATTCAATCGGCTCCCGCAACCGGTTTCAGCCCATCGACCAGCGCCCGCGTGCGCTCAAAAGCCCGGCTGATATAGTCCTGCGCCGAGCCGCCCGCCTTGATGCGGCTATCGCGCGGGATTTTGACTTCGATCGGTGCGTCCGCGGGCAGGGCGCTCAGAATGTCGTGCAGTGGGAAATCGCCGTCTCCGGGCAGTTCGCGATCATGCACTTCTTCGAAATAGGCCGGTGATGTGTGCAGGCCCTTGCCGTCATTGACCTGGCCGTAGAGCACATATTTGTCCGCCCGCTTGGACACGTCGCCTGCCGTTCCGCCGCTGCGCACCAGATGCATCGGACAGATGCCGAAGCCCAGATTGGATTTGCCAACCTGATCGACGAACCATGTCGCCTGTTCGATCGATTTGCAGCCCGGCGTCATCTGGCAGAATTCCAGAGCAACGGTCAGGTCCTGTGCCCCCGCAAGATCGCAAAAGGTGCCGAGGATTTCGACGGCGCGGGCCGGTTCCGTCTCGAAGACATGGGTGATCGCATGGCGGGCGCCCAGCTCGCGGCCCAGCGCCAGGCCGGGGATGTAGCTCTCTAATGCGATATCAGGCTTCATCAGAAAGAATTCCGCATTGATCACCGTGAGGCCGGTTGCATCGAGGCAATCGAGCACCTCGCGCCTGGTCTCTTCGCGTACTTGCGGGAAGACGAACATATCCGCCTTGCCATCGATCGGGACGCTGGGATTGTTGGTGAACAGGCTGACGCAGTCGTAGCCTGCCAGTGACGCAGCCTTGATCAGCTCAAGCGGGGTGATGTCCATCGCCGACGATTGGTGCAGTCCGAGCGGTCTTTTCACGGTATTTTCCATCGCATGGTTCTCGCGCATTTTGCCGGTGGCGCGCAAGGTGATATGTCGATGGCTCAGGCAAATGTTCCACCGCGAGAACAATCCAACATTCCGGGCGAGGCAATAGATGGCGAGTGCGACGCAAGTTTCCGAACTGAGCGATCTTGATCTGCCATTCCTGCCGATCGAGGACCCGGCGTTTTCGCTGAACCCGGTCGACCGGTTCATCGAGGCGCGCGAGCACCATCCCTGGCTGGCGCGCAGCACTATGGGCCCGATTCTCACCGAGCACGCGGCGATGCGCGACATGATGCGCAATGATGAGCATATGGTGATCGGCTTCAACGAAATCGTCGAATATATGGGCGCGACCGGAACGCCCTGGGGCGAATTTATCAAGAGCACGGTCCAGGTCCAGACCGGCGAGACCCATCTGCGACTGCGTAACGCGCTGAAATCCGCCTTTTCGCCGCGCATGGTGAACCGCTATCGCGATGTGATGCGTGAGCAGGTCAATCTGCTGCTTGACGAATGGCTACCCAAGCGCCGTTTCGATTTCGAGGAGTTTGCGTCTTATTACCCGATCTCGGTGATGTGCCGGATGCTCGGCATTCCCACCGACATCATCCCGAAAATCCGGTCCTCGCTGGAAGCGCTGGGCTTGGCGATGAGTATGGATCGCGCCTTCCTGCCGCAATTGCAGGAAAGCGCCCTGCTGCTCGATCAGACCGCGCGTGAAGTGCTGGCATCGCGCCGTGCGGGCGATCGTGTGTCCGATGAGCCGGACTTGCTCGATAAGGTGATGGAGGTTCAGGAAAGCGGCGAGATGAGCGAGGAGGAGCTGGTCAATCTGATCGGCTTCATGTTCGTTGGCGGTTATGACACCTCAAAGAACGTCATCACCCTGATTATGCATGCCCTGCTCGACAGGCCGGAGATCTATGCGAAATGCGCAGAAAGTCTCGAATATTCGCGAAAGGTGATGCATGAGACCTTCCGCTTCCATTCGCCCGCTACCGCCACGCGCAAGGCAACTCAGGGCTTCACCTTTCGCGGTGTGCGCTTTCCGGCTGAAACGCTGATCCTGTTCCCCTGGGGGATGAGCGGCAGGGACGAGACTGCGGTGAGCGATCCGCATAGCTTCAATCCTGACCGCGAGGGATTGCGGCAGAGCCATTTCGGCTTTGGCATGGGCGCGCATATCTGCCTTGGCCAATTCATTGGCATGGCCCAGGTCGAAGAGGGGTTTCACGTCATCGCCCAACGGCTGAAGAACCCGCAGCTTGCCGGTGAAGTGGGTTGGCGGCCATTTCCCGGCGTGTGGGGCGTGGCCGGGCTGCCGATCACATTCGATGCGGAATAGGTGTGGCGGCGGTGCTTGAGGGGGTAACGCGATGCGCGGTTGGTTGAGTATGGCTGCGCTGGTCATGGTTGCTGCAATGTCCATGCCCGCAGTCTCGCAAGACGCGCCTGATTCCAGCAAACCGGGAGCCGCGCTCTACGCCGCGCAATGCGCAGGCTGCCATGGCGAATATCTCCAGGGTGGCCCATTCGGACCGGGGATGCGGGGCGCGGGATTTGCCTCTTCCTGGGGCTTCCGCCGCGATGAGCTGCTCGATTATGTCACCAAACAGATGCCGCCCAATGCCGGGCGCAGCCTGCCTGCCAAGGACTATGCGACGATTGTCGACCATATCTTCGCGGTCAATGAAACGGCGGCGGAAGATATTCCGGCGGAATTGGCCGTAGGGCCACAGCCGGTCGGCGATGAGGCGTTTCGTGGCGGTAATGCCTACAGCCAGGAAATGGCGAGCCAGAAGGCGCTGCTTAGTGCACTTTCGCCAGTCACGCCTGGCATGTTGCGCGACCCGCCCGATGGTGACTGGCTGAGCTGGCGGCGGACGCTGGACTCGTCGGGCTTCAGTCCGCTGAAGCAGATCGACGGCGCGAATGTGGCAGGGCTTCGGCTGAAATGGGCGTGGTCGGTCAGCCACGGACGCAACGAAATCGCGCCGATTGTTCATGACGGAGTGATGTTCATCAACAGCGGCCCGGTGGTCGAAGCGCTTGATGCTGCAAGTGGCACGCTGCTGTGGCGCTATGCCCGAGATATCCCGCCCGAATTCAGCGGGCCGCTCAACATGGTCCAACGCAGTATCGCAATCAGCGGACGCACGCTGCTGGTGCCGACGCCTGACCGGCATCTGGTCGCGCTGGAGGTGTCGAGCGGCGAGGTGGTGTGGGACAGCGAGATAATCGGCGATGACAAGCCGCGCGGGGTGCTCTCTGCCGGGCCGGTGGTGGCGGGTGACGTCATCGTCCAGGGCACCAGCATCAGCGCGCTGACTCCGGGCGGGTCTTTTGTGGTCGGGCTGGATGCAAAAAGCGGTAAGCAATTATGGCGCTTCGACAGCGTTGCCAGGGACAATAGCTGGAACGGGACGCCGCGTGAGGAGCGCACCGGCGGCGCGGTGTGGTCGGCGCCAAGTTATGATCCTGAGACCGGCCTGGTCTATTACGGCACTGGCGGCTCCTATGACATTTCGCGCCTGCTCGGCCCTCGCCAACAGGGTGAAACCAGCGACGCACTCTATACCAACGCGACCATCGCGCTCGATCCGCAAACAGGCGAAATGCGCTGGCATCACCAGCACATGCCGCGCGAGGTTTGGGACCTCGACGAGGCGTTCGAACGCACTCTGGTTTCGGTTCCGGTGGATGGACGCGAGCGCAAGCTGTCGGTCACGATCGGCAAGATGGGTATTCTCGACGCGCTGGACCGCGAGGATGGCCGCTATGCCTTCTCAATCGATCTTGGCCTCAACAATATTGTCACCGCGATCGATCCGGTGACAGGGGCCCGCACGGTTAATCCGGCCAAAATACCCAGACCCAATGAGGTGATCGAGATTTGTCCCAGCGTGCAGGGCGCGCGAAACTGGATGGCGACGGCGTGGAATCCCGACAGTCACACGCTCTACCTGCCGCTTGAAAACCTGTGCATGGACTATGTCTGGAGCGAGCCAGGCGGCAATTTTGACAGTACTGTCGACAATGGCTGGAAGCTCAAGTCCCCTTCGGGTTCTGATGGGTTGAATGGCCACATCCAGGCGATCGATTTGTCAACGCGCAAGACACGCTGGGTCCGGCGCAACCGCGCGGTACCGTCTAGCTCACTGCTGGCGACCGGAGGCGGGCTGATCTTTGCCGGCCACACTAACCGGACATTCCAGGCGCTCGACGATGCCAGCGGCGAAGTGCTGTGGCAGACCCGCCTTGCCTCGGCTCCCAATGCGACGCCGGTGACGTTCAGCGCAGGCGGCCAGCAATATGTTGCGATTGCCAGCGGCGCGGGCGGGGATCAGTCTTCGCAGACCGAATATGTCACACCCGAACAGGTGCCCTCTGCCCCTGCGACGACGATCTGGGTGTTCGGGTTGTGATGGGGTGCGATGGGTGCTGAAGGGTGTCCTGCAAGACGACAAGATCATCATGCGTGGCATAAACCCACCATTCATCACCATTGTGACAATTTGACCTTGCCATTGTCCCGGTGGGCACAGGCATATAAGTATTAACTGACTGACCGTGGAGGATGATATGAAAGATCGACTGGCTGTGTTCG
>JAQWKP010000088.1 GCA_029247785.1 Novosphingobium sp.
TGTGTTGTTCGGAACGATCTTGCTGCAGCTGATGATCCCGGCGCTGGTCATGATCCAGATGCGTGCCGAGGCGAGGCTGAGGCGCGTGTTCGACCGGATAAGGGGGCGTGACGAGGGCGCTTCGGCTGCGGCTTAGCCGCCCTGGCCGCCGACCACCGGGCCACCGGACACTTCGATCGTTTCGCCGGTGATGTAGGATGCGGCGTCGCTGGCGAGGAAGCATATCGCCTTGGCGACATCGTGAGCCGTGCCAGCGCGGCGCAGCGGGCGATTGGCGCACATCACATCGGGATCGATATTGTTTGCGTCATAGGTGACCATCGCGTTCTCGGTGGTGATCAGGCCGGGTGCGACGGCGTTGATGCGGATGCCATATTGCCCCCACTCGGCGGCGGCGACGCGGGTGAACATGACGAGTGCGGCCTTGGACACCGAATAGGGCGTCATGCCGGCAACTCCGTCGACGCCTGCGACCGAAGAATTGTGGACGATGGCGCCGCTGCCTTGTTCGCGCATGTGTGGGCCGACTGCCTTGGTGCAGAAGAATGCCGGATCGACATTGCGAGTGAATTCGAAGCGCCAGGCCTCGTAATCGACCTGGCTCAGCGTGGCGGAATCTCCCCAGCCGACATTGTTGCTGAGGATATCGACCCGGCCAAAGGCCTCCATGGTGCGTGCGACCATGCGCTGCACCTGCTCTTCCTCATGCGCGTCGGTTGGGACGGCGAGGCACTTACGGCCCGTTGCGCTCTCGATTTCGGCGGAAGTGTCGCGCAGGACCGATTCCGTGCGCCCGGCGATAACGATATCTGCACCATAGCGGGCCAGCAGCAGGGCGGTCGCCTTGCCAATGCCGGTGCCGCCGCCGGTAACGATGGCGACTTTGCCGTCAAGTTCATATCCGGTGGGTTCCATCGTCATTCTCCATCTGGCTCTACCGGCTTTCCGGCGAAGAAATCTTTCAGCATTTCGGGATCGGCAGAGAAATCCTCGGCCAGCTGAACCCGCGCGATATTGGTAGTGTAAGCGGTCGCGACATAGAGCGTGACGGCGGCGATGAACTGGATCAGCCCGCGATAGCCAAGCGCGTCGATCATTTCCTGGCGGGTCTGCGCGGTGAGTGCGGCTGTTCGCAGCAGCTGGAGATTGGCCTCATGGACAATGCGGTCGACGGCATCTTCAAACTCGGGAGTCTGTCCTTCGCCAATCGCGGTTACGACAGCCTCGGACAATCCCTCGTTAAGCGCAAAAGGGATGTGGAAATCGAATTCGACCTTTGCGCCCAATGCAGCTGACGAGGTCAGGATCACCAGCTCGCGCAGCCGGCCATTGAGCTCGCTCTTGGAACGCAAGTGATCGCCCAGCTGTAGCATCGCCCGGCCAAAATCGGGGAAATGCAGCCAGGCGTTGTAGAGATCGGGCAGGCGTTCGGCATCCGCCCCGCCAGTATAGAAGCCGCGTGGGCCCAGCGTCAGCTCGTCCCACAGCTCGCGCTGGTCCGCGTCCAGATCGTCCTTTCCCATGACCGGGAATCGTTCCATTGCCATTGGCCATCTCTTCCTGCGCCCAAAATCTTGCGATAGTGAGGGTGTTGCAACAGCGGTCCGCCGTCAACGGGGGCGGTGCGAACGGGAGAATGAACGTCATGGAAATGCGCAAGCTGGGTCAGACGGAGCTGCGGATCGCGCCGCTGGTGCTGGGCGGCAATGTGTTCGGCTGGAACACGGACCGGGACACGACTTTCGCGATTCTCGACGCTTTCCTCGATGCCGGGTTCAATGCGGTCGACTCCGCCGATGTCTACAATCGCTATGCGCCCGGGCTGGTGGGCGGCGAATCGGAGACCTTGATTGGCGATTGGATGAAGGACCGAGGCAATCGCGATCAGGTGATCGTCGTCACCAAGGGCGGACTGCCGATGGGTGAGGGGCTGGAAGGCCTCGGACGCGACTATCTGCCGCGCGCCTGCGAAGCCTCGCTGAAGCGCCTCCAGACCGATCATATCGACGTTTATATGTCGCACCGCGCCGATCCCGACACGCCGATCCAAGAGACGCTTGAGGCCTTCCAGGGGCTGATCGATGCCGGCAAGATTCGCCATGCTGGCGCGTCGAACTACACGCCAGACGAACTTTCCGGCGCGCTGGCCGCTGCGGGTGGGGGATGCGCGCGCTACGAGGTGGTGCAGCCATTGTACAATCTTGCCCAACGGCAGGCCTATGAAGGCGCATTGGAACAACTCTGCACTGAGCAAGGGCTGGGCGTAATCACCTATTATGCATTGGCGGCCGGCTTCCTCACCGGAAAATATCGCCAGGAGGCGGACCTCGAAGGCGCGTCTCGCGGCGGCGTGGTGGCGAAACTGCTCAACCCCACCGGGCTTGCTCTGCTCGAAGCGTTGGATGATGTCGCGGGACGGCACGCCGCAACACCTGCACAGGTGTCTCTCGCCTGGCTCATGGCGCGCTCTTCGGTCACCGCACCGATCGCCAGCGTGACGAATTTGCAGCAGCTGAAGGACATTTTGGCCTCGGCGAGGCTAGAGTTGTCGGCTGACGACATGGCGGCGTTGGAGGGAGTTTCGATTGGGTGATGAGAATCTCGGGTAATTTCTCAGGTTCCGTCGCCCCTGCGTAGGCAGGGGCCTAGACAAGCTCTCGAAAAATTGCCGTGCTGCGATTGGTGGCAGGCGTTAGCTGGATCCCCGCCTTCGCGGGGATGACGAATTGAGGGAGGCGGAAACAGGATTAGCTTTCCTACATATCCCAAGCTGTGGCTTATGCTGGCGGATGACGTTGCTGACCTGGATCAAGCCTGCCGCGCCTCGTTGTGAAGAGGCCGGATACAAGGGCACGCTAAACCGGCTGAAAGGCGAAAAAGGCCTCCCTCTCGCGTGTCCTCTTTCAGCCGGAAGCCCTAGGTTACACCGTAATATCAATGTATTGCCAATGTTGGAGAAAGGAGACATGCTGTCGCCTTTGTCGCCTTTTTCCTACAGAGTGCCCGACCTGTCCCGCTCATTCTCGCGCGGCAAAGCGCTTCGCGACGCCTTCGAAATAGCGCCTTGGATTATCGACGAACATCTTGTCGATGTCGCGTTGGGAGACTCCGGCCTCAAGCAGCGCGGGGACCACCTCCTGATGGATGTGCAGGTAATTATGGCGGGGCATGGCGGCGCTGTAATCGGCGACCTGGGGGAAGAAGTCCGACCAGGCGCAGCAATCGTGGCTGAGTGTCAGCCGATCAGCATAGCCGCGCTTGACCATTGCGGCGATGGTCGCGACGCGCTGTTCCATCGAAATGACGAATTCGACCCCGAACCGATCCATGCCGAGGATCGAGCCGCCATCGGCGATCTTCATGAGATAGTCGATATCGGTGGAGTCGCCGCAATGGCCCATGACCACGTCCTCAAGATCGACGCCTTCCTCAGTGAGGACCTGCTGAACGATCAGCCCGGTCTCCTGAAGCGGCGCGGTGTGGACGGTGATCGGGGTGCCGGTGATGCGGTTGGTCCGGGCAATGGCGCGCATCACGCGCTCAACGCCGGGCGTGAGGCCGGGCTCGTCGATTGCACATTTGAGCATGCCCGCCTTGACCCCGGTTCCGGCGATGCCCTCGGTGATGTCCTTGACGAAATGGCTGATCATCGGCTCTTCGGGCACGTCTTTCAGCAGGCCCGGGCCCCAGAACTGGAACGAGGAGGGGACCGCGTCGAATGTATAGGCGCCTGTCGAGACGATGATGTTGAGATTGGTCAGAGCCGCAGTCCTGGCAAGGGTCGGCATGTGGCGGCCAAGGCCCAGCACGGTGAGATCGACGATGGTGTCGATGCCGGTTGCCTTGAGCTCGTCGAGCCGCGTGACCGCATCGGTGATGGTCTTTTCTTCGAAGAAATCGGGCCGGTAATTATAGGTGTATTCCGTATCCATGAGGAAGACATGCTCATGAATCAGCACTCGGCCGAGGGCGGCGCTGTCGATGGTGCCGCTTGCGGTTTCGATTTCAGCCATTGTGCCTGTCTGCCCGTTGCGATTGTCGCATCGGAGCATACCAGCCGGTTTGCCCGGCTTGGTCAAGCATGGGTGGGGCTGGTTGGCGAGTGGTGCAACGTTGCGGGCGGGACCGAGGTTTCGGACTTGGCCGGAAAGACCTTATTCGGGGCCGCCGACGCCGGTCGGTACAGCTGCGGGCGCAGGATTCTGCTCTGCCTGCATATAGGGAATGGGGTTCACGGCGCGCTTACTGATGCGCACTTCGTAATGCAGGTGCGGCCCGGTCGAACGGCCGGTCGAGCCGATAAAACCGATGACGTCACCCTTGCGGACACGCTGTCCCTTGGCGACATTCAGCCGGGACATATGGGCATAGCGGGTCTGGATCTCGCCGCCATGCTCGATCGAGACATACAGCCCATAAGTGCTGAACCAGTCTGCGCGGCTGATGATCCCGTCGGCGGCAGCGTGGATCGGCGTTCCGGTCGGTCCGGCAAGATCGATACCCTTATGGGCGCGTCGTCCGCCTGTGACCGGGTGGTTGCGCATGCCAAAGCCGCTGGTCAGATAAATGCCTTCAACTGGCATGCGTGAAGGAATGGAAACAGAAGCGCCGATCTGCCGAGCACCAATGCCGTTGGCCAGGCTTGCGAGGGCAGGTGAACTGGATTCCTCATATGATTGCCAATTGCGGAACAGCTTGCTGAACTGTTCGTCCTCGCCGCCAGAGACGGAATGCTTCGCGGCTTGCGCAGCCCGCAGCGGCGCTGCGATATCCGCGCTGGCGCTGCTATTGGCTGAAGCCGGCAAAGCCGCCAGCAGCATTGCCGAGCCGATAACCAGGCCGACGATCATGCGTAACTTGGCGAAAAAATTCAAAACGACCACTCAGTCTACCTTGTTCTCGGGCCCGACATCCCCGCGCAGGGCCAAAAATCTGTCCGGTCGACAAGGCATCGCTTCGACGCCGTTCCCAGACCTGCGCAAGACGGCAGCGTTAACCCCCATCCATCATGCGTTGCGGCGGCCTAGTTTAATACGAGGTTAATCTGCAAGAGCCGCGTAATATCCACGCGATAAACCGGCTGCCTGACGCGCCGAGTCGTTGAATGGTGGCTTTATCGATCCCCGGAAATGCTGGTTTACGAGGGTTTTCCACAAGGCTTGGGGGTCCTCACCACGCGTCAGGCAGAGTGTTTCGAAATGGCTTGCGCCGAACCGGACATGGCGGATTTCGTCGTCAAGGATTCGTTTGAGGATGTTTTCGCCTGGTTTGTCGCCCGCACCGCGCAATCTATTGAGCATGGCAGGTGTAACATCGAGCCCCCGTGCTTCAAGGACCATCGGCACGATTGCCAGCCGGGCCGCGACGTCGTTGCGGGTTTCATCGGCGGCATCCCACAGGCCGCTATGGGCCGGAAGGGCTCCGTAATGGCTGCCAAGCACTCGCAAACGGCGCTCAAGCAAGGCGAAATGCATTGCCTCGTCAGCGGCGATGGACAGGAAATCACCGAGGAATTCGGGGCCCATCTCCGGGCCGAACCGCCCGGCCATGTCGAGTGCGAGGTCGATCGCGACAAATTCGATATGGGCGAGCGCGTGATAGAGCGCGATGCGGGCGCGATTCGACTCGCCCCGCCCGCGTTTGGGCATCCGGTTGGGCGGCAGCAGTTCGGGATGCTCGGGTCGGCCCGGCTGATCCGGCATGGGCGCGTCGAACGCAAAAGCCAGCTTGCCCTGCCGCCATTGCCGGGCGACGGCACGGGCGGCCATCACCTTGTCGCGCGGCTTTGTCGTAAGCAGTGCGGCGCGGATTGCCGCGCCGACCGATGGTCTCGTCAAAGCGCCCTTGCCGCCTCCAGCACGGCTTCGGCGTGGCCCTTCACCCGCACCTTGTCCCAGACCTGGGCGATATTGCCGTCAGCCCCCACGAGATAGGTGGTGCGCACCATGCCCATATAAGTCCGTCCGTAGTTCTTCTTCTCGGTCCAGATACCCAGCGCATCGGACAGGCCGTTTTCGACCGGGTCGCTGGCGAGTGGGGCAGTCAGGTTCTGTTTGGCGATGAAATTGCGGTGCCTTTGCGGCGTATCCTTGCTGATCCCGAGCAGCGCTACTCCGGATTTGTCGAATTCACCCTTGAGAGCACTGAAATCCTTGTTCTCGGTGGTGCAACCGGGAGTGCTGTCCTTGGGATAGAAGAAGACCACCAGCTTGCCTCCGACAAAGTCAGATGGTTTGACACTGCCGTCATCGGGGGTTTCCATTGCGATGTCGGGCATGGCGTCACCGACGCCGGGGCGATTGCTCATAGTGAGACCTCCAGTTTTTCGCCGAACGCTGTCTGCCATGCTTGCGCAATTTGCGATCTGGCAGCTTCGAGCTTCGACAGGACCGTCTCCCAATCGCCATATCGGCAGGCCTTGGCAAGGGTTTCACGCGCTGCTGGTAGCGGAATCTGCGAATCCGGGGCGAGTAGCCGGGCGGCCACTAGAAAGCGGGTCAGGCAGTCATGCGCATCCACCAGCGCATCGGGAAGCAGGCCATCCTGCACCAGCGAGCGGATCGCCTCGCCAAGATGGGGCGTCAGGCTGCGACCTTCGCGAAGTTGGAAATATTGCACCAGGAATTCGAGATCGACGAGCCCACCGCGCGCAAGTTTGACATCGAGGGGCCCCGTGGCCGGCTTGTGCCCGGCCATTGTCGCACGCATTTCGAGCAGGTCTGTGCGCAACTTGTCGGGATCGCGTTTCATCGTCAGGACCGGGCCGAGAATTTCGTCCAGCGCAGAGCGCGCCTGCGGCGAACCGTACAATACCCGCGCCCGGGTCAGGGCCATGTGTTCCCAGGTCCAGGCCTGTTCCTCCTGGTAGCGCCGGAAACTGTCGAAACTGGCGGCAGGCGGGCCTTGCTTACCTGAGGGACGAAGCCGCGTGTCTACCTCATAGAGAGCACCCTCGGCGGTCGGCACGCTGAGCGCTGCGGTGACGCGCTGGCATAGGCGGTTGTAATAGCTTGTCGCCCCGAGCGATCGTTCGCCATCGGAATCGGCCGAATGATCGCCGCTGAACAGGAATACGAGGTCGAGATCGGAAGAATGAGTCAGGACGCCGCCGCCGGCCCGGCCGAGGCCAAGTATCGCAAATTCGCTGGCCGGCACGGCGCCATGGACCTGCTGGAACTCTGCGATTGTCGCATCGCTGAGCACCTGGATTGCCGCTTCGGCGACCTTTGCCAGGCCCTGAGCGATATCCAGCGGGTCATTCACGCCCTCGATCAGCTGCACACCCAGGGCAAAGCGTAGCTCGCCGACCCGGCGCCGGACCGAATCGAGAATCCGCTCGTAATCGTCGTCCACCTCGTAATCGGCGAGGTCGGCGGCCAGACTCTCGACACCGCCGGGCAATTCGAGCGCGCTCGCGTCGATCAGCGGATCGAGCAGGTCAGCGCGGCGCGTGAGCTCATCGGCCAGCGGTGGGGCGAGCGCCAGGATGCGGGCGAGCTGGTCAAGTAGAGCAGGACGCGCCTCAAGCAGGTGGAACAGGTTGATAGCGCTCGGCAAGTTACCCAGCAGCTGTTCCCAGCGTAGCAAGGCTCGCTCCGGTTCGGGCGCTGCGGCGAGGGCTGCAAGCAGCTCGGGCTGGATCGAAGCGAAGGCGGCCTGTGCGGCCTCGCTGCGCAGGGTCCGGAACCGCCCGTCGCCCCACCCGGCGATGCGCGCGGATGTCGCGGCGGGATCGGCAAAGCCAAGCCGCTCCAACTGCTCCTCGAGACCCTCTCCACCGGCGGGCAGGGGTTTCTCGCTGTCGGACAACGAGCTGGCGTCGAGCAATTTGTCATAGCGACTGCCGACGGCTTCTGTGATGTCCTGCAACTCGGCAATCAATGCAGCCCCATCCGCGAGACCGTCAAGCCGGGCAACCGAGTCGATGGCCTCTGAATTGTCGGGCAGGCTGTGGGTCTGCTGGTCGCTGACCATTTGCAGCCGGTGTTCGATCATGCGCAGCCGGTCGTAGCTGTCACCCAATACTTGTGCATCTTCTGCGGCGATAAGGCCGGCCATGGCGAGTGCGTCCAGCGTTTCGCGAGTGCCTTTGCAGCGCAGCGATGGATCGCGTCCGCCATGGATCAGCTGGTGTGTTTGCGCGTAGAATTCGACTTCGCGAATGCCGCCCCTACCGCGCTTGATGTCGAAGCCGGGGCCGACTGCTCCTGTGCCCTTGTGGCTGGCCCGGATCTGCGAAGTCAGCCTGCCGACTTCGGCGATTGCACCGAAATCGAGGCTCTTGCGCCAGATGAACGGGCGAATCGCGGAAAGGAATTCCTCTCCGGCGGCGATGTCTCCGGCGCAGGCGCGAGAGCGGATGAATGCGGCGCGTTCCCATGCCAGGGCCGAGGATTCGTAGTGGCTTAGCGCGCCATCGACCGAGATCGCCAGCGGGCTGACTTCCGACGCCGGGCGCAGCCTGAGGTCGACACGAAACACATAGCCTTCGTCGGTTATCTGCCCGAGAGTTTCCACCAGGGTGCGGGCAATCCGCTGTGCTGCCTCGCCCGGCTCGTCCCGCTCGCGGCGCGGCAGAGTCCCGGGATCGTAGAGCAGGATCGGATCGATGTCGGAGCTGTAATTAAGCTCGCCCGCGCCGTGCTTGCCGAGCGCCAGGGCGATAAACCCGGCGGGCTCGGCATCGGGCACACGGCGACGGATCGCATCGGTGATCGCGGCGTCCATTGCCCGGTCGGCAAGCGCGCTCAGTTCGCCGGTGACTTTCGCAAGCGGGAAAACGTTGGCGAGGTCGCCGATCCCAAGCGCTAGGGCCAACGCCATTCGCTCACGGCGCAATGCCGCGCCGACATCGCCTGCGTCAGCGCCCGCAGTTCGGGCATATGCGAGCGCGCTTTCGCTTTCGCCAGCCGCGAGCAGCGCGGTGAGTTCGGGCAGGCGGTCCATCGCCATGGACAGGAAAGGCGAATACGCCCGCGCCCGCTCAATCGCTCCTGTCCAGTCCGCAGCCATGCCCCTGACTGCCTTGAGCAGCGCGCAAGGGCAAGCCGCCTTGTGCTGCCTGCCACCCTCTGGCACCAATCCGGCCGTATGTTTTCCCCGAGCTGTGAAAGGTGCCAAATGACCCGCCTGATCCCCCTCATTGCACTATTCGCATTGACTGCATGCGCGACGATACCGACCGAACAGGCGGTCAAGATGGTTGTGCCGGAGATTTCGCTCGAAACCATGCGGGAGATGACCCGCGTTCTTTCCTCGGACGAATTTGAAGGACGCGCACCGGGCACGCCAGGCGAGGAAAAGACGCTGGATTTTCTTGTCGAGAAATTCGGCGAGGCGGGGCTGCAACCCGGCAACAAGGGCAGCTGGTTCCAGGACGTGCCGCTGGTCGAAATCACCGGTAGCGATTATTCGCCGCTCGCTACGGCTGGCGGGACTGAGCCGCTGATCTTCGATTATGGCAAGGATTATGTCGCCGTGACCTATCGCGATACGCCTGCGATAGACCTCAAGGACAGCGAGCTGGTCTTTGTCGGTTATGGCATCAATGCTCCCGAGAAGGCGTGGAATGACTATGCCGGCATCGACATGCGCGGCAAGACCGCGCTGATCCTGGTCAACGACCCCGATTTTGAGCGCGAGGGTCTGGATGGCCCGTTCAACGGAAGGGCAATGACCTATTACGGGCGCTGGACCTACAAATTCGAGGAAGCGGCGAGGCAGGGCGCTGCTGCGGCACTGGTGGTGCATGATACCTTCCCGGCAGGCTATGGCTGGAATGTCGTCGAATCCTCATGGTCCGGCGCACAGGCCTATGCCGACAGCGGCGATGATGGAGTAATCCACACCATGGCCAATGGTTGGGTTCAGCAGGAAGCGGCGCAGTGGATGGCCGCCGCATCGGGCAAGGATTTTGGCGTGCTGTCCGCCTCAGCGAAGCAGCCGGGGTTCAAGCCGGTGCCTCTGGGGATCACGGTGAACATGTCGTTCAAGAACACAATCAGGCGCTTCGCCTCGAAGAATGTCGTCGGCCTGCTGCCTGGAGCCGAGCGACCCGATGAATATGTCCTCTATGCCGCGCATTGGGACCACCTAGGACGATGCAAGCCGAATGAGGCGGGTGACGACATTTGCAATGGTGCGATCGACAATGCGACGGGAACGGCGGCGCTGGCGGCTCTGGCCGAAGCCCATGGCAAGGCCGGTGCGCCGGACCGCAGTCTTGTTTTCCTGGCAGTAACCGCTGAGGAATCGGGCCTGCTCGGCTCGGAATATTATGGGGCCAACCCGGTCTTCCCGCTCTCGCGGACAGTCGGGGGCGTCAATATGGATGCCTTGTCGCTGGCAGGTCCCGCTCGGGACATGACGGTGATCGGCGGCGGCAAGTCAGAGCTGGACAGCTTCCTGGCGGAGGCGCTCGCAGCCGAGCAGCGCTATGAGACGCCCGATCCCACCCCGGAAAAGGGCTATTACTACCGCTCCGACCATTTCAGCTTCGCCAAGCGCGGTGTGCCGATGTTCAATGTCGATGGTGGTGAGGATCTGATCACGGGTGGTCGGGAAGCGGGCAAGGCCTATGCGCGCGACTATACCGAGAATCGCTATCATGCTCCGGAAGATGAGTATGATCCGGCGTGGGACTGGAACGGGGCCGTGGCTGACTTGCGCATGTTCTATCGCCTCGGCCGTGTGCTGGCTGAGAGCGCAGATTGGCCGACTTGGAATCCCGGCGACGAATTCCGCGCGATCCGCGACAAGAGCCTTGCCGGGGAATAATGAGCTGGCGTCTCCCGCCCGAATGGCATCCCCAGGACTGGCTGTGGATCGGATTTCCGCATGACCCGGTTGAGTGGCCCGGCGTGCTGGGCCGCGCGCAGGAGCAAATCGCTGCATTTGCCAATGCGGTGGCCGACAGCGGGCAGGAAGTCCGGCTCATCGTGCGCGACAAGGCCAATGCGGCCCGTGCGCGAGAGCTGGTTAGCGCGAAAGTGCGGCTGGAACAGCGCCGTTATGGCGATATCTGGCTACGCGATACCGGCCCGTTGGTGGTCATGGATGATGCCGGTCAACGAAAAGCATGCCGCTTCGGCTTTAACGGTTGGGGCGGCAAATACTGGATGGATGGTGACGAGGCGATCGGTGCGGAACTCGCTGAGAGCGCCGGTCTTGACGTGTTCAACGCCGACTGGTTTCTGGAAGGTGGCGGCGTGGATGGTGATGGTGCCGGGCTGGTAGTGACGAGTGAGCAATGCCTGCTCAATCCGAACCGCAATCCAGACTTGTCACGATCGGATGTTGAAGCGCTGCTGGCCCGCGACCTCGGCTTTTCCCGCGTGTTATGGCTGGGCGACGGGCTGATCAATGATCACACCGACGGCCATGTCGACAATCTCGCGCGCTTCGTCGCTCCCGGCGTGTTGGCGGTGCCACAGGCAACGGGGCCGGACGATCCCAATGCGGCAGTCTATGCCGATGCCATGGAACGGGCCGAGGCCTTTGGCCTGATGGTGCGCAAGGTGCCCTCGCCGGGCCTCATTGAAAGCAACGGCAGGATCGAACCGGCGAGCTACATGAACTTCGCGATCACCACGCGGCTGGTAATTGTTCCCACGTTCGGCTCGCCCCATGATGCCTACGGTGTCGTGGCCATTGCGGAATTGTTCCCGGACCACGATACAATCGGTCTGCCTGCCGATGCGGTGCTTGCTGGAGGCGGGGGCTTTCATTGCGCAAGCCAGCAGATGCCAGCTGTGGTTTAACCTTTTGGCAAGGCGCTTGGGCGCAATATGCCCGCCATGGACCGCGTTCTCGTACTTACCCAGCTACCGATCCACGAATTGCAGCTTGAGCTGCTGCGTGTGGGATTCGTGTGCAGCTGTGCTTTCGCGCTGATTGCGGCTGGCCAGACGCCGCCGTTCTGATCAGTCCTGCAAGGCTGATTTTCCGGCCTGCAAAGTTACCAGCCAGACATCCGGCAATGCGCCGAACCGCAGAGGCATGATACTCGTCCCAAGCCCGGCTCCAACGAACACGCGCTGGCCCGCGTCATCGATTGCCCCGCAGGCAAAGCGGTTGCCATAGCGGGAGAGATAGCTGATCGGGCCGTAGAGCGGCAGAACGATCTGTCCGCAATGGGTGTGTCCGGCAAAGACCGCCGCCACTGGCTCAGGCAGTTCCGGAACGATATCGGGACTATGTGTCAGCAACAGCCTTGGCTTGGCAGGTAGCTGCGCCAATTGGGCGAATGTCGCCGGCACATCGTCGTGATCGGTAAAGTCGTCATCGACGCCTATGATTACCAGTGGACCGCGCTCAATCGCTCGGTTTCTCAGAACCTCAATTCCGTGACGGTGCAGTTCGGTCTCCAGCTCTGCCGAGCCGTACCAATGATCGTGATTGCCTAGCGTTGCTACAACCCCGAATTGCGTTTCGAATCCGGCAAGTGGTGGGATGATTTCGGGCGGTGTGTAGATATGCGTCGCCAGCCGTCTCTCACTGACCAGATCGCCTGCAATCAGCACCAGATCGGGCTTCAGGCGATTTAGCTGCGAGACGATCCTGCGCAACCGCTCGGGTGGCATGTCCGGGCCAACGACATGGATGTCGGATAGCAGCAGGACTCGCAGCGGCGCGTGTTTCTCGGACAGTCCAGCGACCGATAGCGTGGCCTCGCGCACGATCGGGTCTCTTGTGGCATTCCAATAGCCCCACCCTGTGACCAGCAGGCCGAGCAAGAGCAGCACCATGAACAGGCGGCGCCAACGACCTTTTGGCCTGGGTGTGCGGCTCAATTGCGCAAATCCGGTGGCCTCGCCTCATCCTGCAGCATGGCGATGGCTTCGGCGAGCGGCATGACCCGCTGTTCCTTCTCGCCAAGAGTGCGCACCGCGACACTGCCTTCCTCTGCCTCGCGCTTGCCAACGACCAGCAGGTGCGGGACCTTGGCCAAAGAATGCTCGCGTACCTTGAAGTTGATCTTCTCGTTCCTGAGGTCGCTCTCGACGCGAATTCCGGCGGACTTGAGCTGGGCTTCGGCCTCGCGGGCATAGTCGTCGGCATCGGAGACGATGGTTGCCACCATCGCCTGCACCGGAGCGAGCCACACCGGCAGTCTCCCGGCGAAATGCTCGATGAGGATGCCGATGAAGCGCTCGTAGGAGCCGAAGATCGCTCGGTGCAGCATGACCGGGCGATGCCTCTCGCCATCCGCGCCGACATAGCTCGCATCAAGCCGCTCAGGCAGCACACGGTCGGACTGGATCGTGCCGACCTGCCAGGTGCGGCCGATTGCGTCGGTCAGGTGCCATTCGAGCTTGGGCGCATAGAATGCGCCTTCGCCCGGTAGTTCCCCCCAGCCATATTCCTCGGTCGCAAGGCCAGCGGCGACGACCGCGTCGCGCAGCTCAGCCTCGGCCTGGTCCCATTCGGCATCGCTGCCGATGCGGTTTTCAGGGCGTAGCGCCAGCTTGATCGAATAAGTGAAGCCAAAGTCGTTATACATGCGGTTGGCGAGCGCGCAGAAGGCGCGGACCTCGTCGACGATCTGGTCTTCGCGGCAGAAGATATGGGCATCGTCCTGGGTGAACTGGCGCACCCGCATCAGCCCATGCAACGCGCCATGTGGCTCGTTGCGATGGCAGCAGCCGTTCTCATAGAGGCGCAGCGGCAGGTCGCGGTAGCTCTTGATGCCCTGGCGGAAGATCAGGATATGGGCCGGGCAGTTCATCGGCTTTAGCGCCATCCAGTCGGCCTCGCCCGAAATGACCGGGCCATCATCCTCGGTGTTGGGGGATTCGTCGGGGATGACGAACATGTTTTCGCGATATTTGCCCCAGTGGCCAGACTGCTCCCACTGGCGAGCATCCATGATCTGCGGGGTCTTGACCTCGCGATAGCCGGCCCCGTCGATCGCGCGGCGCATATAGGCTTCGAGTTCGCGCCAGACGTTCATGACCTCCTCCGCTGTGATTCGTGCTTGTGGTCCAACCGATACTCTGAGTGTCT
>JAQWKP010000099.1 GCA_029247785.1 Novosphingobium sp.
CATGCTGCTGCTCTACACCCCCGGCAATTTCCTCACAGGCGCGCTTGAACAGGTCGAGAAGGCAGCGGCGGAGAACGACAAGGCGATTCTTGTCATCGATACCTTCGCCAGCGCCGACCGCGAGCATCTGGCGGCACACAACATCGGCTATTTCGACGATTTCGACAGGGCAGCGCGCGCGATCTGCGCCTACGGCCAATGGAAGAATGCAGCTGCTCTCGCCCCCGCCCCCAATGCGGAACCGGGTGCAAGCTGGCCTGATTTTCCCGCCGACCGCAGCGCCCTGTCCGAAACCGAGGGCAAGGAAGCGCTTGCCGCATTCGGCGTGCCGGTGGTTGCCGATGCACTGGTCCAGGACCGGGATGATATCGGGGACGCCGCTGATTTCGTCGGCTATCCGCTTGTCGCCAAGCTGGTCAGCCCCGACGTTGCCCACAAGACCGAGTGCGGCCTGATCAGGCTCAGTCTGGCCAATGCGGATGAAGCCACCGAGGCTTTCGATGCGATGATGGAAATCGGCCAGTCAATGGGCGTCCATATCGAGGGAGTCACGCTGGAACCGATGCTGTCTGGCGGGGTCGAAATCCTTGCAGGCGTTACCCGCGATCCGGTATTCGGCTGGATGCTGACGGTCGGGCTCGGCGGCGTCTGGACCGAGCTGATGAAGGATGCGGCCCATGCCCTACTGCCAGTCGACGCAGCAGGTGCCGAAGCCATGTTGCGCAGCCTGAAAGGGTTCGGACTGCTCGACGGGTTTCGTGGCGCTCCCAAGGCCGATGTCAAAGCTGCCGCCGAAGCGATTGCTGCGCTGGGCACTGCCGTTTTGGCAGGTGGCGAACGGCTTCGGGAAGTTGAGATCAACCCGTTGCTGGTCCTGCCCAAAGGCAGCGGCGCCATCGCCGTAGATGCGCTAGTACTGCTCGATACTGACACCGAAAAAGCGGAGAAAATGGCATGAGCGACGATCTGGTCGAACCGGAAAAGGTCGAAATCACTTACGAGACCGAAGAGCCGGTGCTCTATGAGGTGAAGGACTCTGTCGCCTGGATCACAATGAACCGGCCCAAGTTCAACAATGCCCAGAACGGTCAGATGACCTATGCGCTCGACGATGCCTTCCAGCGCGCGGTCAATGACGATGCGGTGCGCTGCATCGTGCTCGCCGGTGAGGGCAAGCATTTCTCAGCTGGCCACGATATCGGCACGCCGGGCCGCGATGTGCACAAGGAATTCGACAAGCGGCTGATGCTGCCGGGCCACACCAACAAGCCCGCTGCCGAACTGCTCTATACCCGCGAGCAAGAGCAATATGTCGGCATGTGCAAGCGCTGGCGCGAGGCGCCCAAGCCGACCGTGGCGATGGTTCAGGGCGCCTGCATCGCCGGCGGACTGATGCTGGCCTGGGTTTGCGATCTGATCATTGCGTCCGAGGACGCATTCTTCCAGGACCCGGTAGTCCGCATGGGCATTCCTGGTGTCGAATATTTCGCCCACGCCTATGAGCTGCCGCCCCGCGTCGCCAAGGAATTCCTGCTGCTCGGCGAACGCATGCCAGCAGAGCGCGCCTATTCATTTGGCATGGTCAATCGCATCGTCCCGCGTGAACAGCTGCACGAAGAAGTCGAAGGCGTCGCCGCCAAGCTTGCCGCCCAGCCCCGGCTCGGCGCATGGCTGACCAAGCAGGCGGTCAATCAGGTCGAGGAGCTGAAAGGCAAGTCGTCAGCCATGACCAGCGTGTTCCACATGCATCACTTCGCTCATGCCCAGAACGATCTGACTTCCGGCAGCTCCACCGCCGGGCTCGATGCCAAGGCGATGGCGAAGGAAAAAAAGAAGCAGGCTGGCGAGTGAATCTCGAATATACCCCCGAACAGCGTGAGTTCCGCAAGGAAGTGCGCGCGTGGATGGAGGCCAATGTCCCTTCCGCCTCCCTGCCCAGTTTCGACCTGACCCGCGAAGGTTTCGAGGCGCATCGCGATTGGGAGCGCAAGCTCAATGACGGTCGCTGGGGGATGGTCACCTGGCCCGAGGAACTGGGCGGGCGCGGGCTCGATCTGATCCGCTGGCTGATCTTCGAGGAAGAATATTACCGCGCCAACGCGCCCACCCGCGTCAACCAGAATGGCATCTTCCTGCTCGGCCCGACCATGATGGAATTCGGCACCGACGAGCAGAAAACCCGATTCCTGCCGCGCATGGCCGCCGGTGACGATATCTGGGCGCAGGCATGGTCTGAGCCCGGTGCGGGCAGCGACCTGGCAGGCGTACGCGCGACAGCCACGCGCGACGGCGACCACTACATCCTCAATGGCCAGAAGATCTGGTCAAGCCGCGCCGTGTTCGCCGATTGGGCGTTTGGCCTGTTCCGTGAACCGGGCAGCGAGCGCCATCAGGGCATGAGCCTGGTATTGTTCCCGCTTACCGTAGAGGGCGTCACTCGCAGGCCGATCGAGCGGATGGACGGCGAACAGGTCTTCGCCGAGATCTTTCTCGACAATGTTCGGGTGCCTGTGAGTGACCGGCTGGGCGGCGAAGGCGAAGGCTGGAAAGTCTGCATGGCCACCGCCGGTTTTGAACGGGGCCTGCTGCTTCGCTCGCCCGCGCGATATCAGGAAGCGGTCAGAAAGCTGATCGCGCAGTATGAGCGCCACAAGGATGAGCTACCTGCTTCCGTTGGAGAACGCGTTGCTAAAAGCTGGATGGATGCCGATGCCTATGCACTGACGATCTATGCCATGTGCTCGCGTCTGGCAGGCGGCGGCACCATCGGTCCGGAAAGCTCGACCAACAAGATTTTCTGGTCCGAACTCGACATCGAATTGCACCAATGTGCGCTCGACATTCTCGGCCCCCGCGCCGAACTGATGGCTGGCGCGCCCGATAGCGGCGATATCGGAAACTGGCTCGACGGCTATATCTTCGCGCTGGCCGGACCGATCTATGCCGGATCGAACGAGATTCAGCGCAACATCATTGCCGAGCGCATGCTCGGCCTGCCAAGGAAATAGCGCGATGCATTTCGCTTTCAGCGAGGATCAGCTCGCCATCACCGAAGCCGCGCGCGACATGCTCGTCGACACCTGCGAGGGCGCTGACCTGCGCAAGCTGCTCGATTCAGGCGAGGCGATGGATGCGGCGCGTTGGCAGACAATCACCGAGATGGGTCTGGTCGCCATGCTCGCGCCCGAAGAGGCCGGCGGGCTCGGGCTGGGACTGGTCGATCTGATCGGCATTGCTGAGGCCGCTGGCTATGTAGCCCTGCCAGAACCGCTGGTCGAACAAGCCGGTATCGCCATTCCGCTGCTCGCCTCGCTGGCCGACAATCGCGGCTGGCTGGAGCGCGCGGTGGGCGGTGAGATCGTCGCCATCGGCCATCCGGCGAATCCATTCGTTGCCAATGCCGACAGCGCCGGAGCACTGCTGCTGGATCATGACGGCCAAGTGCATCTGGTTGAGCGCGAAGCGGTGACGCTGACCCGGCAGGAAAGCTTCGATCCTTTCCGCCGCCTGTTCCGCGTGGACTGGACGCCGTCTGCAGCTACTCTCGTGACCGATAGCTGGGGTGACACGGCAGAACGCGGCGCACTGCTGGCTGCAGCGCAATTGATCGGACTGGGCCAACGCGCGATCAATATGGCGGTCGACTATGCCAAGGACCGCACCCAATTTGGCAAGCCGATCGGCACTTACCAGGCGGTCAAACATCTCTGCGCCTCTGCCCAGGTCAAAGTCGAATTCGCCCGACCCGTGGTCCATGCCGCCGCCGCAGAATTTGCGACTGGCGGCCTTCCAGCGCAGGCACGCCTGGCTCATGCCAAGATCGCTGCCGGAGAAGCTGCCGATCTTGCGACGCGCAGCGCGGTGCAGGTCCATGGCGCAATGGGCATGACCTGGGAAATCGACCTGCATTTCCATCTGAAACGCGCGCACGCCCTGAATTATGCCTGGGGCACAAATGGGCGCCACATGGAAACCGTGATCGAGCGCATCCGCACGCTGCCGACCGGAGCAGACATGACTTTCGCTGCGGAAGTCGCCTGAGTTTTCAGCTCAGCTGCTGGGCGGGCTAACGAAACGCTCTTTCAGCATGTCCATCACCTCGCCCACAGCGACGCCATCATCGAATGACGGTGTAATCTGAGTCCGGGTTGTGAGCGCCTGCTCAACCGCCCCAACCCAGCCGCCAAGTGCGGAAAACATCGCCGCACCCGCATCGGCCGAAAACTCGAATATCTCGGGATCGCTGCCCTCTTTCAACAGAGTTACGGAGCTATCGCCCACCTCGATCGCGCCGTTGGTACCGAGATAAACGACCCGCTGCGGAAGATTGACTGCGCTGGCCGAGGCGGCTTCGATCGTTGCGGTCGCACCATTGGCAAAGGTCATCCAGAAGGCGAAGGCGTCTGCGGCCGTACCCGCAACTTCTCCGCCCTTGCCATCGGGCCGCACCGGCACGTCGAGCCTCGACATGCCGCCGCAATCGACAACATCGCTACCAAGCTGCCAGCGCATCATGTCTATAACGTGCGAGCCGAGCGCGCCCAGCCAGCCGCCGCCCTGCTCGGCCTCGTTCAGCCAGCCATGATCGCGTCCGCGCATAAAATTGTTACATGTGAGATAGCTGGCATGCTGCAGCGTGCCGATCGCGCCCGAGCGAAGTAGCTCCTCGACCTTGGCTCGCACCGCATCGTGGCGAAACTCGAAATTGACGAAATGTAGGATACCCGCGGCCTTGGCCGCATCGCGCATTTCGCGTGCTTCCGCGCCATTCTTGCCGAAAGGCTTGTCGCACAGCACATCCTTGCCGGCCGCGATCGCCTTCATCACATGCTCGCGATGCTGGAAGGGCGGCGAGTGAACCGCGATCAAATCATATGGTCCGTCGCAGGCAGCCGCCACCGCAGCATCGTCGCGTGAGGGGACAAGTTCAACGTCCCATCCCGCACCCTCGAAGGCCGGCTTCATCGCATAGGAGCCGAAGCCTCGTCCGATAATAGCTACTTTCATCTCGCTCCTCTTCCCGCCAGATTCAGGCGATATTGTCGGCATTTCCGGCATGTTTGGCGGCGATATAGCCGAACACGAAGGACGGGCCGACGCTTGATCCAGCTCCGGGATAGATGCGGCCCATGACAGATGCGGTGCTGATGCCGGTGGCATAGAGCCCTTCGATCACCGAACCGTCCTCACGCAAGACCCGCGCATTGGCATCGGTGACGACGCCGCCATAGGTGCCGACATCGCCGGGCACGAGCGGTGCGGCGTAAAACGGCCCCTTCTCAACCGGTGCCAGCGTGTGCGAGCCCTCGCGGTGGAAATCGCCCAGCCAATTGTCATAGGCGCGATTGCCACGGTTGAATTCAGGATCGACGCCGTTCCTTGCGCCTTCGTTGAATCTGTCCAGCGTGGAGCGCATCACTGCCGGATCGACATCGATCATGCCGGCCAGTTCCTCAATCGTGTCAGCGCGCTTGAGAAAGCCGTTATCGTACCATTCCTGGGGCTTTTTTGAGCCCGGCATGTTGCCGGTATACATGTAGTCATCCATATATTGCTGGTCGACGATCCACCAGCTGG
>JAQWKP010000181.1 GCA_029247785.1 Novosphingobium sp.
CACGCTAAGCCCGTTGCGTGGTTTCACTGCTTCGGGACGCCGCGCGAAGGCCACCACCTCATGACCCGATGCCAGGGCCTCATCAACAACGAGCGCACCGGTTGTCCCGGTCGCTCCAAGAACCACGATCTTCATGCAAGCTATCCCTCCTAGGGCAGCGCCGAGGGATGCAGCGGTGTTTCCAACTTATGCGCCACCGGCAGCACTTCCTCGGAAAACAGTTGCATGCTGGCCTTGGCCTGCTCGACGCTCATGCTGCCGAAGCGAGTCGCCAGATTGATTTCCTCGAATGAACACAGTTTCTGCCCGACCTCAATCCGCTCAATGATAGTCTCGGGGCTCCCGATCAGCAGGTTTGACTGGTCATAGACATTGCCTGTGCCAGTCTTGCGGCGGCCCTTGTCATCGGTGACGGCCGTCGCCGTGCCTTCTCCCGAGGCATAATCCTCATAGCCTTTGACGCCTTCGAACTGGCTGCGATCGTCAAAGCCGTAATGCAGGCGCACTTCGCGATTGGCCTCGGTTAAAAAGCGCTCGGCATCCTCCACTCCGCGCTCATCGGGCACGCAATAGGTGAACAGGATGTTCTTTGACTGGCAGGGTGCCATTCCCTCCTCGGCGCGGATCACATTGACCTTTTTCACATCCTCGGCGGCTTCCTGCATCGGCTTGTTGCCAACGAACAGCGGCTTCATGCCGCGCCGGGCGAGGATTTCGAGCGAAGCCCCGGTCGAGGACGCGCCGTAGAGTCGGCTCATGAGATCCGTGCTGACAGGCTGGGGCCGCAGCGACATTTCAGGAATCTTCCAGATCTCGCCTTCGTAGGAAAAACTGCCTGTAGTCAGCCCCAACCCGATGATATCGAGACCCTCGGCAAAGCGCTGGCGAGCCTCCTCGCGCGGGATGTTGAGCGCTTCGAATTCGGTCTTGGCCACGCCGCGCCCGAAACCGATGGTGTTGAACCGGCCATTTGAAACGATATCAAGATAGGCGATCTGATGCGCCACCTGGACCGGGTTCCACCACGGCAAGACGAGCACCATCGTGCCGAAACTGACCCGCTCGGTACGTCCGGCAAAATAGGACGGGACCTGCAAGGGATTGGGCGACATACCATAGGGCGTACCGAAATGGTCTGGGCACCAGATCCCATCGAATCCCAGCGGTTCGGCCAGGTCGCCCAACGCCAGCGCATCGCTGACGGTGACGTGATCGGGCGGAGACGGGGCCTCATCGAACCGCCCAGCCTCGATGCGGTCCCAGTCCGTCGCATTGTTCGAAAACACCGCGATATTGACTTTCAAACTAAATCCCCTCGTCAATCCGTCCGGTCAAGTTTGCCCGGATCAAATATGCCCGGTAACCGCCGGGTCCGGACTGCCGCCCTTGCCTTCGCCCCAGCTCTTGGCGTTGCGCCATTTCGCCAACGCCTTTTCGCCGACAAATGGACTCTCGATCCGCTCATGGCCGAAGGTCGATGTCTCGCCATGGCCGGGGACAAAGCCGACATCATCTCCCAGTGGCAACAACTTTGATACGATCGATTTGAGCAATAGCGGCAGATCGCCGTCCGAATGCTCCCAGGCGCCGATTGCATGGCGGAACATGATATCGCCGACGAAGGCCTGCCGCGCGCTATCGCTGAAATAAGCGACATGGCCGTGGCAATGGCCGGGACAATGCAGCACCTGCAGCACTTCCTCGCCGAAACGCACCTCGTCGCCGTCCTCTAACCAGCGCGAAGGCTCATAATTGCGGGAATTCTTGAGGTTGTAGCGCTCGCCCGCCCCTTGCAACCCGCGCACGAGATGGGCGTCGCCCTTATGCGGCCCCTCGATCCGCGCGCCGGTCATTTCGGCGAATTGCGCCGCGCCGCCACAGTGATCGAAATGGCCATGGGTGACGAGCGCCACTTCCGGCGTGATCTCAAGCAGCTCCATGAAACCAAGAATTTCGCTGATATCGCCGCCCGGATCGATCACGGCGGCCTTCATCGTCTTCTCGCACCACAGGATCGAGCAATTCTGCTCGAAACGCGTGACCGGGAGGATTTCAAATTGCATGGTCGGCTCAGTGTTTCCGTTCAATCAAACAGCACATCATGTGCATGCTTGGTGTCGCAATATTCGCGCAGCTCGGAAATTCCGTCGCCGGAAAAGCGCAGGTACCAGACATAATTGTTCTGATAAGGCTCGCCCTTGAGCGAGAGCGCATTCGATGTGCCCAGGATCATGACGTGATCGCCCTCGCTGACGGCCAGGTCGAAGGAAAAATTGAAGCGCTTGCCGCTGGTCACCTGCTCCGCTGCACCGAGACCGTGATCAAGGAATGTCGGTTTATCGAGCTTGGTCGAAACTTCCTGTCCATCGACCACCCATGTCTCGGCCTTTTCCATGAACTGGAAGGTGAAGTCGTCATTGATCAGCTTTGCCGCCGACGCAGCATCGCCCAGATCGCAGGCCTTGAGCAATTGCCTGGCCTTTTCCTTCATGCCATCCGCGTCCATGACACATCCTCTTGTTTTTATGCTTTATATTTAGAACTGACACCAATCTATCACCGCCGCTCCACTGCTTCAATCGCGCATTGGCTCTCCACCGGTCCGATATGCTCAGTGAAAATCCCGTGATTTCGGAATCACCCGCGCGTTTCTCGGATGGCCGCCCCGGCCCGGCCTCGTGACATGATCGGCCCGGTCGACAGCGGGCGCGAGCAGATCGTCGGACAGCCGATGGAGCTCGTCCGTCGCATCAGTGAGATGCGCGGCGATGATGTGGACGACATCATCGTCCTGCTCGACCCGCCCGCGTATTTCGAGCAGCCGCGCACCCATCACCACCCGGCGAAAGCGCTCCATCACATGCGGCCAGACGACGATATTGGCGACGCCAGTCTCGTCCTCCAGCGTAATGAAGCACACCCCCTTGGCGCTGCCCGGCCGCTGGCGGATCAGTACCACGCCGGCGATCTGCACCATCGCGCGATATTTGCGCTTGCGCAGGTCACTGCAGCGGATGAAGCCGCGTTCGCCCAGCGGCGCGCGCAGGAAAGCCAGCGGATGCGCTTTCAATGACAGGCGCTGGGTCTGGTAATCGGCGACGACTTCCTCGCTGAGCGGCATGGCGGGTAGCGCGGTTGGTGCCTTCTCCGCCCCCTCGCCGCGCGCCGCCATCGCCGCGAACAATGGCAGCTCGTCTCCGGCAATCAGGCTGCGGGCATCCCACAAGGCCTGGCGACGTGGCAATTGCAGCGAGGTGAAGGCATCGGCGCTGGCAAGCCGCTCGACCGTGGCCGGTGACAGCCCGGCCCGCTCCTTGAGCGCAGTGACATCGGCGAAAGCCCCGCCCGCCTCCCGTGCAGCGACAAGCTGCGCCGCGACATGCTCGTGAAAGCCGTCGATCTGGCGCAGACCAAGGCGCAGGGCGATGGGGTGGCCCTGCGTGCCCTCCTCCTCCTCCAATGTGCAGTCCCACTCCGAACAATTCACATCCGCCGGCAGCACCGTCACCCCATGTTCACGCGCATCGCGTACGATCTGGGCTGGCGCGTAAAAGCCCATGGGCTGCGAATTGAGCAAGCCACAGGCAAAAGCCGCCGGAAAGTGGCATTTGAGCCAGCTTGAGACATAGACCAGATGCGCAAAACTCGCTGAGTGGCTCTCAGGAAAGCCATATTCGCCGAACCCCTTGATCTGGTTGAAGCAGCGTTCGGCAAAGTCCGGATCATAGCCGCGTGCGACCATGCGCCCGACCATCATCTCCTCCAGCTCGGACACCATGCCGCGCGAACGAAAGGTCGCCATTGCCTTCCTCAGCCGGTTGGCCTCACCTGGAGAGAATTTCGCGGCATCGAGCGCGATCTTCATCGCCTGTTCCTGGAAGATCGGCACGCCCAGCGTGCGCTCCAGGATCGAGGAAAGCTCATCGGGCGGGCCGTGTTCTGGCGCTGGTGCGGGGATCACCACCTGCTCCTCGCCGCGCCGGCGTTTGAGAAAAGGGTGGACCATATCGCCCTGGATCGGCCCGGGCCGCACAATCGCCACTTCGATGACAAGGTCGTAGAACTGGCGGGGGCGCAAGCGTGGCAGCATGTTCATCTGCGCCCGGCTTTCGACCTGGAAAACACCGAGCGAATCGCCCTTGCACAGCATGTCGTAAACCGCCGGGTCCTCGCGCGGGACTGTCGCCAGCGTCAGCTCCCGGCCTTGATGGGCGGTCAGCAGATCGAGGCATTTGCGGATACAGGTGAGCATGCCCAATGCCAGCACGTCGATCTTGAGAATGCCAAGCGCATCGATGTCGTCCTTGTCCCATTCGATAAAACTGCGCTCAGGCATCGCGCCATTGCCGATCGGCACGGTCTCGGTCAGCGGCTTTTCGGTCAGGATGAAACCGCCGACATGCTGTGAGAGATGGCGCGGCATGCCGATCATCTGCTCGGTGAGCTTGAGCACCCGGCGCAAATGTGGATCATCAATATTCATGCCGATCTCGGCGGCGTGCTGCTCGCCGACTTCCCGGCCATGGCTGCCCCAGACCGTGCGGGCGAGCGCGGAAGTGACATCCTCGGACAACCCCATTGCCTTGCCGACCTGACGGATCGCCATGCGCGGGCGGTAGTGGATCACCGTCGCCGTGAGGCCGGCGCGGTCTCGACCATATTTCGCATAGATGTACTGGATCACCTCCTCGCGCCGCTCATGCTCGAAATCGACATCGATATCGGGCGGCTCCTTACGCTCCTCGGAAATGAAGCGGTCAAACAGCAGCGCGTGTTTGGCCGGATCGACCGAGGTGATTTCAAGACAATAGCAAACCGCCGAATTGGCCGCCGAACCGCGCCCTTGGCACAGGATCGGCGGATCCTGGGCCCGCGCAAAATCGACGATGTCCTTGATGGTGAGGAAATAGCGCGCGAGATTGAGCTTGGTGATCAGTGCCAGCTCACGTTCAAGCGTTTGCTTCACAGCCTCCGGCAAACCATTAGGATATCGCATTTTTGTACCCTGCCATGTCAGCTCTGCGAGATGCTCCTGCGGGCTCCGGCTTTCAGGATAAATTTCCTCGGGATATTCATATTGCAGCTCATCGAGGCTGAAATTGCAGGCATCGGCAACCTCGCGCGCCGCCGCAATCGCATGGGGCCAGCGCGCGAACAGACGCACCATCTCCTCGGGCGACTTCAAATGCCGCTCCGCATTCGCCTCAAGCAGGAAGCCGGCCCTGGCTACCGTCACCTTGTGCCGGATCGCAGTCATGACGTCCTGCAACGGTCGGCGTTCAGGCGCATGGTAGAGCACGTCATTGGTGGCGAGGATCGACAGGCCATTCGCTTGTGCCAGCGCATCCAGCGCCTCGATCCGGGCTATATCATTGCCTGTATGGAGGTAACTGGTGGCGATATGGTGGAGCGTTGGGAGTTGGGCTGTGAGATGGGGGAGGATATCGGGAAGCGGGCCGGATGGCGACGGATCGGGGACGAGATGGAGATGGGGTTTACCTATCCTTTCCTCATCACCCCCGCCTTCGTGGCGAAGACGACCTAAATCGAAAGTTTCGGCTAAATCGCGCGGTGGTAGCAGGATGAGCTGCACGTCGCCCTCACCCTTTTGGACAGCATGTTCCGCCAACATCGCCAGCGAAATTTCGCACACGCCCTTGTCCTGCCACTCGCCGCTAAGCGTTGCCATTCGCCCGGCCGAAATCAGGCGGGACAGGCGGCCATAGGCGGCGCGGTCTGTGGGATAGGCAAGAAAGCTCAGCCCCTCGACTGTCTCGATCCGGCAGCCAATCACCGGGGTCAGCTTGAGCGCTTTCGCTTCGCTGTGGATGCGCACCACCCCGGCCATGGAATTGGCGTCAGCAATGCCGATCGCATCATAGCCAAGCATGCGGGCGGTCATGGCAAGATCGACGGCATCGGAAGCCCCGCGCAGGAAAGAAAAGCAGCTCGTCAGCCCCAATTCGACGAAAGCTGCGCGCATCGGCGGTTCGATCACATCGGGATCGAGCCTAGTCCGGTGACGATCAGGCGTGAGCGAAGCTTCGGGCATCACTCGCACAGCCCCTGAAGGAACCATTGCGGCGCGCCGCCCCTGCCATCGCCGGCGATGCCGTCGCGATAGATCCAGTAGCGCCGGCCCTCACCGTCTTCGATGCGATAATAGTCGCGCAGCCGCGTGGAGGAACGCTCACGCCACCATTCGGGCGCGATTCGTTCAGGACCCTCGACGCGAGCAATCTCATGCACCTCACCGCGCCAGCGGAACCGCCGTGGCAGCCCGTCCGGCGTCGCATAGAGCACGGCTATCACTTCAGACCTATCCAGTAATTTCAAGGGCCTTTCATGGAATTCGAAGGATTCTTGTGAAGAGTTTTCCGACTCCAG
>JAQWKP010000108.1 GCA_029247785.1 Novosphingobium sp.
CTGGCTGGGTGTTTTCCGGCTCGCAAGGCAGCGCTGAAGGTCCGCCCCGTGCAGACGACGAATTGCCGGTCCCTACCGAATCTTCATTAATCTCGGCTCCTGTTGAATTCGACGCGGCGATACTGAGGCGCGCCGTCGAAGCGGAGATCCCGCGCAAGCTCTGGACGATCGACCGACGTTTTGATCGCTGCGTTCCGAAAAAGAAGGTCAAAATTCTCGGCAGGCGTTTGAATGTCGTGCCCAAAATTCCCTGCACTGTGGTTGGCGAGGTAACTCGCGGTGCGATCCGCATGCGCGGGCAGGGGCGGGACCTGGTTTTCGAGATGCCGATCAGGGCAAAGGTCCGCGCGCGCGATGTCGGCGGGATTCTCAAGGAGGAAACCGCGACGGGCTCGGCAATGGCCCAGGCCAGGATCCGTCTCGACCTGGCGTCAGACTGGTCGCCGCGTGGCACGGTCAGGCTGAGATATAATTGGACCAGTCCGCCGGGGATCGACTTTCTCGGTCAGCGAATCACATTTACCGATCAGGCGGACAAGGAACTGAAACCGATCATGCGCAAGCTCGAAGCGAGCCTGCCAAGGCACCTTTCCAAGCTCGGTTTGCGTCCGCAGGTTCAGAAGTTGTGGGACGCTGGTTTCACATCGCTCAGGGTCAACGACGCCGATCCGGAAGTGTGGATGCGGCTGACCCCGATTCGGCCCATCTTCGACGGCTATTCGTTGAGGGGAGGGCGCATCCGGCTGAGCCTTGGTGTTGATGCAACGACGGAGACCTTCGTCGGAGCCCGGCCAACTGATCCCACGCGTGTGGCCTTGCCCGCTCCCGGCAGGTCCGGCGGTAACAGAGGGCTGCAGTTCTTCATTCCGGTGATCGCCGACTACGCCCAGATCGAGCCGGTTATCCAGCGGGCGCTCGACAAGCGCGCGAAGGAGCCCTTCAAGCTGCCGAAAGTGGGTGACGTCGAGGCGACATTTGCGAATGTTACGGCCTATGGGACGACAGGCGGCCGAATTGCTATCGGATTTGATGTTACGGCCAACCCCGCCACCTCTGCACTGGGTGAGGTTCGCGGACGGTTGTGGCTCGAAGCCATGCCCGTTACTGAATCCGGCTCATCCGAGGTCGGATTCGAGCGTCTCGTCGTCAGCGGCAACATCGAGGGGCCGGGCGGGGATTTGTTGCTCAAGCTGGCGAACAGCGGGTCCGTGACTCAGGCAATCGGCGAGGCAGTGGGTCAGGACTTTGCCAAGGATCGCGACCGCTTGGTTGACAAGGTCGGCCTGGCGCTTGGTGAGATCCGCAAAGGCAAGTTCGTCATCAGGAGCAGCATTTCCGGCGTTGAGACCGGCAAGCTGCAGGCGTTCGGCAAAGGTCTCTACCTGCCGGTTCGCGCGACCGGCGATGCGGCTATCTCATTCCGACCCGGAAAGTGAGGCCTCGCCGGTCTTTCTAGGCGACCGGCTGGCTCTGCAATTCGATGAGTTGGCCGTGTAGGAACGAGCCTGAGACGATCACGTCCTGGTAAACGAAGCCTTGCGCCAATTCGCCGCCTGCTCCGTCGGGATCGCCTTGCTGGAACACGCGAACGTGGAGCCGGTCTCCGAGCCTTTCACCTAGCGATTGCCTGACCCGGTCGGCCACGTCCTGAACTGCCCGTCCTGAATGGTATCGCAAGGAGAAATGGGACACGCCGAAGGGCATCGTACGAGCTGCCTCGCGATAGGCTTCGAGGTTCTGTTGCAAGGCGGTGTCGCTATTGAGGAATTGCTGCAATTGATCTTCAAGCGCCAGCTGTTCGGGCCGCATCGGCGAGATATAGAACACGTTGTTCTGCACGTTCTGGTCGTCTGGGTTGGGATGGATGCCGAGAAACGATTCCTCGCCGCCTCCGGTGAAGCCGGTGTCGCTGACCGCACAGCCAAGTGCCTCGGCAAGATCGATGGCCAGTTGGCGTTCGCCTGGGCGGTATAGCGCTTCGACGTGGTTGAGCAGCTTGCCCGTGTAGTCGGCTATCTTGTCCATTGCGCAACGCCCCTCTTAGAAATTGTCCTTGGCACTCCTCAGCGCAGCAAAGGTTGCGACGGCATCGCCAAGTTTTCCGCCTTTATCGGCCCAGTGCGCCTGCATGTCCGGGTCGTCGGCACGCAGGAATGGATTGGCGGCGAGTTCGCGTTCAAGTTTGCTGGGAACGGTCCACTCGTCGCGCTCACGGCGCTCATGGACTTCCTGAACATAGGCCTGCAGCGCTTCATTGTCCGGATCGGCATGCAGCGCGAACTTGGCATTGGCTGCGGTATATTCATGCGCGCAATAAAGCATGGTCTGCGGAGGCAGCGCCTTGACGCGACTGAGACTCTGCCAGAATTGCGGGGCGGTGCCTTCGAACATGCGTCCGCAACCCAGCGCGAAGACGGCATCGCCGACAAGCGCAATATCGGCTGCGGGCAGGTGATAGGCGATATGGCCAGAGGTGTGCCCGCCAACGTCAATCACGTCCGCTTGCCAATCGCCCAGACTGACCGTGTCACCCTGACCGACGGTCCGATCAATCCCGGCAATCTTGTCGGCCTCATCGGCAGGCGCGGTGATTGTGCAATGGGTGGCAGCCTTGATCGCCTCGTTGCCGCCGGCATGGTCGGGGTGCCAATGGGTGTTCCATATCTGGGTGATCTGCCAACCCTTCTTCCCTGCTTCGCGCAGATAGGCATCGGCATCGGGCGTATCGATACAGGTGGTCTCCTTGCTACCAGGATCGTGCAACAGATAGCCATAATTGTCCGACAGGCAGGGGAACTGGTGGATTTCGAGCATGGGCCACTCCTCAGGCCATCAGTTTAGCGCATGTGCGGCGAAGCGAAAGCCCGCCTGCCAAAATTGGCAGGCGGGCTTTGCTCTTCCGGCATTTCCCGCGTCGGCGGGAACGGGCCGGTTCAGTCCTTCTTGCCTTTCAGCGCCTCGCCGAGGATGTCGCCCAGCGACGCACCCGAATCGGACGAACCGTACTGCTCGACGGCTTCCTTTTCTTCCGACAGCTGACGGGCCTTGATCGAGAAGTTGGGCTTCTTCGAGCGGTCGAAGCCGACGACGGTGGCATCGAACTTCTGGCCGACCTGGAAACGGTCGGGACGTTGCTCGTCGCGGTCGCGGCCAAGGTCGGAACGCTTGATGAAGCCGGTGGCACCATCTTCGCTCGCCTGAACCTCGAGCCCGCCATCGCGCACTTCAAGCACGTTGACGGTCACGACCTGACCGCGCTTGAGCCCGCCGCCAGTGGCCGCAGCGCCAGCACTTGGCGCACCGCGCTCAAGCTGCTTCATGCCAAGGCTGATGCGCTCCTTCTCGACATCGACATCGAGAACCACAGCGGAAACCTCTTCGCCCTTGCGGTGCAGCGCCAGCGCGTCCTCGCCGGAGATGCCCCACGCGATATCCGACATGTGGACCATACCGTCGACGTCGCCCTCGAGGCCGATGAACAGGCCGAATTCGGTGGCGTTCTTGACTTCGCCTTCGACCTGCGCGCCGACCGGATGGGTCTCGGCGAAGGATTGCCAGGGGTTCTGGTGGGCCTGCTTGAGACCGAGGCTGATACGGCGCTTCTCGCCATCAACCTCGAGCACCATGACTTCGACTTCCTGGCTGGTCGAAACGATCTTGCCGGGATGGACGTTCTTCTTGGTCCAGCTCATTTCCGAAACATGGACAAGGCCTTCGATGCCCGCTTCCAGTTCGACAAATGCGCCATATTCGGTGATGTTGGTGACTGTACCAGACAGCTTCGCGCCAATCGGGAACTTCTCGGCGGCGCCGTCCCAGGGATCGCTTTCCAGCTGCTTCATGCCAAGCGAGATGCGCTGGGTTTCCTGGTTGATGCGGATGATCTGGACCTTGGCGGTGTCACCGATATTGATGACTTCGCTCGGATGATTGACGCGCTTGTAGCTCATGTCGGTGACATGGAGCAGACCGTCGATGCCGCCGAGATCGACGAATGCGCCGTAATCGGTGATGTTCTTGACGACACCCTCGATAACCTGGCCTTCGGCGAGCTTCTCGATCAGTTCGCTGCGCTGTTCCGCGCGGGTTTCCTCGAGCACGGCGCGGCGTGAGACAACGATATTGCCGCGGCGGCGGTCCATCTTGAGGATCTGGAACGGCTGCGGCATGTCCATCAGCGGGGTGACGTCGCGCACCGGGCGAATATCAACCTGGCTGCCGGGAAGGAAGGCCACGGCGCCGTCGAGATCGACGGTGAAGCCGCCCTTGACGCGACCGAAGATCACGCCCTCGACACGCTTGCCTTCTCCAAATTCGCTTTCGAGCTTGTCCCAGGCCGCTTCGCGGCGGGCGCGGTCGCGGCTGAGCATCGCTTCGCCGTCGGCGTTTTCGACCCGGTCGACATAGACTTCGACCTCGTCGCCGACCTTGAGGTTCTGGCCGCCTTCGCCGCGTGCAAATTCATGGAGGGAGACGCGGCCTTCGCTCTTGAGGCCGACATCGATTACCGCTTTGTCGTTTTCGATCCCGGTTACGGTGCCTTTGACGACGCGGCCTTCGAAGCCTTCGTCTCCATTGCCACCGAGGGATTCTTCAAGAAGCGCGGCAAAATCATCGCGCGTGGGATTGGCAGTGGATGCCATATGTTGAGTTTCCTGTATCAATATTTCCGGCCAGGCGGTTGTTTCCGCTGGTCTTTCCTCCGCTGGCGGCGGGATTGCCGCTGGCGGGCCAAAGGGCCGATGTGCCGTGGCGGCCGAACACCATCCGCGGCGTCTTCGGGTCCCAAGGGGCCGTCGGACCGGCGGCACCTAGGGCAGGGGGGGCGCAAAAGCAAGCAATTCCGGCGCTTGTGGAGGCATAGGGACCGGTATTGCTGGCGAGCCTGGTACCGTTTCGAAACTCACGAACTTCGCCCTGGTGAAGCTTGTAATGAATTTGTCGGTGAGTCGTTGAAAAGTGATAATAAATACAAATATATCAATGAGGTATGGAGATTTATCGAAGCTATGCCGACCGGGATGGCCGGAATTCGCGAAGGTGGCATATGCGCGGGTCTGTAGGAAAGGCCAATCGAGACTGCTCTAACCTGCCCTTTGCCTCGCTTGCTCAACCAGCTTCATCGCCTCGGCAATCGCTTCTTCGCGGTTGATCTGCGAGGTGTCGAGCCGGATTGCACCGTCAGCTGCCACCAGCGGCGAGGCTTTGCGCCCCGTGTCGCGTGCATCGCGTGTCGCAAGATCGGCGTGGATCGCCTCCAGCGTGACATCGCGTCCAGCTTCCTGCATTTCGCGAAAGCGGCGTGCGGCGCGGGTTGCGATGCTGGCGGTGACGAACATCTTCACATCTGCTTCCGGCGCAATCACGGTGCCGATATCGCGCCCGTCGAGCACCGCGCCGCCCACTTGGGTGGCAAAGCCTCGCTGCCGCTCGAACAGGGCCCGACGTACCGCCGGATGGACCGAGACCCGGCTGGCGAGCCCTCCCGAAACCTCGTTGCGCAGCTCGGGATCGGTGAGCATTTTGTCCGGAAAGCTGCATGCAGCCAGCGCGTCTGCCTCACAATCAGGATCGCCGCCATTGAGCGCTACACGCCGTCCAACCGCGCGGTAAAGCAGCCCGGTATCGAGATGGGGCAGTCCGAAATGCGCGGCCAGTGCTCTCGCGATCGTGCCCTTGCCCGAAGCCGTCGGCCCATCAACGGCGATGATCACGCCTTGTGTCCCGCGCTCGTGAACGCCTTGGCCAGCCCCCACAAAGCGATCGCTGCCCAGAAACCTTCCAGAACCATCGATGCCATATTGGTATTGACCGTCAGCGAAACCGCCAGCAGCGCCGCGCCGGCAAGGTTCACGCCATGCTGGATGTAAGGGTTGGGGGCCCGGAAACCGGTGATATAGGCATAGGCGAAGATGATGCAGGCCATGCCGGTAAAGCCGAATATGTCTGCTGTGGCCGAGCTGATCCCGAAGAGGTTGGGAATGGTCACTGTGCCCGCTCGTCTTGGGCCAGTCCATCCTGAGCCAGCTCGCCCTGGGCCAGCCCGTCCAGCATGGCCTCAAAGGCGGGGAAACTGGTGACGATCGGCCGCGTGTCGTCAAGCTCGATACCCTCGCGGCTGACCAGGCCGGCCACCGCCATGCTCATGGCGATACGGTGGTCGAGTTGGGTCGCTATGGTGCCGAAACCGCCGGGCAACGTTTCACCGCCAATGCCTTCGATCGTCAGCCCGTCTGCATGCTCGGTTACCCTTGCGCCCGCCATGGTCAGCGCGGAGGCCATCGCCGCCAGCCGGTCCGATTCTTTGACGCGCAATTCCTCGAGACCCGACGTCACGGTGCGCCCCTCGGCCAATGAAGCGGCCACGAACAGGGCGGGGAACTCGTCAATCATGCTCGGCGCGAGGGCCGGATCAACCTCGATGCCCTTGAGCGGCGAATGACGCACCACCAGGTCCGCCACCGGCTCACCGCCCACTTCGCGGCGGTCGACTTCCTCGATGCTCCCGCCCATCTGGCGCAGCACTTCGATCAAACCGGCGCGGGTCGGATTGAGCCCGACATTCTCGATCGCAATTTCGCTGCCAGGCACGATTAGCGCCGCGACAATGAAGAACGCTGCCGAGGAAGGATCTCCAGGCACGGTGATGTCCTGCGGCGAGAGCTCTGCCTCGCCGCTGAGCGAAATGACCCGAGCGCCGTCCACACCCTGCTCGACCGACAGCTGCGCGCCGAAGCCTGCCAGCATGCGCTCGGAATGGTCGCGTGTCGGCACTGGTTCGATCACCGTGGTGGTGCCCGGTGTGTTGAGGCCAGCCAGCAACACTGCGCTCTTCACTTGCGCGGAAGCGACAGGAAGGCGATATGTGATCGGCACGGCTGGCGAAGCACCGCGCAGCATCAGTGGCAGCGTGCCACCCGGACTGGCGGTGAATTCCGCGCCCATTTTTGAGAGCGGCTCGATCACCCGGCCCATCGGTCGGCCAGACAGGCTGGCGTCACCGATGAAGCTGGCCGTGATCGGATGGCTGGCGACAAGGCCCATCAGCAGGCGTGTCGATGTGCCGCTATTGCCCATGTCCAGCGCCGTCTGCGGCTGGAGCAGCGAGCCGACGCCAACGCCGTGCACGCGCCATTCGCCATCTCCCACGCGTTCAACGCTTGCACCCATTGCGCGCATGGCCGCAGCCGTTGCCAGAACATCCTCGCCTTCCAGCAGGCCGGAAATGCGGGTCTCGCCCACTGCGAGCGCGCCCAGCATTATGGCGCGGTGACTGATCGACTTGTCGCCGGGCACGCGGATACTCCCCTTGAGAGGGCTTCCCGGACCAAAGCGGCGGGGTCGCGGGGCGGTAGGATCGCTATTGCTCAAAGGGCTGGCTTTCGGGGTTGATTGGCGCGTTTGATCGGGATTAAGAGCGAGGTGGTTTTGACAGCGCGCAATGCCTATGGCAAGGCGCGCGCCCAGATGTGGCTCGCGTGCTCGATTCCGGCACTCGGCATACCCATCAAGCGCAGGATTTTTTCGCTCCGCCATCATTGGCCGGGCAGTATGAGGATTGGTGATGGTCAAGGCTGAATGGGGCGCCAAGCATGGCTGCCCGAAATGCGGCGCTCGTTTTTACGATCTGGGCAAGGACGACCCGGTGACATGCATCGAATGCGATAACGCCTGGTATCCTGAGCCTGTGCTCAAGACCAAGCAGCCGATCCCCTTCGAGGAAGCTCAGAAGGACAAGCCTGCCAAGGACGACGATATCGACGATGAGGATCTCGATATCGACGAGGACGACGATTCTCCTGACAATGATGTCGATCTTGGCGGCGACGACGATCTCGGCGTGGCCAAGGCCAAGGATGAAGACGAAGCCGAGACCTGACAGGTTTGAGCGGCCTTGATTTGCATGGACTATGGTGGGGGACTGCCAGCGTCCCGATCAGGCCGAAGTTTCCCCTTGCAAAGCGGGAATGCCGTTACTAGAGGCGGCGTCCCGGGCTCTGCTCGGGGCAAAGGCAGACCTCCCAGGGCCTGCCGGATGAATGGCACGGGGCCTTAGCTCAGCTGGGAGAGCGCTACAATGGCATTGTAGAGGTCAGCGGTTCGATCCCGCTAGGCTCCACCATTCTAGAAGTAACCACCTGAAATTTCTAAAATAACGTCGGAATTCCGGTAGTTTCCTTTTCCAACTGTTACAGTGCAGGAGTGAAACAGGTGGCAAAAATCCGTGGTCTGCAGTGTGGTAGCCGGACCTATTATTCGCGCATTGTTGTGCCGAGGGCCTTGGTGTCTCATTTCGGCAGGAGCGAGATACTCAAGAGTCTGCGGACGACAAATCGTACGGAGGCTAAGGCGCTTCACCTCAAACATGAGGCGCATTGGGCCGCCGCCTTCGCTGAGGCAGAGCGTGACTGCCAAACCGACACCGGACCTGCGTCGTCCGGACAACACCTCAGTGAGGAAGAGGTCAAGGCGTTGGCCCGTCGTTTCTTCTTACGCCGCAGTGCCGAACTCGACCTCCGTGCGCGTGGCCCAGCCGATCCGGACGATGCACGAGCGGCTGCGACTGAAGACCTCCAGTGGGAACAAGCGACACTGCAATCTTGGGAAGACCCAGACGCCAACTGGTTGGTGGAGGAAGCCCAGAAAGAGGCCTTGAAAGAACTTGGCGAGGATCGCGCGATTGATGGTCGCGCTGCCGATCTGTTGGCGGAACGAATCAGGCGCGCGATTTTGCAACTGGGTGCAACGGAGTTGGCCCAACTCCAGGGCGATTCCCGTGACGAGATCGAAGACAGTTTCTTTCGGAACGTAGAAAGCCAACCGGCAAGTTTTACGCCTCCGAGCGGCTGCCCCACGCTTGGCGAATGCATTGGTCGATATCAGGCTGAGGTTCTCGATTTACGGCCCGTCACCGAAAAGACCCGTTTCAAGCACAAGGCGTTGCTAGCGCAGATCGGCGATCACTTCGGGAAGGACGCACGTCTGCCAGCCATCGACCGGGCGGATTGCAATCGTTTCAGAGACATTCTGGCAAAACTCCCGCCCAATTTCAGCAAGCGTGCAGGCAAGCGTTCCATCGAGAAGATCGCGGAGACCAATCGTTCAGGGAAAACGCTCGCGTGGGAGAAGCAGAGTGCTTATCTGAAGATGCTCTCAGACCTGCTGGAATGGGCTAGGGCAGGGATGGATAATCACGCTGGACACCATTCAGGCAGGTACTACACATTTCCGACGGTGCTGTAGCTTGCATGAAGCGAACGGCCTGGGGAGATCCGGCGGCGGCTGGCGGTGTTCCGGTGCTGCTACAGAAATTTCAAAGAAAGTTGCAACGGGTTGCAAGTCTTTGGCCAGCTCAAATTGAGATCGGAACGTTTGATATTGGGTGGATTCTAGACCGTCCGCTTTTCGGTGCAGATATGCAAAAGCAGACATTTGTCTGACGGCAAGAGGGCGCCGCCTGTCGAGTCGAGATGGGCGCCGTCAGGACCGTTGGCGCAGTCCGAGGAACGTCGCCGCGACCGCGAGCCCTGCGCCCACCACCTGGCCGTAGAATCCGGGGCCGCCATCTTAGCCCATCTTGGAGAAGTCATACATCGGGATGATCTGGAACAGCAGTGCGGCGACCGCGACGCCGAAGGCAATTTTGCGGCCCCGCGCGTTCTTGGCGCCCTTGAGGACGATATACGCAGCGGCTCCGATCAGGATCAACGTCAGGTGCGCTTCAATTAATTCGGCCCCATAATGGGGGATGCCGCTCTCGCTACCGCCGCGAAGGAATACGGTCTTGTAGACGAGTAGGTACGCGAGCAGACCGCCCACGATCGAGCCGATTGCAAGCTTCTTGGCCAATGACATCCAAACTCTCCCAGACCCTGCGCTTGCGTGCGTTCTACACGATCGCACATAGACCGGGTCATAGAGGTCGAGTAATCGTCATCCCAGCGGTGCGCATGGCGTTCGATTGGGCTGATGCGGCGTTGTCGGCCATCTAACCAGCGTGTTGTGGCGGCGTTAAACCCTTCCAGGTCTCACGGTTGGCAGCGATCGAGGCTATTGTCTTGTCCCAAAACTCCTTGTTCGCGGCAAAACTTCGCGTGGTGAAGTACCCTTCATGGCGAAATTCGAGGATTTCCAGGCCATCTGCTCCGACCTTATAAGTGTAGGGCACGTCCGCACCGATGAAGAATCCATCGCCGGGCGCGAGATCCTCGGTCCCAAGCCGCAGGGAGCCGCTGATGATATAGTAGAGGCAATCCTGGCTGTGGCTGTGGCGCGGCAACGGAAAATGCGGCTTGAACCAATTGTAGATCAATGAAAATCCGGGCGCGTCGAACAGCTTCTTGGCGACGGTGCCGTCCGCCAGACCGGCCTCGAACATCAGGCTCCAACCGTCGACTGAATTCGGCGGTGGCGGCTCGAAGTGGCCGTCCTCACCAGTCATCTCGTTTGCTTTGTTTGCGCGGAAGATGCTCATTTGTTCACTGCTCATGGCATTCTCTCCATCGTTGTTGATGCTTTTCAACCCAGTTCATCAAGCGCCTCCGGCTGTTTTTCCTCAGGCATTTTGTGTTCTGGAGCGGGGCCAAGTGTCGCCATCAGGATGGAGCCGACTATCACACATGGAATCATCGACCAGAGAAAAAAGTCGTACGAACTGAATGCATCGTAAATGCCGCCGGCTATGACCGGACCGGCAGAATTGCCGGCAGCCAGGAATATGAGCATGATCGCGAACAGCACGCCGAAGCGCCTTAGGCCGAAATGGCGGGTTGAGAGATAGAGAATGACGTCCAGTTCCGAACCCAGCGAAAGCCCGACAATCAGCGCCGCCGCGGACAGCGCTAGCGGTCCAGTGCTATTCAGCAGCAAGAGAGCGGAGACGACAGGGAGCAGGAAGGCGATCGTGGCAATGCGTTCGGGACGAAACCGATCCAGCAGCAATCCGGTCCCCAGCCTGCCGACTATCGAGGAAAGCCCAACGAGTCCGGCGATGCTGGCTGCTCCCATGCGCGTCACGCCTCGGTCTTGAAGGATTGGAATGAAGTGCATGATCAGCCCGATTACCGCGAAGGCGAACAGCATTCCGGCGATGCCCAGCTTGTAAAAGGCAGCGGATCGAATGCCCTCTCTGAAGGTCATCCCCGGCATCGTATCTCCGGCTGGTTTACGCTGACCTGTCGGTTCGTTGCGGACGCGATCCTGTGCGCCTCGGAAGAACAGAAAGAGGAACGGGATCAGGACGATTGCCCAAAGGCCACCGATGCCTAGAAATCCCGAGCGCCAGCCATGATTGTCG
>JAQWKP010000136.1 GCA_029247785.1 Novosphingobium sp.
GGGGCCTCGTCGTAATCGGCGAGCGGTTGGCCTTCGCGTGCAGCCCAGATGCCGCCAAAGCCGATTGAAAGCTTGTCGCGGTCGGCCGGTTCGCCTGCCTTGCCGACAGCCATGACGACGCGGCCCCAATTGGCATCCTCACCCGCGATCGCAGTCTTGACCAGCGGCGAATTGGCGATGGCGAGCCCGACCTTGCGCGCGCTTTCGTCGTTCGCTGCGCCTGTGACGTTCACAGCGATGAATTTTTGCGCACCTTCGCCATCGCGCACGACGAGATGGGCGAGCTGGCGGCAGACATCCTCAAGGGCTGCGGCGAAGGCATCCGCGCCGGCGCTGTCGAATGAGATCAGCGGGGAATTGGCAGCCTTGCCGGTGGCGAAGGCAAGCACCGTATCGCTGGTCGAGGTGTCGGAATCGACAGTGATGCAACTGAAGGTCTTCAGATTGGCGGCGGACAGGCATTGCTTAAGGAACGCGGGCTCAACCGCAGCGTCGGTGAAGATGTATCCCAGCATCGTCGCCATATCTGGTGCGATCATGCCGCTGCCCTTGATGATGCCGCAAAGCGTCACAGTCTCGCCATCGATCACGGCGCGGGTCATCGCTCCTTTCGCAAATGTGTCGGTGGTGCCGATGGTGTTGGCCGCGTCCTCCCATTCGCAGGGTTCGGCCTTGAGAGCCGCTGCAACCCCTGCCTGCGCCTTGTCCTTGGGCAATGGCACGCCGATCACGCCAGTTGAGGAGACAAAGACTTCACTTTGCGGGCAGGTAAGCGCGTGCGCTACCTGCGCTATGATCTGTTCGACCGCCTCGCGTCCGCGAAAGCCGGTAAAGGCGTTGGAATTGCCAGCATTGACTATCAGCGCCCGCGCGCGGCCAGCTTGCGCCTGTTCGCGCCCCAACTCGACTTCGGACGAGCAGCAGACATTTTGCGTGAATACGCCGGCCACTGCCGTTCCTTCGGCGAGTTCGGCATAGGTGAGATCGCAGCGGCCCGAGTCCTTGTAGCCTGCCTGGGCCACGCGCAGCGTCACCCCCGTGATGGCAGGCATCTCGGGAAAGGGCACGGCGAGGGGCGATGTTTCGAGTTCCATGATGAGAGGCCAATAGGTCCTGGGCTTCGTCTCGTCCACGCCGATTCAACCGCTGGGCTGGACGAGCGACTCGCGAGCGCCTATCTGGCGGGCATGACGAGCCGACTGCTCCTCACTCTCCTGGCATTGCTGACCGGGCTCGCCGTGCAGGCCACGCCTGCCGAGGCGCGTTTGCAATCGGCACGCCCTGCGCAGATGAGCGCGGTGACAGCGCTTGCCAGTGAAACACGCAAGAGCATTCCTGAATGCCTGGTCGAGCTTCAAACTCGTTCGCGTCATGGCTTGCTAACCGACAAGGCGAGTATGCCGCTGCTGGGTGTTGCGCCAATTGCGCCAGTCGTCCTTATCGGGATCGACCGCGCGCGCGAGTAACGCGGGGCGGAATGGCGCCATTCGCTTCGCGCCTGACAACTTGATTCTTCAAAATTTGCAAGGAATTCCGCCATGTTCGGCGCACTCGTCAAAGGTATTTTAGGCTCGTCAAACGACCGTTACGTCAAATCCCTCGACAAGATTGTCCAGAAAATCAATGCGCTTGAGCCTGATATCCAGGCGCTGAGCGACAGCGAGCTCAAGGCCCAGACTGAAAAGTTGCGCACGCAGCTTGATGGCGGTTCTGAACTTGATGAAATTCTGCCTGAGGCTTTCGCCACTGTCCGCGAAGCGAGCGTGCGTGTGCTCGGCATGCGCCATTTCGATGTGCAGATGATCGGCGGTATTGTCCTGCATCGCGGCGAGATCGCCGAGATGAAGACCGGTGAGGGCAAGACGCTGGTGGCGACCCTTTCGGTCTATCTTAATGCGTTGGCGGGCAAGGGCGTCCATGTCGTAACGGTCAACGATTATCTTGCTCAACGCGATGCCGACTGGATGGGGCAGATATATCGCTTTCTTGGAATGAGTGTGGGCGTGATCGTTCCCAATATTGGTGAGGGTGAACGACGCGATTCCTACCATTCCGACATCACCTATGGCACCAACAACGAATTCGGCTTCGACTATCTTCGCGACAATATGAAGCATAGCCGTGACGAGATGGTGCAGCGACCGTTCAACTTCGCGATCGTCGATGAAGTCGATTCGATCCTGATCGACGAGGCTCGCACACCGCTGATCATTTCAGGGCCGACCGACGACAAGTCCGACCTCTACATATCGGTCGATGCGGTAGTGAAGCGGCTTGTCGAGGAGGACTACGACAAGGACGAAAAGACCAAGAGTATTTCACTGACCGAAGACGGTGTCGAGAAAGCCGAGCGAATACTCGAGGAAGAGGGGCTGCTGGTCGGTTCCAACCTCTATGACGTTGAGAACACCCAAGTTGTTCATCACCTTGACCAGGCGCTCAAGGCGATTGTGATGTTCAAGCGCGATACCGACTATATCGTCAAGGACGACAAGGTCGTCATCATCGATGAGTTTACGGGCCGAATGATGGATGGCAGGCGCTGGTCCAACGGGCTGCACCAGGCGGTTGAGGCCAAGGAGGGTGTCCAGATCGAGCCCGAGAACCAGACGATGGCCTCGATCACCTTCCAGAACTATTTCCGCATGTATCCCACCCTTTCCGGCATGACGGGTACAGCGGCAACCGAGGCTGCGGAATTCTTCGACATCTACAAGATGAACGTGGTTTCGATCCCGACCAATGTTCTCGTCACGCGCGATGACCAGGAAGACGAATTTTACAAGAATACCACAGACAAGTTCCAGGCGATTGCAGAACTCATACGGGAGAAGAACGAGAAGGGTCAGCCCGTGCTGGTTGGCACGGTCTCAATCGAAAAGTCCGAGCTGTTGTCGGAATTTCTCAACAATGAAGGGGTCGAGCATAGCGTGCTCAACGCCCGTTTTCACGAGCGGGAGGCGCATATCGTTGCGCAGGCTGGCCGGTTCGGCGCGGTAACGATTGCTACCAACATGGCCGGGCGCGGCACCGACATCCAGCTTGGCGGCAATCTCGATTTTCGGTTCGAGGACGAGCTCAAGGACCTGGAGGAAGGAACCGAGCGAAACCGGGTCGAAGAAAAGATCAAATCCGAGGTGGCCGAGGAACGGCGCAAGGTGCTCGAGGCCGGGGGGCTCTGCGTGATCGGTACCGAGCGACACGAAAGCCGGCGTATCGATAACCAGCTACGGGGTCGTTCGGGTCGGCAGGGTGATCCTGGCCTGTCTAAATTCTACCTCTGTCTTGAGGACGATCTGCTGCGTATTTTCGGGCCGGACACGCTGTTTTCGCGGATGATGAATTCGAACCTCGCCGATGGTGAGGCGATTGGTTCGAAGTGGCTCTCCAAGGCCATTGAGACGGCGCAGAAGAAGGTCGAGGCGCGCAATTACGAAGTCCGTAAGCAAGTCGTTGAATTCGACGATGTGATGAATGATCAGCGTAAGGTCATTTACGAGCAGCGCGCTGACATCATGGATTCAGCGACGGTCGACGATGTCGTTGTCGACATGCGCCATGATACAGTGAATGCGATTGTCGCTGAAGCATGCCCGGCCGGATCCTATCCTGAACATTGGGATGTCGAGGCGCTAAAGGAGCGCACCAGTGATGTGGTCGGCGTAGAGATTCCGCTGGAAGCGTGGATGGACGAAGATGGTATCGAGCCTGATACGATCGAGCAGCGCATTTCCGAACTTGCTGATGCGCATATGGAACAGAAGATGTCCCAGAACGACTCTGCGATCTGGCGACAGGTCGAGAAAGGCGTGTTGCTCGACAGGCTGGATCATTTCTGGAAAGAACACCTCGCCACGCTTGATGCCCTGCGTCAGGTCGTTTTCCTCCGCAGCTATGCGCAAAAGCAGCCGATCAGCGAATACAAGCGGGAGGCATTCGGCTTGTTCGAACGGATGCTGGAGACGATCCGTGAGGATATCACGCGCATCCTGGCCAACAGCGAGCTGCAAATCCCTGATTCGGACGCGATGGAGCTGCCCGATCTACCAGAATTCATGACGGCGCATATCGATCCGCTCACAGGTCTCGACAATTCGCTCGATAGCGATGGTTCGGCCGGGCGTCAGACGATGTTCGGGACGCTGGCTGGTAGCCCACTTGCCGAGGTCGGTCCAGGCGGGGCGATTCCAGAAAATCCTTATGCGGACATGGGTTTGAGCCGCAACATGCAGTGCCCGTGTGGTTCGGGTAGGAAATACAAGCACTGCCACGGCGCTCTGGACTGATACCAGCGTGCCGGGGGGCAATGTAGAAGTGGAGGCTTGACTGATGGCCCTCACTGCCCTGGCAGGCTGCTCACAACCGCCCGATGCTGCTGTATTGAAAGCCCGCCGTCCGAATTTCCTCAGGGTTGTAGATGTTCCTGAGGTCGACAAGCACTGGCGTTCTGGCCGCCTGCCTGAGCCTTGAAAGGTCCAAGGCACGAAATACATCCCACTCGGTCACGATGACAATGGCGTCTGCGCCTTCGACGGCAGCGTAGGGGTCTTCTGCCATACTCACTTCGGGTAAAAGTGATTTTGCCACATCCATGCCCTCGGGATCGTAAGCGATCACCTCCACTCCTGCGTCGAGCAGTGCCTGAGAGATTGCGATCGAAGGGGCATCGCGCATGTCGTCGGTGTTGGGCTTGAAGGTAAGGCCAAGCAGGGCGACGCGTTTGCCCCAGGGCGTGTCGCCAAGCGCGTCGGTGACTTTGCGGCCCATCGCTCGCTTGCGGCTGTCATTGACCTTGTTGACGGCCTCGACAATGCGCAGCGGGCTTTCGTAATCTTCCGCGGTCTTGAGTAGAGCTAGCGTATCCTTGGGGAAACAACTGCCGCCATAGCCCGGGCCAGGATGGAGGAACTTCGAGCCGATACGGTTGTCGAGCCCGATGCCGCGCGCGATATCCTGGACATCTCCACCAACCTTTTCACATAGATCAGCGATTTCGTTGATGAAAGTGATCTTGGTCGCAAGGAAGGCGTTTGCGGCGTATTTGATGAGTTCCGCGCTGCGCCTGGTGGTGAAGAGGGTTGGCGACTGGTTAAGAAATAGTGGTCGGTAAACTTCGCGCATGACGTCACGAGCCCAATCGTCATCCGTGCCGATGACGATCCTGTCGGGCCGCTTGAAATCGATGATCGCCGCGCCCTCACGCAGGAATTCTGGGTTGGAGGCAACAGCATAGCGATGTTCGGGAGCCGCCTCAGCCAGGAGTCGCTCGACTTCGTCGCCAGTGCCAACAGGCACGGTCGACTTGGTGACAATAATTGCCGGGTTGCTCAGATTCTGACCGACTTCGTTGGCCACCGCATAGACATAGGAAAGGTCGGCATGGCCATCGCCGCGTCGCGAGGGCGTGCCAACGGCAATGAAGATAGCCTGCGCACCGGCGATCCCGCCGGGCAGGTCGGTTGTAAATGACAAACGCCCGGCGCGCGCATTGTTCTCGACCAGGTCGTCGAGCCCCGGCTCAAAAATCGGCATCTTGCCCGATTTGAGCCGCTCGATCTTGGATTCGTCGCTGTCGATGCAAACGACGTCGTGGCCGAAATCCGCGAAGCAGGCGCCCGACACAAGTCCGACATAGCCTGATCCAATAATGGCGATCTTCAACTCAATATCTCCCAGCAAACAAGATCATCGTGTTGTGATGATAACGTGGACGCCTCAAGAAATTCCCAACCGCACCGCCAATACCAGTTTAGGCCGATTGCTGGCCGGGGCGCTGGTTATCGCAGCTTGCCGGTCGAGAACAGCGCAATTGGTGAAATTGTGAGGGAAAATGGCTCCCCGGGACGGATTCGAACCGCCGACCAATCGATTAACAGTCGATGGCTCTACCACTGAGCTACCGGGGAGCAACCCGCCTATGCGGGCAGGGGAGCGCCTATAACAGTGTCGATCTTTTTGGCAAGCCTGTCCCACGGGTGACCGGGGGAGTAGCCGATTTCGTATATGGCGGACAAAGTATGTCTAGACTTGGAACTGCTCGGCAAAGACACGTTCCTCAAGGCTGAAGCCTGGGTCGAACATCAGCGTCAGTTCCTTGGACGATGAGGCGATGATACGCACAGTCTTGACGTCACGCACTTCCTTCTGGTCAGCGACAGCAGCGACAGGACGCTTGCTCGGCTCGCGCACGCGAAATTCCACTTCCGCGCTTTCCGGGATGATCGCACCTTTCCACCGGCGTGGACGGAAGGGGCTGATCGGTGTCAGCGCAAGCATCCGTGAGCCCATTGGCAGAATCGGGCCGTTTGCGGAAAGGTTATAAGCGGTTGATCCGGCCGGTGTGGCGACGAGCACGCCATCGCAGGCAAGCTCTTCCATTCGCACACGGCCATTGATGCGTACTTCAAGCTTGGCAGTCTGGCGGGTCTCGCGCAGCAGCGATACTTCATTCATTGCGAAATAGCAGGATTCGCGGTCATCCTGGGTCGTGACATTCATTTCGAGCGGGCGCATTTCCAGTCGATGGGCCTCTCCGACCCGCTCGCTGATCGACTTTTCAGTATCATTTCCGTTCATCAGGAAGCCGACCGTGCCCAGATTGAGGCCGTAACATGGCTTGACCCGGTCCCAATCGAGCATTTCGTGCAACGTGTGCAGCAGAAAACCGTCGCCTCCGACCACCACTAGCACATCCGCTTCGGCCGGCTTGACCCAGCTATGTGCACGGCGCAAGGATTCGGCACCTTCCTGCGCCTTGCGACTATCAGATACGACCAGTGCAAGTTTCAGATTGCCGCTCATCGACTTCCTCCCCGCAAATATCCGAATTGGCTGGCTAACCTCGCATCCGGACAATTTGAACCCTTTCGCAAGGGCTTTGCCGTTATAGCGGGTCAATGCAAGACCTTCGCCAGGATCCAGTTGACGAGTTGCGAGACAGGCTGACCGGGCTTCCCGGTGTGGATACAGTCCGCTTGCGCCTGAAGGAATGGAGCATGCAGGCCGCCGATGACGGCCCGCCGGTGCACGTCCATGCCATGCTCATCGGGCTACGCCGGTTCGATGCCGTTAACCTTGCTTATGGCGCGAGCGCAGGCGACGGTGCGCTTGAGGAAGTCGCTGCACGTATCTCGCATTTCGCTGCGGGGGAGCTCGACGGCCCCAGAGCGCTGGCCCGCAGCGGCGGGGGTTCTTTCCTGCTTGTCTCCAATGAGGCGTGCAGCCGCGAACGCTGGCAGCTCTTCGCAGAGCAACTGGCCGAGGCGGTCAGCCGACCAATGGCCATTCCGGAAGGGGTATTGCGACTTTCGCCGCGCATCGCCTTGCTTCGGGGCCTGATCGGAGAGAGCGTCGAATCGATGCTGGACCGGCTCGGACAGGCGCTCGAAAAGGCAAACAGCGAGTCGGGTACGCGGTTGGTCTGGGCCGACGGCGAAGCGACACCGCATGGCCACACAGCCGCACAGCTCGAAGCTGACCTGCTCGGGGCGATTGACCGGGACGAGATTGAAATCCTGTTCCAGCCGCAATTCAGTCTGGAAGACGATGGACTAACTGGTTCGGAGGCGCTGGCCCGCTGGAACCATGCCGAGCTGGGCCGGATCGGTGCGGGCGCGCTGTTTGCGATCGCTGAGCGGGCCGATCACGTCGCACCGCTATCGCGGCACATTGCTGAGCGGTCGCTGGCCATCGCAAAGGGTTGGCCCGGTGATCTGCGTCTTTCGCTAAATGTTACGCCGGCTGATCTCGCTTTCGGCAGCTATGTGCGCGAGCTTCTCGATATCATCCGCCAAAGCGGCTTCCCGCCTCGTCGTGTGACGCTTGAAGTAACCGAACAGGCGCTGCTTCACGATGTGCAACAGGCGGCGCGCATGATGGCAGACCTGTCGTCTCAAGGCATCCGCATCGCGCTTGATGATTTCGGTGCGGGGTTCTGCAATTTTCGCTATTTGAAGGTCCTGCCGCTTCATTATCTCAAGCTCGACCGGACGATGATCGACGGCATTACCTCTGACAAACGCGACCTTGCCGTGCTGCGCGCGATCGTCGCCATGGCGAGCGCGCTGGATCTTGAGGTCATTGCCGAGGGCATAGAGAACGAGGACCAACGTGCACTGATCGCGGAAGAAGGCTGTCGATACTACCAAGGCTTCCTGCGGGCCAAGCCGATGTCGGCGCAGATGTTTGCGAAGCTGGCGGGGGGCTAAGACAATCGCCTTCCCGTAGACAGTCAGGCCTTCGCCTTGTTCGCGATCGCGCTCAGTCCGCGAGTCAATTGGATCAGTCCATTAAGCCGCGATTTTGGATCGCCCCAGCTGCGATTGACCGATAGCTTGTTGTCCGGCCTGAGCTTGATCGTGCCTTCTCGCTTCGAGGCGTATTCGATGAGGCCCGCCGGGTTCGGGAATCTGTCATTGTGAAAGCTGACCAGCGCGCCGCGTCGCCCGACATCGATCTTGGCAATATGCGCTTCGATCGCCTGGCGCTTGATTTCGATGAGTTTGATCAGGTTCGCTGTCGGTTGAGGCAGTGGTCCGAAGCGGTCTATCATTTCGGCTGACAGGGATTCGATCTCAGGCTGGTCCGCAGCATCATTGAGGCGGCGGTAAAGTGCCATGCGCACGGCAAGGTCGGGGACATAATTTTCCGGGATCATAATCGGCGCTTCGACGGTTATCTGCGGCGAGAGACCGGAAGTGTCCATCTCAAGCCCGGCACCGTCGGCCCTGGCTGCCATGATCGCATCCTCAAGCATCGACTGATAGAGTTCGAAGCCGACTTCTCGAATATGGCCGGACTGCTCGTCGCCTAGCAGATTTCCTGCTCCTCGAATGTCGAGGTCGTGGCTGGCAAGCTGGAAGCCCGCTCCCAGGCTGTCGAGGTCGCTCAGAACCTTGAGCCGCTTTTGCGCGACTTCGCTCAGGCTCGCGTCCGCTGGCGTGGTCAGATAGGCATAGGCGCGCAGCTTGGAACGGCCGACGCGGCCGCGAAGCTGGTAGAGCTGCGCCAGGCCGAAGCGGTCGGCCCGGTGGATGATGATCGTATTGGCTGAAGGAATATCGAGCCCACTCTCGACGATGGTGGTCGATAGCAGGACCTCGTAGCGCCCCTCGTAGAAGGCGCTCATCCGTTCCTCGACCTCGCCTGCGGACATCTGGCCATGGGCGGTAACCGCCTTCACCTCGGGCACGTGCTTACGCAGCCATTCCTCCATGTCGGGCATATCGGCGATTCGCGGCACGACGATGAAGCTCTGACCGCCGCGGTGATGTTCGCGCAGCAGCGCCTCCCGCACTACCATTTCGTCCCACTCCATCACATAGGTGCGCACGGCGAGGCGATCGACCGGCGGTGTCTGGATGGTGGAAAGCTCGCGCAGGCCTGACATTGCCATTTGCAGCGTCCGCGGGATCGGCGTTGCAGTCAGCGTCAGTACGTGGACGTTGGTCCTGAGCTGTTTGAGTTTTTCCTTGTGCGTGACGCCGAAGTGCTGCTCCTCGTCGACTATGACCAGGCCCAGCCGCTTGAAGCTGATCGTCTTCGACAGGATTGCATGGGTGCCGATGACGATATCCATCGTCCCATCGGCGAGCCCGGCGCGGGTCTCCTTCACCTCGCGGTCGGGTACGAGGCGCGAGAGCCGACCAACACGCAGCGGGAAGCCTGCAAACCGCTCGGTAAAACCGGCATGGTGCTGGCGTGCTAGCAGCGTGGTCGGTGCGACCAGGGCTACCTGCTGGCCATTCATCGCCGCGACAAATGCCGCGCGCAATGCCACTTCGGTCTTGCCGAAGCCAACATCGCCGCAGACCAACCTGTCCATCGGCTTGCCTTCGCCTAGGTTGCGCAGCACGTCGTCGATAGCCCGGTCCTGGTCCTCTGTTTCCTCCCATGGAAATCGTTCGACGAACTGGTCGTAGGCAGAGCCTTCGGGTTCGAGGACCGGAGCCTTGCGCAGGGCGCGCTCCGCAGCGGTCTTCATCAATTCATGGGCAATTTCGCGGATACGTTCCTTGAGGCGAGAGCGGCGCCTCTGCCAGGCCTCGCCGCCCAATCGGTCCAGCTGCACACCTTCAGCATCGCTGCCGAAGCGCGAGAGCACATCAAGGTTTTCAACCGGGATGTAGAGCTTGTCGCCGCCCGCATAGAGCATCATCACGCAGTCATGCGGGGCCTTGCCGACGGGGATCGACAGCAGGCCCTCGTAGCGGCCGACACCGTGCTCCATGTGGACGACAAGATCTCCAGGCGTCAGTGCCGAAAGTTCCGCCAGGAAGGCGTCAGCATCCTTGCGGCGTTTCTTGCGCCGAACCAGCCGGTCCCCGAGGATATCCTGCTCGGTAACCAGCTCCACTTCGTCATTGGCGAAACCGGTCTCTAGTGGAAGGACCAGCGCTACCGGGCGTCCATCGGCGGCGAGCCCAAGTGCCTCCTGCCAGCTATCAGCTTCGACAGGAGCTGGGGGTGCCGCCTCGCCAAGGATTGAACAGATGCGAGAGCGACTGCCAAGTGAATAGGCGGCGATTATCGGCTTTCGACCAGCCTTTCCCGCGGAATGAAGGAATTGGGCCGCGGCTTCATAGGCGTTGTCCCCGCGCGCGCGCTCGGGTGCAAAATCACGTGCGTTGGCGAAGTCGAAGGCAAGAGTGTTCGCGCCCTCAGGCTTGTCGAATGGATCCGTAACATGGATCGGTCTTGAACCTGCCTGCTCGTCCAGTTCGTCGCGAGCGAGATAGAGCTCGGTCGGCCCGAGCGGACGATAACTGCCGGGCGACTTGCCCGATATGTCTTTACGGGCGGCATGATAGTCGGCGATGTCAGCAATACGTTCGTCCGTGGCGGCCAGGGCTGCAGTGTCGGCGAGAATCAGGTCAGCCTCGGCCAGGTGGTCAAACAGCGTGACCAGCCGCTCCTCAAACAGGGGTAGCCAGTGCTCCATTCCCGCAGGCCGCCTGCCTTCGCTCACCGCCTGGTAAATAGGGTCTTCGGTCGCCTTTGCGCCGAACCGTTCGCGATAGCGCGAGCGGAACCGCTTGATCGTGTCTTCGTCGAGCAGAGTCTCGCAGGCGGGCAGCAGCAGGTGCTCGTCCACGCTGCCCGTGCTGCGCTGCGTGTTCGGATCGAACAGGCGCAGGGTTTCAAGCTCGTCACCGAAGAAATCGAGCCGCAAGCCCTGGCCTAGGCCAGACGGAACAATATCGAAGATCGAACCGCGCACCGCAAATTCGCCGGCATCGACTGCCGTATCGGCTCGCACATAGCCCTGGCGGCGCAGCACCGCGATCAGGCTGTCATGCCCGAACTCCATACCCGGCTTGAGCTGACGCACCGATTCGCGGATCCGGAATGGCGTTGGCACACGCTGCAGCACGGCATTGATGGTGGTGACGAGGAGCTGTGGGCCTTTGGGTGCGGACTGCAGCTGGTGCAATGCGGAAAGACGCTTCGCGCTGACGGCTTGGGCAGGGCTCGCTCGGTCATAAGGAAGACAGTCCCAGGCAGGGAATTCGATCACTTCGAGGTCCGGGGCGAAAAAGACCGCCGCTTCAGCGAGCGAACTCATTGATGCATCGCTCGTTGCCATGAACACCGCGCGAGTCGGGTTCGGACCAAAATTGGCAGCGCGAGCGAGGTCGGCCATCACCAGCGGCTGCGCGCCCCGCGTTACGGCGGCAAGCGTGAGCGGCGTCCTGGCGGCAAGGATGCTGGTGAGGTCGGTCATGGGAGGCTGGTGGCTGATACAAGCTCAGCGCGGGATTTCAACGTAATCCAGCTTCTGCATGGCATTCATCAATGGGCCAGCGAATTGCTCAGGCACAGGCTGGGTGCGTAGAGCCCATGCCATGACATCAACATCATCCTCTTCAAGCAATGCTTCGAACCAGGCGATTTCGGAATCGTCCCAGCTATCGTGATAGCGATCGAAGAATCCGCCGATCATGTAGTCAGCCTCGCGCGTGCCACGGTGCCAGCCACGGAATTTGAGGCGCTTGAGACGTGCATCAATGTCCATGGTCGCGGCAGGTAGGCTACGGCACCGTGGCTGGCAAGCAGGCGCTATTTCCTGTTACGCAGCGCGTCTAGAATTTCATTTGGCTGTTTGCCATTGAGGTCCTTGGACAATTCGGTGACGAGCGCGCGCTCAAGTTGCTTGTGATAATGGTGGCGCATCTCGCCCAAAGTCCGCGGTGCGGCGATGACGATTAGCTGCTCGATCTTGTGGCCGAGTACATGGCTGTTGAGCCATTGGGTTACGGCATTGGCGTGCGCGTCCTCGTCGGCGAGATGGCCGGTGGGGTTGGAGGAGCTTGAATGGTGACCGCCGCCGCTGTGATTGTGTTGGTCAAGCTTGGGAGCTTTCATGGCCTTGAGCTCAGGATCCGATTCGTCGCCCTTGTTGCGGTAAAGTTCGAAATTCTTGCCGTCGACGAGGGCAATGATTGTTCCGTGCGGAATTAGCATTCTGATCTCCTTGATGGCCGCTCTTCAGCTGCCGCCTGGGCAAAATTCCATGTTCTGTGTCAAAATCGCGGGAAATTTCGGACTGACATGGTTATGAGGGGGCATGCGTTCCGAGCTGCTCAATCCCCTGTTTATCGAGGCAGGCGCGCTAGAAGGCGTCGGCCCCAAGCTGATGCGCCCGCTTGAAAAGCTTGGTCTCACCCGGATCAAGGACATTGCCTATCACCTGCCAGACCGCTTTGTCGAACGGCGCGCGGTCAGCAATCTGGACGAGGCCGGGGTCGGCGAGAATATCATCGTTGCGCTCACTCCAAGCGAGCATCGCGCCGCAAGGGGGCGGGGGCCGTTCCGGGTGATGGCGGCAGACGAGATCGGAAATATCTGCGAGCTGACCTATTTCGGCCGGGCTTCCTACACCGCCAAAAAGCAATTGCCTGTGGGAGAGAAACGCTGGGTGGCAGGCAGGGTCGATCAGTATGGCCAGACGCTGCAGATCGTCCATCCCGACCATGTGGCAAGCGATCCACAGGCATTGCTCGGACAGCAACGCGAGGCAGTCTATGCCTTGTCCGAGGGGCTGACCCAGCCCAGAGTCGCAGGGCTCGTCGCACAGGCGCTGGGCCAGGTGCCCGAACTGCCCGAATGGATCGAACCGGGCCTGCTTGATCGCCGCAAGTGGCCGAACTGGAAGGACGCGGTGCTGCTCGCGCACAAGAGTAGCGATGCACGGGCGCGGGACCGCCTCGCCTATGACGAGCTACTGGCGAACAGCCTTGCCCTTATGCTGGTGCGCGAGAGCAACCGCTCACGCTCGGGTTTGCCGTTGGCCGGCGATGGGCATCTGCGCGACAAGCTCACTCTGCCTTTCACGCTAACCGGCGCGCAGCTTCGCTCGATCGCCGAGATCGAAGGGGATATTGCGCAATCCTCACCGATGTTTCGTTTGCTGCAGGGGGATGTCGGCTCAGGCAAGACGGTGGTTGCACTGCTGGCGATGCTGGCGGCGGTCGAAGCCGGAGCGCAGGCGGCGATGCTCGCGCCGACGGAGATCCTCGCCCGCCAGCATCACGCAACTTTGATGCAGCTTGCGGCTGGGGCCGGCGTCGAGATCGCGTTGCTGACCGGGCGCGACAAGGGCAAAGCACGAGAATCGATCCTGATGGGTCTGCTCGACGGCAGTATCGACATCCTGGTCGGCACCCATGCCATATTCCAGGAAAGCGTTGCCTACCAGAACCTTGCCCTGGTGATTATCGACGAGCAGCACCGCTTCGGCGTCAGTCAGAGGCTGATGCTGTCGCAAAAGGGGAGGCGCGCGCCGCATACGCTGGCGATGACGGCGACGCCGATACCGCGGTCGCTGACCCTCGCGCAATATGGCGAGATGGACGTCTCGCGGCTCGATGAGCTGCCGCCCGGAAGACAGGCGATCGATACGCGGGTGGTTGCGGCAGAGCGGATGGGAGATGTTACCGGCGCCTTGGCGCGGCGTCTCGAGGGCGGCGGCCAAGCCTATTGGGTTTGTCCGATGGTGCGTGAGAACGAAAGCGAGGACATCGCGGCAGCCGAGGCGCGCTTTGCGGAGCTGAAAGAGCAATTTGGCGAGGATGTGGTACTCGTCCATGGCCAGCTGAAACCCGAGGTGAAGGATGCTGCGATGGAGCGTTTCGCGACGGGCGGAGCGAAACTTCTTGTCGCGACGACCGTGATCGAAGTCGGTGTCGACGTGCCCAATGCAACTCTGATGGTGATCGAACAGGCAGAGCGCTTTGGGCTTGCGCAATTGCACCAGCTGCGCGGCCGTGTTGGCCGTAGCGATCAGCAAAGTAGCTGTCTTTTGCTCTATCACGGCGCATTAAGCGAAACCGCGGCAAAACGGCTTAGCGTCATGCGTGACACAAATGACGGTTTTGTGATTGCCGAAGAAGATTTGGAATTGCGCGGCCCAGGTGAATTTCTGGGGCAGCGCCAATCCGGCATGCCCGAATTTGTACTTGCTGACCTTGCGGCGCATCGCGACCTGCTAATCCTTGCCCGAAGCGAGGCTGGCCGAATATTAGAGAAGAATGACCAAAACCATACGAATTTGCTGCTAAGCCTGTTTGAACGCGATAGTGCGGTCAAATTTTTAGCATCTGGCTAGATTTGCGCTTAACCCGCTTTTTGGGCAGTCTTTTTAGTGGATTTTTTTGCCACCAGTTTTTTCGCTACAGCTTTTTTCGCCGCCGGTTTTTTCGCGGCTTTACCAGCACCGATTGCTCTATCTGGTGGCGACACAATACCGCCTGATACAACCAGCTTCACAGCTTCTTCATTCGTCATATCAAGACCTATGATATCTTTCACCGGACAAAACAGCAAAAAGCCTGATGTTGGATTTGGCGTTGTCGGTATAAACACATTTACATTTGACCCAGGAACCAAACGTGCAACCTCACCCTTTGTCGATCCAGTTACAAACCCGATAACCCACAACCCACGACGCGGATACTCAACAAGAACAACCTCGCGAAACGCATCTGACTGGGCGGAAATCACGGTTTCCAGAATCTGCTTTGTGGCGCCATAGATCGTACGAACCACCGGCATGCGGTTAAGTAAAGATTCGCCAAGCCGGATAATCCAGCGTCCCAAGAAACCGGCAGCAATCGCGCCAATCAGCGTAATCATCACGCCGCCAACAAC
>JAQWKP010000007.1 GCA_029247785.1 Novosphingobium sp.
GACCGGGCCATCGACCAGCCCGCAGATCTCCTTGGTCACCTCCATGAAGTCACGCCCTGACTTGTGAATCAGCGAGGGATTGGTGGTGACGCCGTCAACCAAGCCGGTCGCGGCAAGATCGGCAATCTCCTGGGTCTCGGCAGTATCGACGAAGAATTTCATGGCGGCCTTCCATTTTGGGATGGTTGAAATTGCCCTTGCCGGTATCATGGGCCCGATGATCCGCACAACCTGCTTGTTTCTGTTGCTGTGCACAGCCGGAGCGCCCTCACTCGCCCGCGCTACCGAGGAGGAACTGCAGTTCAGAATGTCGGCCAACCTGTCCGTGCCAATCACTGACAGCCTGGATGCGTCGCTGAGCATATCCCAGCGCTACCGCAAATCGTCTGACCAATTTCTCGTGCGTGTAACTCTCGACAAGCAGCTGTCAGACCGGGTTTCAATCGGCGGCGGCTTAGCCCGATCCAAGAGCGGTGGCTTCGCAGAAGTACGTCCGCATCAGCAGATTCGCCTACAGTTTGGCGCGATATCTTTTCGCACGCGGCTGGAACAGCGGTTTTTCGAAGCCCATCCACGCACTGAAATCCGCTTGCGACAGCGGGTGCAGGCAAGGCTGCCAGTCGATGACAGGACCCATGCTCTGGCCGGCGCGGAAGTGGTCTATGTCGTGCAGTCCCGATTTCCGGGGCTGGACGGACGAATAAGCGGAGCACGCGCGTCTATTGAGTTGCGCCGCCAGCTTTCCGAACAGCTCAGTGCGCGCATCGGCTATAGGCTCTCCCACTCCTGGCGTAATGCGATGCCGGACCAAAGGACCCATTCGCCAACGATCAGCCTCGGAATGAGATTTTAGGAGTATGATCTGTTGATCGTGCTGGCGGAGCGGTTGCGCTTCCCGTCGCTTGAAGCTCGTGCCTATAAGCGCCCAGATGAAACGCGTCCGCCTCCTTGTCTTCAATGCCGTGCTCAGCGTGCTCGATTATCGGGTGCCCGAGGACATGGAGGTCGAGTTCGGTTCAGTCGTTGTCGCCCCGCTGGGGCCGCGCCAACTTATCGGCATTGTCTGGGAGAAGGAGCGCTTGCCCGGCGAGGAAGTTCCCGACAGCAAGCTGCGACCCTTGATCGAGGTGCTGCCCGTGCCGCCACTGCGCGACGAGCTGAGGCGCCTGATCGAATGGACTGCGGATTATTATTGCGCGCAACCCTCATCGGTCGCGCGCATGGTGCTGACCAGCAGCGCGGCGCTAAGAGGCGGCTCCACCGTGACCGAATACAGACTGACAGGTGAGGAAGCTGCCAGGATCACGCCGCAACGCGCCGTGGCGCTAGGTGCTCTTCCGAGCGAACAGGGCAGCGTCCGCGAATTATCCGCAATTGCCGGTGTGTCGGAAGGCGTGCTGCGCGGCATGGTCGGGGCCGGGATGATTGAACCGGTCGCGGTGGATATCGACAAGCCCTATTCGCGCGCCGATCCCGATCACTCCGTGCCGGAGTTGACTGGCGACCAACAGCAAGCGGCGGATACGTTCATCGCGGCCATGCGTGAGGGCAGTTTTGCACCGCTGCTGCTGGATGGGGTGACTGGTTCGGGCAAGACCGAATGCTATTTCGAAGCAATCGCCGAGGCTTTGCGGCTGGGCAGACAGGTGCTGGTGCTGCTGCCCGAGATCGCTCTGACCGAGAATTTCCTGCGCCGTTTCGAACAACGCTTCGGGACCCCGCCGGTGCTGTGGCACTCTTCGCTCAAGCAGGCGGAGCGGCGGCGGGCCTGGCGCGCGATTGCCAGCGGTGATGCGCAGGTTGTGGTTGGCGCGCGCTCATCGCTGTTTCTGCCCTATGCCAATCTCGGGCTGATCGTCGTCGACGAGGCCCATGAGGTCTCATTCAAGCAGGACGACGGGGTGCGATATAATGCGCGCGATGTCGCCGTGATCCGGGCGCGCTTCGAAAAGATTCCTGTAATCCTTGCGAGCGCCACCCCCGCTCTGGAATCGATGCAGCTGGCAGATGCCGGGGTATATCAGCGCATCGCACTGCCCGACCGCTTTGGCGGGGCGAAATTGCCCGAAATTTCGATCGTCGATCTGCGCGAAGAAGTGCCCGCGCGTGGTCGCTGGCTGGCACCGCGACTGGTCGAGCAGATGCGCGAGCGGCTGGAGCGTCAGGAACAGTCGCTGCTGTTCCTCAACCGGCGCGGCTATGCCCCGCTGACCTTGTGCCGCGAATGTGGCTATCGCTTCCAATGCCCCAATTGTTCGGCATGGCTAGTCGAGCATCGCTTTTCGAGCCGGCTCGCCTGCCACCATTGCGGCCACGAGGTGCCGGTGCCGGAGGTCTGCCCCGAATGCGGCGCAAAGGATTGCCTCGTCGCCTGCGGACCGGGGGTGGAGCGCATCGCCGACGAAGTTGCAGAGCTACTACCCGAAGCGCGGCTGTGCGTGGTTACGTCTGACACCGTCAACAGCCCGGACAGCATCGCAGAATTCGTCGCTTTGGCCGAGGAAGGCGCGGTGGATGTCATCGTCGGCACCCAGCTTGTCACCAAGGGCTATCATTTCCCGGAGTTGACGCTGGTCGGCGTGATCGATGCCGATCTCGGTCTTGAAGGCGGCGATCTGCGCGCGGCAGAACGAACCTACCAACAGATCGCCCAAGTCGCGGGTCGCGCTGGTCGCGCGAAAAAGCCAGGCGAGGTGCTGATCCAGACTCGCCATCCCGAGGCCAGCGTTATCGCCGCCCTGGCTGCCAGCGACCGCGATGCCTTCTACGCTGCCGAAACCGAAGCAAGACGCGCAGCAGGCGCACCGCCATTTGGCCGCTGGGCTGCAATTGTCGTTTCCTCCG
>JAQWKP010000160.1 GCA_029247785.1 Novosphingobium sp.
CCACAAAATCCAGGGCTGCGATCGCCATCACCCCGTCAGGCCGCCTGCTTCAGGCCAAAATCGACATTCTTCGAGGTGCCCATAAATTTACCATGTTGCGCCAGAACCCACACTATTGGGCAAGTAGGGACAACTCATGGATAATCTGCGCGGTCAATTTCCGGATCACGACGGGCCAGACGATTGCCAAGACAATGATGATCTGAATGAAGACGAGACCGGCCGCGAGGCGCCGCCGGCAATCATCGGACAGGACGAGCGCCGGATGCAGGTGCGTGCCTATAATTTCTGGGCGAGCCTGCTCCAGGACCGCAGTTTCCCTGCGATCGAGAGCCTCGTACCCAATAGCCTTCCGGATTTCGGACCTTATAGCGTCCTTCTCGATTTCACCGGTGGTATCGACAATCCTGGCATCTCCTTCCTGGGAAAGGCCCTGGCCGACGAATGCGGAACCAACGACGCACTAGAAAGTCTGAGCGACGTGCCAAGCCGCTCGTTGCTGTCGCGCATCACCGATCACTACATGCAGATCCTCGCCAACCAGGCCCCAATCGGCTTCGAGGCGGAGTTCGTGAATCAGCGCGGCGCGACAATTCTCTATCGCGGTATCCTGCTGCCCTTCTCCAGCGACGACGAAACCATCGATTTCATCTACGGGGTCATCAATTGGAAGGAGCTGGCTGACCAGCAGACGACAGACGAGCTGATGCTTCAGATCGATCAAGCCCTCGATACCGGGCCCAGGTCCGAACCGGACGACGTGCCGCTTACCGAGTGGGCTGACGGACCAGCAGACTTGTCCAAAATCTCGATTGGATCCGACCTTCCCACGCCCCATTTCGGGCAGGATTACGATGATCAATCAGAGTCCGACATTTCTGACCAGCCGGCCGTTGAAGAAGCAGTCCCGCAGATGGGGCTTGCCGACTGGCTGGCATCTGCACGTGAACTGGCGCAGCTCGCCAGGGACAGCGAGGACCGATCCCGCCGAGCTCTCTATGCCGCGATAAGCCGCGCCTATGATTTTGCGATCGCCGCAGGCGACGCACCCGAGGAATTCAGCGAAATGATCGCAGATGCGGGGCTGGCGGTCCAGCAACGCGCACCGATGACACCGCTTATCAAGCTGGTATTCGGCGCGGATTACGACAAGACGCGGCTGACCGAATATGCGACCGTACTGGGCCATGCGAGCCGCAAGCACCTGGCTCGCGGCGAGCTCGCAGAATATCTTGCTGGCGCGCCGGGCGGCCTTAAGGGCATCGTCTCCGAAGAGCGACAGCTTCGCCGTGCGGCTAGCGGAAAGCAGAAAGTCACCCGCGATGCGCCTCGCAAAAAGATCGCTCGCAGCCTGCGCAAACTTAATACGCGCACGCTTGCCGAATTTTCAGGCGAAGGAAGCGAATTCGCCCTGCTGGTCGCCCGCCGCCTGCCTGATGGCGAGATCGTCTTGCTTGGCGAAATCAGCAATGACGTGCCCCTGATCGAGAGAGCAGCAAAACACCTGATCGACTAGTTCGCTCCACCCAGCCCGGCACTTCCCTGAAAAGTTGGGAGATGGGCCCGGCTGTTAGGTAATCGGGTATAGCGCAAGCGCTCGCATGGCCCTATCTTGGGGCAATGATGCGTTCCTTACTCCAGACTCGCGCTTCATCGTCGGTTAACCCCGGTACGGCCTATCGTCGGTTGATGCGCCTCCTGTCGAAACTCGCCACACTTTTCGCGCTGCTTGCGGTGCTGTCTCTGCCCGGCCACGCGGCAATGGCTCAATCGATCCTGCGCGATGCCGAAACCGAGGCCCTGCTCAACGACATGGCCGCACCGTTGGTAGAAGCGGCAGGGCTTGAACCCAGGAATGTCGACATCGTCCTGATCAATCACCCTTCGATCAACGCATTCGTGGCTGGCGGCCAGGCAGTCTATCTTAACAGCGGGCTGATCAATGCCGCGACCAGCGCCAACGAGGTGCAAGGCGTTATCGCGCACGAACTCGGCCATGTTATTGGCGGCCACGCGGTCCTCAATCTCGGTGGCAAGGAAGCTTCTGGCATCAGCATCCTCTCGCTCCTGCTCGCCGCAGCCGCAGCAGCAGCGGGAGGCGGTGAAGCCGCCATGGGCGTGCTGATGGCCGGCCAACAAGCGGCGATGGGCAAATATCTTGCCTTCAGCCGGGTCCAGGAAGCGACCGCCGATGCCGCAGGCGCGAAATATCTTTCGGCCGCAGGCATATCCGGCAAGGGATCGATCAATTTCTTCAAGAAGCTTGAAAATCTCGAATATCGCTATGGATATATCCCTCGCGACGGCGACGAATATTTCCGGACCCACCCCATGACCGGGGATCGCATTGCCACCTTGCAGGACACGTATGAGCACGATCCTGCCTGGTTACAGCCCAGCGATCCGAAGATCGAAGCACGGTTTGCCCGCGCCAAGGCCAAGCTGTTCGGCTATCTCGCCAAGCCCAAGGACACGCTTCGCACCTATCCGGAATATATGACGAGCGTTCCCGCGCGCTATGCCCGTGCCTATGCGTTCCACAAGGAGGCGCGGATCGAAAAGGCCATGGCCGAAGCGAACGCACTCCTCGCGGTGGATCCTGACGATCCCTATTTCCTCGAGTTGAAAGGCCAGATCCTGCTGGAATCGGGCATGGCGCAAGAAGCGCTTGCTCCCTTGCGCCGAGCGACCGAGCTGACCGGCAACCAGCCGCTGATCGCAACTCTGTTCGGCCACGCGCTGATCGCCACTGAGGACAGCAAGAATTATGCAGAGGCTGAGCGCGTGCTCAAGGCCGCGGTAGCCCGCGACCGTTACAACCCCTTTGCCTGGTACCAGCTTGGCGTGATCTATGCCGCCGGTGGCGACATGCCCAGAGCCCGCCTGGCAAGCGCCGAACAGCAGGTGCTGAGCGGCCGCATGCCTGAAGCGCTCAACAGCGCGATGACGGCTGAAACCGGTCTTCCTACAGGCTCGCCCGATTGGTTGCGAGCGCAGGATATCGCGATGCAGGCCAAAGCGGCGATTGAACGCCGCAAGAAACGCAAGTAAAGCCCCGGCCATGCAGGAAGATGGGTCCAGCGAGACCGGAAAAACCGCCAAGATAGCCTTGACCGCCGCTCTTGTGCTCGTCGCAGCCGGGGCGGGCTGGGGCGCAGGTTGGCTCTATTCGGGCTCGGGCGCCAATGTCTCCTCTGGAGACCGCAAAGCCATCGAAACGGTTGTGCGAGACTATCTGCTGGAAAATCCCGAAGTCATCCCCGAAGCGATGGACGCCTTGCAGCGCAAGGAAAATGCCAAGCAGCTGGCGGGCATCAGCGATGAAGTCCACGCGCCTTTCCCCGGCGCGGTGCTTGGCAATCCGAATGGCTCAGTCACGCTTGTCGAATTCTCGGATTTCGCCTGCGGCTATTGCCGCAAGAGCGTCGCAGACATCGAAGCGCTGATCGCCAGCAATTCCGATCTGCGGATTGTCATTCGCGAACTTCCAATCTTGAGCGAGCAGAGTGTGCAGGCGGCACGCATGGCGCTCGCAGCGGCTGAGCAGGGCAAATATTTGCAGTTCCACAAAGCCATGTTCGCTGCCGGCCAGCCTGGGCCGAAAACAATCGAAACCGCCGCAAGGCGGGCCGGCCTCGATATGGGCAAGGCGCGCGCGACTGCGAATAGCCCGCGCGTCCAGCAGGAGTTGGACACGAACCTCGCTATTGCACGGCAGCTAGGCTTCAATGGCACGCCAAGCTGGGTTGCCGGAGATCAGTTGATTGCCGGCGCCGTCGGATCCGACGAATTGGCCGAAGCAATCAAAGACATTCGCGGCGGCTGAAGTATCGCCACGTCAGGCATGTGCGACCATTATTGAAAATGCGCCTCTGCCGCCCTGATTGTCGCCACGTTTTGCGTCTCGATCGAATTGAGCGCTACTTCATCATGAAGAGGTCGGTACCACGAGAAGCGACCGAAATATTCGCGCAGCCGCGGGTCCTTGAAACGCCTGCCCTTGCGCGCATAGATTTCATTGCGAGCAAACTGGAGGTTTGAGGGGCCAAACTGATCGATGTCGGATGGATCGAGGAGGCGCTCGCTCGAATCTGGGAAAATCATATCGGA
>JAQWKP010000170.1 GCA_029247785.1 Novosphingobium sp.
CCAGCCGGCGCGGTCCGGCTTGTCGTCACAGCGGTAATTATAGCCGGTCTGGCATTCATGGCAGTGACCGCAATATGCCGAGGCACAGCTAATCACCCGATCTCCGGGCTGAAATTCGGTGACGTCCGAACCCACCGCCTCAACCACGCCCGCTGCCTCATGCCCCGCGATCGAAGGACGAGGAATGGGGAATTCGCCGATCAACATGTGATAGTCGCTATGGCATAGCCCGCTGGCAAGGACACGCACCCGCACCTCATCGGCCCGCGGCTTGTCGAGCGTCACGTCCTCAATTTCGAAACGCCCCAACTCGCGAAATACAGCTGCCTTCATTCAATATGCTCCTTCTCATGACCCGCAGCGATCCAAAACCGAAAGTCCGTTGATGGGTCGACCATCAGGCCTTGCCGACTACCCGGTTCTCGATTGCCCCGATCGCTTCGATTTCGCAACGGACCAGGTCGCCGGGGCTGAGTTTCTCAAGCGGGCAATAGGGCATGCCAGTCGTCACGATATCGCCTGGTTCAAGCGTGAATCTGCGAGAAGCAAAGGCGATCAACTCGTAACAATTGAAAAGCATGTCCCCGGTGTTTCCAATCTGTTGCAGCTCGCCATTGACATAGCCATTGATCGCCAGCCGATGTGGGTCGCCAAGCTCGTCGGGCGTTACCAGCCAGGGGCCCATGGGCCCGAAGCTATCAAGCGACTTGCCCATCGTCAGCGTCGCGGCATCACGGCACCATGCCCCCTCGGTAACGTCATTGCTGACCATGAAACCGGCGATGTAATCTGCCGCTTCAGCCTCCGTGATATCGCGGCAAGTCCGGCCGATCACAAAGGCAAGTTCCGCCTCAAAATAGACCTCGTTCGGGGCAGGCGGCAAAACGATATCACCGAAAGGCGCATTTATGCAGCTAACTTGCTTGTTGTACCAGGACTGGCGGCCTTGCGCCTTGGTCGCGCGCTGATTCTTGCAGATGGTCTCAAACTCTTCATCGGTCATGTCCTTGAAGGGCGCGAGCAGACGATAGTTGAGCGCGATCGCCAGAAATTTGCGCGGGCGCGGCACCGGCGTCTCCAGCCTGACATCACCAAGGGCAATACCCGTGCCGGTGGCCGAAGCGGCAGCTTGCGACGCCGCGTCCAGCGCCGGTCTGCCAGCAGCGAGGAAGGTGACCATATCGGTTGGTAGCGATGGCGCGAGGCGTGAGAGGTCAAGAACAAGGTCGTCTTGAACGACACCAATCCGGGTCGAAATTTGATCTGTGAATGTAACCAGCTTCATTGCTATGCGTCCTCTCTGAAAGTGGCACCCTCTATCGCCAGAAACTCGAGCAGCTTCCCATCTCGGGGGGGCAATTGCATTGTCACTGTATCCTGACTGGTGATCAAGACAGGAACTGCTTGCTCGGGCTGTCAAAAGAGTGGGGACACCGCGTAGCGCGGTCCGTATGCTGCGCCTTGCACAGGCGCCCATATCGCTGAAGGGATAGCCACCCGGCCTGCGGCAAATGTAACGCGGCGATCAAGGAGACTAAGGGATGAGGCGCAAAGACGTGGTACGTATCGGGGGTGGCAGCGCCGGATTGGGCGACGGAGCGATGGCTGCTCCCGTACTGATCCGAGATGGCGAGATCGACTATCTGATGCTCGACTATCTGTCCGAGATCTACATGCCGATGGCTGCGCGCGCGCGGTGTGCCGATTCGGATATGGGTTATGTTCCCTATTTTCCGTCCGAGTTCTACCCGCGCATTGCTGCCGTGCTCAGTGAAAGCGGAACAAAACTCATCACCAATGTCGGCGCCGTCAATCCGCGAGCCTGCGCGCGAGCAATGGCAACAGAGGCCGAAGCGCTGGGGTTGAGACCGCGCATCGCGGTTGTCGACGGCGACGACCTTCTTGGGCGAGCCGATACGTTCCGTGAGAATGGCATGCTCTCTGCCCAGATGCCGGACGGGGCAGGCTATACCGGCATCCACGCCTATCTCGGCGCATTTCCGATCGCGCGGGCTCTGGCGCTCGGCGCAGACATCGTCATCACCGGCAGGGTGGTCGATAGCGCGCTTGCGCTGGGGCCGTTGATTCAGGAATTTGGCTGGGAAGCAGACGCCTATGACCTGCTCGGCGCGGGATCGCTCATCGGCCACATCATGGAGTGCGGTGCGCAAGCGAGCGGCGGGCTATTCACCGACTGGCGCGAGGTCGGTGACTATGCTGAAATCGGTTACCCGATCGCCGAAGTCAGCCGGGATGGCACGGCAATCATCACCAAGCCGCCCGGCACTGCCGGACTGGTCAGCGTGGGAACGGTAGCCGAACAGATCCTCTATGAGATCGACGATCCGCAGAATTATCGCCTGCCCGACGTCAGCGCCGATTTCTCGCAAGCCGTTGTCGAGCAGGTGGGCGAGCATCGCGTCAAGGTTAGCGGCGCAAGAGGACGCCCACCCGGTCCCGACCTAAAAGCGATCGCGACATGGGACGATGGCTTCGCTGGCAGCTTCGGCTTTTACATGCGAGGGCCGGATGCCGCCGAAAAGGCTCGTACCAACGCACAGGCCACTCTGAAAAGAGGACGAACCATGCTGATGGAGCGCAATATGCCAGCCGTGCGCCGCAGCCGCATCGAAGTGATAGGCGAGGAGGAATCCTATGTTGATCATGCCAGCGTCAGCAATGCGCGCGAAGTGTTCTGCCGGGTGTCGATCGAGTCCGAGCAGACCGACGCTTTCGCGCTGATCCGCCAGGAAGCGAATGTCGGCATGGTCTCTATGTCACCAGGAATGGCGAGTTCGATGATGGTATCGGACCCGTTGCCGATGGCCCGGATGGAAGCCTTCATGATCCCATCCGCCG
>JAQWKP010000188.1 GCA_029247785.1 Novosphingobium sp.
GCCGAGCGCAAAGGTCAGCTCCAGCATCACCAGCATTTCAAACCATAGTGGCATGATGGGCCTCCTCGCCTAACCCGGTCCCGGCGCGTCGACCGGTGTGGGCTTCAGCGGCATGGTTTCGATAACCGAGAATTCGATACGGCGGTTGGCCGGATCCTTGGGATCTAGCCCTTCGACCGGCTCCTCGGCCCCCACGCCGCTGGCGCGCAACCCATCGGCGGGAATGCCTCGACCAACCAGCGCCCAGCGCACCGCATTGGCCCGCGCGCGGGACAAAGCGCGATTGGCAACCTCGTCACCATTGCCATCGGTGTGGCCGGTAATCGCGATAATGCTGCCAACGCAGGGCGAGAGAGCATCGGCCACCTCGTCGAGAACCCTGTTGCTGGCGCTGTCGATCCGCGCGCTGGCTTCGGCGAAGCGGATAGAGCGCACCCGCACGATCGCCTCAACATCGTCCTGGCAATGCAACGACGCCACTTCGCGGGTCTTGCCATCCGCTCGCGCGTCGTGCCCGTTTTCGCCATGCCAGTGTACCCCGCCAATGCCCGGGACTTCGGCGATTGCGAGGGCAGTCCGCGCTCGCGTAGCATCGTCCAGTGCCTCACCCCCGCTCAACACAGGATGGCGCGTTGGCCAGCCATCGGCGGTGGTGAAGCGGACCGTCACGTCCGATCCGCCAACGGCATCACGCGCTGCGATTGCCCGCTGTTCAAGCTCGGCAATGAACTCCGGCCCATGCGCGAAAGTGCTGGCAAAGGCGAGCACCGCGCTGGCTGCCGCTCCGGCGAGAATTATGACGAGGCGATAAAGGTTCACGCATCGCTCGATAGCCGCGCAACGCATCGCGCTCAATGGCGAGTATCAACCGCCCTTCAATGATCCGGCAACACCAACCAGGCGGACGAATTCCTGTCGCCAGAAATCGCGCTGGCCGTTGGCGAGGCGAGCGATGTCACCATAGGAAAATCCGTTGAGCATCTCGTCTCCGCGCAAAGCCTGGCCGAAAGCGGCAACCGCTGCAGCGAAAGCGAAATCGCCCTTGGGTTGACTGCTGCGAGCAATCAGGCTCGACGGCACGGTCCGTTGGATCAACCGCGAGGTGTCACCATTCGGCAACTTGTAGCGCAGCTTAACGAAAGCCAATTCTGAAGCCTTCGACCTCGCCGCTTGCGGCAGCGCGTCGTCATAACGACGCGGACCGATCCAGCCCTTCGTGCCCGCAGGCACAATCTCGTAGATCGCGGTGACCTGATGACCGGCACCGATATCACCTGCATCGACTCGGTCATTGTCAAAATCCTCTTCGCGCAGAGCCCGATTCTCATAGCCGAGCAACCGATACTGGCTGACTTGCGCGGGATTGAATTCGACCTGGATCTTGACGTCCTTGGCAATCGTAAACAGCGTCGCTTCCATCTGTTCGCCCAGCACCTTGCGGGCTTCCAGTGCGCTGTCGATATAGGCGTAATTGCCATTTCCGTGATCGGCGATCTGCTCCATCATCGCTTCATTGTAATTCCCAGAGCCGAAGCCAAGCGTGGTCAGGGTGATGCCCTTGTCGCGCTCGTTCTCGATCATCTCGATCAGCGCCTTGGTGTTGGAAACGCCGACGTTAAAATCGCCGTCGGTGGCGATCAGGATGCGGTTGACCCCGCCCTCGATGAAATTGTCGTGAGCGATGTTGTAAGCGAGTTTCAGCCCGGCCGCGCCGGCAGTAGAACCGCCCGCCTGCAGCCTGTCGAGCGCGGCCTTGATCTTGCGCTCGTCATTGGTCGGCTCCAGCACCAGTCCGGCAGCACCTGCGTAAACGACGATCGAGACCTTGTCCTGCTTGCCCAGCTCACCGGCAAGGCCTGCCAGCGCGGTCTTGACCAACGGTAGCTTATCAGCGCTGCGCATCGACCCGGATACGTCCATCAGGAAGATGAGATTGGCTGCGGGACGGCCCTCACGCGGCAAGTCATAGCCCCTCAGCCCGATCCGCATCAGACGCGTATTCGGATTCCAGGGTGTGACTGCCACATCCGTCGTGACCGAAAACGGCGTGCTGCGATTTTCCGGCCGCGCATAGTCGTAGCGGAAATAGTTGATCATTTCCTCGGAGCGCACCGCCTCGCGCGGTGGCAGCTGGCCCTGCGTCAGGAAACGGCGAGCATTGGCATAGGCCCCGGTATCGACATCGACCGAGAAGGTAGAAACCGGCTCGGCGCGAGTCAGGTGAACCGGGCTGACTTCCTTGCCATCGTAGCGCTCACGACCCGGATCGGTCGCGACCACGACTGGCGGGATGCGATAGCCAGGAACTGGCGGAGAGCGCATCTCGCGCGGCGCAGCAGCGTAACGCCCCAGTGGCTGATTTGACGATTTCATCGCCAGCTGAGGAGGTGGAGGTGGAGGAGGCGCAATATCACGCGACTGTTCGACACGGCGCTGTGCATCGGCCATGATCGCGGCTTCTTCGCTGACCTTGCCGCCTGTAGTCACGACTCTCTCGTCGCGCGGCTCACCCGATGATCCGATCTGATCGTCAGCCTTGTTGGCAGCGCAGCCGGCTAACAGTGCAATCATACAGCTTGCAGCGAGTAGTCTTTTCATATTCACGGCAATCCCTCCGACACGTTTTCACACGCCCCGCTATAAAAGGCTCGATTCGCGGTGAATGGCGACTGAACGTGTTTTTTCAGCGATAAACCGTTATTTTCCGGCACTCTTCCTGAACAGCACGCGGTCTTCCTGACCGAATCCCCTGGTCCAGATCACCCAGCAATAGATCCCGAGAATCGCCGGCACGCCGAATGCGAGTTCGGCCCATTCGGGCAGGTATCGGGTTGCCGCCCAGCCCAGTATCACCGCTGGCGCGGCCGCCCAAAACAGCGCCCAGCGCCAATTGTTGATTGGCTCTTTCAACAGGCGTGAAAGCATTTGGGACTTGACCAGAGACGAGAACGCCAGGGCCAGCATCAGCGACACGGCAGCGGCGACACCGCGGTAATGGTCATCGAAACCAAGGCGCTCAACAAGCATGATACCGGCGACAGTCAGCCCCGCCTGAAGCGCGATGGTCGCGATCGACACGAACAGGTTGCGGATCCTGGCAACATAGATCAGTGCCGCCTCGCTGACGACGGCAGTAGCCGCCACCACCTCGGCCGCGAGGAGGAATACCAGCGCCGCGGTGCCTCCCACGAATTCGGGCCCAACCAGGCCCATCACACCCTCGCCGGGAATGCCCAGCGCCAACGCGATACCGGCCTGGGTAGCAGTGATCCAGAAGCCGACCTGGCACACCTGTTTTGCGATCGCCGCGTAATTCTTCTGCTTGAGATTGCGCGTGATGACCGGGCCAAGAATCGGCTCGAAGCTGGTTTTCAGCTTCTGTGGCAGGCTCGCGACCTGCTGCGCGACATAATAGATACCGACCACCATTGGCGTCGCGAAGAAGCCGAGAATCAATATGTCGATCCTTCGAGTGCCCCATTCGATCGCATCAGCGGCGGCGAGCGGAAGGCTGCGCAGGGTCATCCTGCCGATGCCGCCCAGGTTTGGCCGCCATGCCCTGGGGAGCCCATAGGCGCGCAGGAACGGGATAAGCGCGGTCAGCGCGGCGGCGTAGATCGAAGTGACATAGGCAATCGCCAGCCCGCTTTTGGGCGCGACGAAGATCATCGTGCCGGCCATGATCGACAGTGTCCAGGGTTCGACCACCGCGCGGGCCCGAACCGTCGCCGCGATATTGTAGCGATAGGCAAGCCCCGCCAGCCATATCTCGGTAAGGGCAAGCGGAGGGATGGCGATCACCATGAGTCGGTCGATCTCGGTAAATTCGCCGCCCGGGAACAGCGGCGCCGGGAATAGCCAGAAGATCGCCGCGACCACGCAAGAGGCGGCAATCGCGACCAGCATGCCATCAGCGACGATATTGGCCGGGTGCTCATCCGATTCCGACAGGCGTTGAGCGAGCCCGCGCTTTTCGCCAAGCGTACAGACCATCGCAGTCAGCTCGATCACCACCAGCGCCGATGCAAAGCGGCCCAGTGCCGCTGGCCCATAGGCTTCGGCGCGCCCGGCTATGAACAGAAATGGCAAGCGCGCAGCCAGCCGCATGAAGAAACCGAGAAGATTGGTCCGCCCGCCCTTGGCTATGGCAGCGATATCCTCGGCAGTGTCCCGCTCGGTCAAATGCCGGGCTCCTGCTCAGCCCGGAGCGGCCTTGCCAGCAACTGCGTAACTACGGCAGCGGCAGGCGCTTCGCCCGATAGCAAGCGGCAGACGGCATCAACGATCGGCATGTCAATATTGTCACGCTGGGCCAGCTGGGCGAGCACGGGAGCGGTCGCGGCTCCCTCGGCAACGCTGCTCTTGCCGGACAATGCTTCACTCGCGCTCATGCCCTCGCCCAGCGCCTTGCCGAGCGAGAAATTACGACTCGAGGTCGAACTGCAGGTGAGGACAAGATCGCCCAACCCGCACAGGCCCGATAACGTCTCCGCCCGCGCCCCGCGCGCCAGGCCGAAGCGCAGCATCTCGGCATAGCCACGTGCGATTAGCGCCGCCCGTGCATTTTGCCCAAGCTCCAATCCTTCGACCACGCCGCAGGCGATCGCCAGCACGTTCTTCACCGCACCGCCGATCTCCGCGCCGATGACATCGTCGGAGTAATAGGGCCTGAGCGCCGGCCGTGCGATCAGCGGGGAAAGCCGCTGCCACTGCGCCTCTCCGCCTGAGCAAGCGAGCGTCACCGCGGTCGGCAGGCCAGCAGCAACCTCATGGGCGAACGTCGGCCCGGACAGCACCGCAAGCTGCGCTGTAGGCGCTACATCAGCAGCGACATCGGCCATCAGCCGGCCTGTCCTCGCTTCGATGCCCTTTGCGCATAGCACAAGGTCACGCACCCCATCGGGCAACCCTGAAACGACCGATGCGAGGAATTGCGCGGGCACGACCAGCAACAAGACCGGGACCTCGGCCAAATCGTTCAGGTCGCCCGTCGCACGTACAGTGTCGGCGAGGCGCGCGCTTGGCAGGAACAGGCTGTTCGTGCGGCTTTGGTTGATCTCGTCGACCAGCTCCGGCTCGCGCGCCCAGACCAGCACTTTGCTGCCGTCGCTCGCCAGCGACTGGGCCAGCGCCGTGCCCCAGGCACCCGCCCCGACCACACCGATCTGAGCATCGCTCATGCTTTCACTCCCGCGCCGCGCACCGCCACAGCGTCAGGATCGAGCGGCCAGCGCGGTCTAGCGACAAAATCAAGCGGATCATCCTGCCCCATTCGCAAACGCTCTACCCCGGCCCAGGCGATCATCGCTGCATTATCGGTGCACAGCGCCAATGGCGGGGCAACAAAGCGCAGCTGCGTCTCATCGGCCAGTGTTTCGAGGGCGTTGCGGATGGCCTGATTGGCAGCAACTCCACCAGCAACAACCAGCGCCTCGACCGGGCCTGCAACCGCGATTGCGCGGCGCGTGCGGTCGATCAGACAGTCAATCGCGGCCTGTTGGAAGCTTGCGGCGATATCGGCATCGCGGTGTTCTCCGGACTGCTTGGCCCGCAGCACCGCACTCTTGAGACCCGCGAAGGAGAAATGCGGCTCGGCCCTGCCCAACAACGGGCGCGGCAGCTTCACCGCCCCTGGGTCGCCCTCGCTTGCCAGGGCCTCCACCGCCGGTCCGCCCGGATAGCCCAGACCCAGCAGCTTGGCAGTCTTATCAAAGGCCTCGCCCAGCGCGTCGTCGATGGTGGTGGCGAGCCGCCGGTAGCGTCCGGCGCCCTCGACCAGCAGCAATTGGCAATGTCCGCCCGAGACCAGCAACAGCAAGAAAGGAAAGCCCAGAGACGCATCAGACAGCCTTGCTGACAGCGCATGGCCTTCCAGGTGATTTATCGCTAGCAGCGGCCTGTCACTGGCCATGGCCAGCGCCTTGGCGGTGACGAGACCGACCATCACGCCGCCGATTAACCCGGGCCCCGCCGTAGCAGCAATCGCATCGACATCGCCAAGCTTCATACCGGCATCTTCCAGCACCGCTTCGATCAGGGGACTGAGCTTCTCGGCATGGGCGCGAGCCGCAATTTCGGGCACGACACCGCCATAGGGGCGATGCGCCTCGTCTTGCGAGGCGATGCGCTGCGCAAGCACGGTGCGATCGCCGGTGACCAGCGCCGCAGCCGTCTCGTCGCACGACGATTCAATTCCGAGAACGATCTCCATCCCGACCTTTCACTTAGCCGCAATGGCTAGTAGCACAAGCCGCGATGGCCCGTACTCCATACAAACTCGGCACTCGCCGCTCCCCGCTTGCCATGGCACAGGCGAAAGAAACCTGCGAGCGGCTCCGCGATGCGCATGGAAATATCGCTATCGAGATTGTCCCGGTAACCGCCAGCGGTGACCGTATCCAGGACCGTCCGCTTGCCGAAATCGGCGGCAAGGCATTGTGGACCAAGGAACTCGACGCTTGGCTGCTTGCCGGCGAAATCGACTTCGCGGTCCATTCGGCCAAGGATGTCGAGACAATCCGGCCTCAAGAGATCGCCATCGCTGCAGTGTTGGAGCGCGAGGACGTGCGTGATGTTCTGATCGGTGCCGAGAGTATCGCTTCCCTTCCGCAAGGTGCCCGGATCGGCACCAGCGCACCGCGCCGGGCCGCGCAGCTTCTGCATGTCAGGCCCGATTGCACCGTAGCGCCCATTCGCGGCAATGTCGCAACCCGGCTCGCCAAGCTGGCGGCAGGCGAGGCCGACGCAACTTTTCTGGCCGCAGCCGGGCTCAAGCGGCTCGGTGACACAGATACCGGTTATCCGCTGCCGACCGACGAGTGGCTGCCCGCTCCGGGCCAGGCGGCCATTCTCCTCGAGTGCCGGGCGGAAGACGCTGATGCCCGGGCGTTGCTGGGAATAATAAACGACCCCGCAAGCCAGCGGGCAGTCATCGCAGAGCGCGCCCTGCTCGCAGCGCTGGGCGGCGATTGCCACAGCCCAGTAGCAGTGCTCACGGAGGCGGATGGAGACTCTCTTGTCATGCGCGCGGCCCTGTTCAGCCCGGACGGAGCGGAAAGGGTGGACGACGCGCTGCGCTTTTCTTCCGACGACAGCGAGGCCCCTGCAAGGCTGGCTCGGATTCTGCTCGAATGTGCTCCTCCCGCCATCACCGCCTGTTTCTCGGGGCCGGAGGACGGCGGGTCGTGAAGCCTATCATCATCATCCGCCCGCAGCCGGGCTGTGTCGCCAGTGTCACGGAAGCCCGCGCCATGGGGCTCGACGCATATGGCTTCCCGCTGCTGGAAGTCCGGCCCCTCCCCTGGGAAACGCCTGACCCTGACGCGGTCGACGCGCTCCTGCTGGGCAGCGCCAATGCCATCAGGCACGGTGGCGGCGCGCTCGCATCGCTTGCTGGCAAGCCAGCCTATGCGGTCGGCGAGAAAACAGCCGATGCGGCACGCACCGCGGGCTTCGATGTCATCGCGACCGGCCAGGGCGGAATCCAGGAACTGCTCGGCCAGATCCAGCCCGGCCATACCAGGTTACTGCGACCTGCCGGCCAACAGCGTGTCGAGATCGCCGCGCCCAAGGGTATCACCGTGGACGAACGAACCGTCTATGTCAGCGAAGGGCTGGAGATGCCCGATGAGCTGGCGGCGATGCTGACCGCTCCGGTGGTGGTGGCGTTACATTCGGGCGAAGCAGCGCGTCATTTCGCGTCCTGCTGCAAAACCCGGGGTATCGACCGGTCGACTATTGCGCTGGCCGCGATCTCCAAGCGAGCGGCAGATATGGCGGGAGACGGCTGGGCCGCATTGAAAGAAGCGAACAGGCCAGACGACGGCGGTTTGCTGGCCTTGGCCAAACAAATGTGCGAAGAGCCCGGCAACAACAAGGCTGAAACACCCGGGTCAATGCAAGACCAGACGACTATCCAGACCATGCCGCCCCTGCAAGGTTCCAGACGCAGAGGTCGCGGCCAGTTGCTCGTCGCCTTGCTCGCCTTCGTTCTCGGTGCTGCAGCGGTCGGCTGGCTCGGCTGGAATGGATATCTCGACCCCATCCTTCCTGACCGAACCGAGGCACAGCCCGCCCCCGAGCCCGAGACGGAGGAGGAGAAGGCCGCCGCGCTGGCTGCTCCCGAACTTCCGCCCACCGCTGCTGAGCAGCTCAAAGCAGTCGGCACGGTCGAGGGACGCCTCGCTATGCTCGAGGACCGGTTTTCGCGCCTTAATCTGCAGGCCGATGCCGCATCGGGAAATGCTGCCAGGGCCGAGGGTCTGCTGATCGCATTCGCGACGCGGCGCATGGTCGATCGAGGCGAACCGCTGCGCTACCTTTCCGACCAGTTGAGACTGCGCTTCACCAACGCCCAGCCTCGCGCGGTAGAAACGATCGTCGATTTCTCCGAAAAGCCCGTGACGATCGATGAGCTTACCGCCCGGCTTGACGCATTGGGGCCGCAACTTACACAGAGTTCGGACGAGGAAAGCCTGTGGACCAAGACAACGCGTGAGCTTGGCTCAATGTTCGTTCTGCGCCGCGAATCTTCAAAAGTGATGGCGCCTGAAGCACGGATCGAGCGGGCCAAGGTCATGCTTACCGCGCGCCGCATTCCCGAAGCGATCGAACAGGTCGCCCTTCTGCCTGGCGCTGAAGTGGCAGACAAATGGATCATCGACGCAAGACGCTTTTCAGAGACGCAAAGTGCGCTCGACCTGATCGAGACCGCCGCCATGCTTGAGCCGAGCAAGCTTAAGGACAGCGATGGCAAACAGATTGATCAGCCCAGCCCGATTGCCGCCCCGGTCAAGGCGGAGGAGCTGCAAAAGAAGAACTAGGGCCAAAGCCCTAGTTGCTCAGCAATTCCGGTAGTTTACCCGACATGCCGCGCGCTTCGTCCATGAAGAATCGCTTAAGCAGCGGCAGGCGCTGAATTGCGCCCATTCCCAGCCGACGCGCGGCACTTGGCAGCTTGCCCGGAATACCGAACAGCCGGGTCAGGCTGTCAGTCGCGGTCATTACCATCAAGGCATCGAGGCTGCGCCACTTCTCATAACGGCCAAGCAATTGGGCATCGCCCGGCTCGAGCCCGAGCCGCATGCCTTCGGCCAGCACCTCGACCAG
>JAQWKP010000190.1 GCA_029247785.1 Novosphingobium sp.
AGGGTGTCGCGCTGGAGCGTGGCTCGCATTACTGGCCGGATTATTATGACGAGCTGCCAGGCGGCTGCAAGACCAGCCGGACGGTGACCGCGGTGCCATTCAACACCAAGGAACTGCCTGATGGCTGGTGGAAGAAATTGCGCCAGGGCTTTCTCGAAATCCCGGCTAGGCTCGACGATGCCTCGAAAGTGCCGTGGATGAAAGTGAGCTGGGAGAGCAGGAAGATCTTCGCTCAGATCGCCGCCAAGGTGGTGCTGGGCAAGCTCACCGGCAAGAAATGGGTGACGGCGGGCGCGGCGTTGCAGGGGCGCATGCTCAAGGCGGTGCTTGAAAAGCAAGCTGCCGATATTCGTCTCGATGCGCCGGTCAAGGAGATCATTGTTGAGGACGGCAAGGCTGTGGGCGTTGTGGCGGTCCAGAATGGCAAGGAGGTACGATTCGGCGCGAACCTCGGCATTCTTGTCAATGCCGGCGGCTTTTCGATGAACCAGGAAATGCGCGACAAATACATGCCCAAGACGACCAAGGACTGGTCGAACGGTATCGAGAGCAACACCGGTGACATGCATGTCGAGATGGAGCGGATCGGTGGCGTGCTCGCGCATATGGACGAAATGGTCGGCTTCCCGATGACGAAAGCTCCGGGGTGGGACAAGCAATATGTCAAGCCGGGCACGCAGAACGTCACCGCCAGGCCCCATGCGATCCAGGTCGACCAGTCAGGTGTGCGCTACATGAATGAGGGCGGCTCCTATGAGCTGTTCTGCGAGAACATGATCAAGCGCGACGATGTCGTGCCGGCGATCCCGAGCTATGCAATCCTGGATTCGCAATTCATCGAGAAATACCCGCTGGCCGACAAGAGCGGCTCGAAGATCCCGCCCAAGTGGTATGAGGAAGACTTCATCAAGCAGGCCAATTCTATCGGCGATCTCGCCAAGCTGCTCAATCTCGATCCGGACGTGCTTACAAAGACAGTCGATCGCTGGAATGCCTTTGTCGAGAAGGGCCGGGACGAAGATTTCCACCGCGGCGAGCGGGCCTATGACAACTGGCTGGGCGACCCGTTCTTCAAGGACGGACCCAACCAGACTATGGGCAAGATCGATAAGGGCCCCTTCTACGCCATCGAGATCGTGCCAGGCGATGTCGGCACATGGGGCGGCGTCGTCACTGATCCCGATGCAAGGGTTGTCAATGCGGATGGCTCGCCGATCGAGGGGCTCTACGCCTGCGGTATCTCCACCGCATCGGCGATGGGTCGGGTCTATCCCGGTGCTGGTGCCAGCGTCGGTCCGTCAATGACCTTCGGCTGGATTGCTGCCAAGCACGCGGCCGGCCTCGGCAACCAGCAGGTCTGACCGGGACGGCTGATGGAATTCGATATTGAGGCCCTGGAGGCCGAGGGTTGGGAGAAGCTTCCGATTGGCCCGTTCTCGCGAACGATCGGGCAGAGCTGGTCGCTGGAACGGGACGGCAAGGTGCTGGTCGGCGTGCTGTTCGACGCAATCACCGCAAATGAGAATATCGGCATCGTCCATGGCGGTGCGATGCTGACCTTCGCCGATATCTCGATGGGCTACATCACCGCGGAATCTATCGGCAAGGACCATTGTGCGACCGTCCAGCTGCAATACCAATTTGCCGGCGCGGTCCAGGTCGGCGAGTTCTGCATCTGCGAGGCCGAGCTGGTGCGAAAGACCAAGCAACTGGTCTTTGCTCGCGGATTGATGAAGGTCGGCGACAGGATTGTCGGTTCGGCAGATGCCGTCTTCAAGGTCCTCCACCAGGAGCAGGTTACCAGCCTCAAAGCAGGCTGACGGCGACCTTCCCGAAGAACTGACCGCTTTCGAGGTGCCGATAGGCGTCCTGGATGCGCGCGAGATCGTAGACCACATCAACCACCGGCTTGATGTCATGCTCGACGATGAAATCGGTCATCGCCTCATGCTGTTCGCGATTGCCCACGCCAATCGGCACATTGTTTACGCCAGGTGACTCCTTAGCCCAGCTGAATTCAGAGCCGAGCATGCCAATCGATGAATTCTGGCCGCCTTCGAGCATCAGCGAAATATTATCGTCGAACTGCGTTCCACCAACTGTATCGATGACATTGGCGATATTGTTGCCGCCGATGGCCTCGCGAATCTCCTCAACCCAATTGGCCGAGGTTCGGTAATTAACCGTCACATCGGCGCCATAGGATCGCGCGCGGGCCAGCTTGGCGTCTGACGATGAGGTGATCGCAACCTTGACGCCCATCTTCTTGGCCAGCTGCAATGCAGCGATCGAAACGCCGCCGGTGCCCTGGGCAAGGATCCATTCATCGGGCTGGGTCGGGCGGAAGGCAGTCAGTGCAGACCATGAGGTCAGCGCGGCACAAGGCAAAGTCGCGGCTTCAAGGTCACTGAGCTGGTCCGGCAAATGCGTGAGCCCTTCGGCATTGAACGCGGCATATTGCGTGGCGACTCCATCAATCGGCCCGCCCAACATTGCACCATCGGATTGCGTTCCAGACAGCCAGCTGATCGAAAAGATTGGCACGACGCGGTCTCCTGTTTTTACGCGGGTGACGCCTTCGCCCACTGCAACCACTTCGCCAGCGGCACAGGATACCGGAATGACGTCTGGCTCCTTGGCCAGGCCGGGAAACAAACCCTTGGCGATGATCAGGTCGCGATAGTTGAGCGTTGCGGCCTTGATCCGCACCACCGCTTCGCCGGGGGCTGGATCGGGAATCGCCGCATCGATGAGCTCTAGCGCCTCGATGCCCTGGCCGCTCAGCAATTTTACCTGTTTCATCATACTCTCGCTCCAAATTCATGTTTCGTCGACACTAGACGAAATGCCTCAGGCAGTTCACCCTTTTTCGTGATGGTCGAGCTTGTCACTCTCAACCGCAATGGTAGGTGAGCGACAGGGATGACCGACCGGGAGATGCAATTTGGCTGACGCTGCTCTTTCACTGATTGCAGGAACCCCGATCGAGGATGAGACGGGGCAGGGGCCGCACACCATTGCCGGCTATCTGCGTGCGGTCGTCTCGCGCCACGGACCGGACGAGGCCGTGGTGCTGCGCAGCGGGGAGGTCCGGCTGTCGTGGAGCTATGACGAATTGCTCGGCCATAGCCTGAAGGTCGCCCGCGCGCTGATCGCATCGGGGGTAGGCAAGGGCGAGCGGGTCGGTATCCTCATGACCAACCGGCCAGAATTCATCTCCAGCCTGTTCGGCATCGCGCTGGCCGGTGCCGTGCCGGTGGCGCTCAGCACATTTTCGACGCGGTCCGAACTCGATTACCTGCTCAAGGCCTCGCAGATCTCGATCCTGCTGTTCGAGCAGCAGGTGCTGAAGACGGATTTTCACGTAATGATTGCCGAGCTTGAGCCGGGCATTGCTGGTTCTGCGCCAGGCTCGTTGTCTTGCGAGACTTTCCCTTATTTGCGCCATCTCGTTTCGCTTGGCGGAGTCGAGGGCGGCAGCGACCCGCTCACCGCACATCAAGGAGGCGCGGTCGAGAGCTGGGATGCCTTCCTGTCGCGGGCGGGCGCAATTCCTGATGCCCAGGTTTTTGCGCGGGCGGATGGAGTCCATCCCAGCGATACCGGCGGGATTTTCTTCTCGTCGGGTACCACCAGCCTGCCCAAGGGCATCGTGCATTCTCAGCGCGCTTTCGCAATCCAGTGGTGGCGCTGGCCGCAGAGCTTCTGCATGCGCGAGCCGGTACGTAGTTGGACAGGCAATGGCTTCTTCTGGTCAGGCAATTGTTCGATGGTCTTGGGTAGCGCCTTTTCGACCGGCGGAACCCTGGTGCTGCAGCGCTATTTCGACGCGGAGGAGGCGCTGGATCTGATCGAGCGGGAGCGGCTTACCTTCATTAACGGCAGGCCGCACCAATGGGCCAGGCTGCATGCCGCCTCCAACTGGGAGCAGGCCGACCTTTCCAGCCTGAGATATATTCCGCGCGGCGAGTTGATCTGGGAGCACCCCAGCGTCGATACTGACTGGGTTGTGCCAATGGCATTCGGCACCACTGAGACGATGACCGTCTGCACCGGTTTTACTGCTGATACCCCACATGAATTTTACCTCAACAGCTTTGGCGGGCCGTTTCCCGGCAATGTCATCAAGATTGTTGATCCGCTGACTGGCACGATCAAGCCACTCGGGGAAATCGGTGAGATGTGCATCAAGGGGCCGACTCTGATGTCGGGCTATCTCGGCAAATCGCCGGAGGAATGTTTCGATGCGGAGGGCTTCTTCTGCACCGGCGATGGTGGGTATGTCGATGCGGAAGGGCGGTTCTTCTGGGAAGGACGGCTGACCGATATGATCAAGACCGGCGGTGCCAATGTCTCGCCCGTCGAAGTTGATGACGTCCTGGCCAATTTCCCCGGAGTAAAGCGCACGCAGACAGTAGGTGTGCCCGACGACCTCCTCGGTGAAATTGTAGTGGCCTGCATCGTCCCGATCGACGGCTTGGAGCTTGACGAGCAGGAAATCGTTGCCTTCGTCAAGGCAGAGATCGCCAGCTTCAAGGTGCCGCGCCGGGTGCTGTTCTTCTCCGATGAGGATTATGCCATCACGGGCAGCGAAAAGGTCAAGTCCAGCGTGGTCCGGGATCTGGCGACGAAACGGATCGAGGCGGAGAACGCGCCGACAGCGTGAGGGGAGAGAAATGGAACGGCTCAATGGCAAGGTCATACTGTTGGCTGGCGGCGGTCAGATCGGCGGAGCACTGGCGCGGCGCTATGCCGCTGAGGGTGCGTCGGTATTGATCGGCGATATCGATGCGGCGGGCGCAGAAGCGTTGGCTGGAGAGATCGGTGAGGCTGGCGGCAAAGCTATCGGCTGCGTGCTTGATGGCAGGGACGATGGCTCTGTCGGCGCCGCAGTCGAACTGGCCAAGCGAGAATTCGGCGGAATAGATGGGCTGCACGCCAATTTCGCGACTTTTGCGGATGGGACTGGCGGTGAGGATATCCTCACCCTGCCGCTCGAAACCTATGACGAGGTGATGAGCATCAACGCACGCGGTTTTGTCCTGTGCACCCGCCATGCAGTTCCGGCGATGCTGGAGCGCGGCGGTGGTTCGATCGTCTATACCAGTTCGGGTGCAGCCCACCAGGGAGACGCACTGCGCGCGGCCTATTCCATGAGCAAGGCGGCAGTGAACGCGCTGATGCGCCATGTCGCCAGTCGCTTTGGGCCCGAAGGCATTCGCGCCAATGCTATCGCGCCCGGAGTAGTCATTTATCCCTCGATCGCGCATCACCTCGAAGGCGAGGGCGGTGACTATTTCCTGCGCGACATGGCGCTCAAGCATTTCGCCGATCCCGAAGACATTGCCGGAACCGCCGCGATGCTGATGAGCGACGATGGGCGCTATATCACCGGCCAGGTGATCAGCGTCGACGGCGGCAGCTCGATGCGGCCCTGAGGAGAGGATGAGCTGAATGGACAGGCTGAAAGACAAGGTGATTCTGATTGCTGGCGCGGGCGGTATCGGTAACGCTTGCGCAAAGCGACTTGCCAGTGAGGGTGCCGCAGTGGTGCTGGGAGATATCGAGGCGGATGTCGCAAGAACCTGTGCTGACCAAATTACGCAGGCAGGGGGCAAGGCGGTTGGTCTGGAGCTTGACGGATCCGAGGAAGAATCGATCGCGTCAGCAGTGGAAACCGCCCTTTCGAAATTTGGCGGGCTCGACGGTCTCCATGCCAATTTTCTCCAGCCCAATGAAGGCGATACGCTTGACGTACTCGGCATCCCGATGGCGGAATGGGAAGAGGTTACGCGCGGCCAGCAGCGCGGCTATGTGCTGTGTTCCCGCCTTGGCCTGCCGCCGATGCTGGAGCGCGGCGGCGGCTCTATCATCTACACCGTCTCTGATGCGGTCTATATGGCCGAGCCGGTGCGGGTCGGCTATGCCATGGCCAAGGCCGCGATCACCGCGCTGATGCGCCATGTCGCCAAGCGCTTCGGCCACGAAGGCATCCGGGCCAACGCCATCGCACCGGGCCTGATCGTACACGACAAGGTTGAGGCGATGATGCCGCCTGAATTCCTCGAGGCTTCCCGGCTGGCGACAGTGACCGGCAGGCTCGGCAGGCCAGAAGACATCGCCGGCGTCGCCGCCATGCTGATGAGCGAAGATGGCCGCCACGTCACCGGCCAGGTAATGTCGGTGAACGGCGGGACGATGATGCGGGCCTGATGCAGGAAAAACGGGCTAAGGTTACAAAGGTTACACCGTGTCACCTTGCATCTGCGAAACTAAATCATGGTAATTCAACGGAGTAGAGTAATCCAGCGCGCAAAGTGACACGCTGAGGTAGGGGCTTTTTCACGATTGTCCAAAGAGCAGCGGCCGAACCGCGCAGCGACTATGGCAGCGCCAAGCCTTGTAGGAAAATCCCATTAGCGGTCATTGGGGCTTGGTCCAGACCAGCGTCGAAGCCGATCGGCCTGATCCTAGTGGCAGCCTTGGTAGCTCCAAACCTCTCGATCCCGCATGTTCTGGATCGCGTATTCGCAAACTATTCCGCCGCTGACTGCGCTTCGCGCTTTGCGCGCAGTCCGTTCTCGATCATGCCGAGGACGTGCTTGTCGTTGTCCTTCGAGATGAAGTGATGGACCGGGCGCTCGATCAGCCAGGCAAGCCAGCGGTTCTCCATCCGGTATTCCTCGTGGAAGTGGAACCGGGTGCGGCCGCTGCCGATATCCTCAAGGCGGAACCAGCCTATGGCGCTGGAGCGCGGGGGCAGCCCTATCGCATCGTAGCGGTGGAATTCTGGCGCGCGGCACTCGGTAATCATCTCCCAACTGCGCGCCTTGCCGCCCACATACCAGGGAACTTTAAAATAGGCCCGCCTGACCAACCCCAGCCCGGTCTCGTCGCCCTCGTTGATGATCTCAATCCGCACGTCTCCATGTACAATCACGCGCGGATTGAACAAGCTCGTCTCGCGCGGATCGTGTTTCGGTTCAGGGTGGAAGATCGACCAGATCTCCTCGCGGGGAGCATCGATCTCCCAACTGACGTCGTGCACTATCATGGCGGCGATCTCCTCCCAGCTAAGCCGAAGCAATATCCACCAGCGCCTGACGCCCCGCCGCTTCGTGCCACTCATCCGGCATGCCGCCCATCGCGAGGTTGAGCATCGCGCGTTTCATGAACAGGTGGCACTGGTGTTCGTCTGTCAGGCCAATGCCGCCGTGCATCTGGATCGCTTCTTCGGTGACGAATTGATAAACTTCGGCGGCCAGCGTTTTCAGGGCGCCAAGATCGGTTGTCGTCGCATCCGCATTGCCGGCGCGGGACCATAGCAGCGCTTCGGCGCTGACGACCTGCGTCTTCAAATCTGCGCAGCGGTGCTTGAGCACCTGGAACATCGCAAGCGGGCGGTCGAACTGCTTGCGCATCTTGAGGAATTCAACCGTCAGCTCGATCGCGGCATTGGCTCCGCCGAGACAATCGGCAGCGAGCGCCAGCGACAATTCGCCAAGCAGCCGGTCGGCCAGGGCGTCAGCCGCGTCGCCGCGCGCAATCACCAGCGTTTCATCGGGCGTGACGGCGTCGAGCGTTACTTCGAACAGGCGGCGGCTGCAGTCCCACATTTCCAGTTCGCAGGATTCAACGTGCTGTGCATCTAGCGGGACCAGGGCGACCAGGCCCGGGACGAATACGAGGACGTGACCGGCAAGGTCGGCATCGGGCACATTAGGAAGCTTTGCGCTGATCGCGCCGCCTTCGAGTTGCGCGCTGCCGCCGCCAAGGCTGGTGGTTATCAATTCGCCGGTGCAGGCGCGTTCGATCCAGTCTTCCTTGTCGGCCAGGCAGTCGGACGCCGCGATTGCTTCGATCGCCAGCATGGCGGGCAAGACCGGCGCGCTCGAAAGCACGCGGCCCAGTTCGAAATGGATCATGGTCGACGCATCGCGACCGAGGCCCAGCCCGCCGAGCTCTTCGGGCGGCCGCATCATCAGCCAGCCCATTTCGGCCATCAATTCCCAGCTCTTGTCCCGATCGGGTACCAGTTGGTCAGCGGGGAAGGCCTTCTGGGCGGCGTCGCGTAGTTCGCTAAGCTCGATCATCTCAGAACGTCCAATTCTTCGGTTCGCGCGGCATTTCCAGCATGCGTTCGGCGATAATGTTGCGTTGCACTTCCTCGCTGCCGCCGGCGATGGTCCAGGCGTAGCTGTTCATGAAGTCGGCCATCCAATTGCCGGTGTTGAGGTCGCCAAAGGTAATCGGCCCGCGATATTGCTCGTCGAGACCGCCCAGCCGCAGTCCGAGCAGCGAATAGGCGCGCAGTGCCCGCGAATAGGTGTTCTTGACGATCGAGGCGTCGCCCAGCCGTTCGATCCCGTTCATTCGGTTTTCGAGGAAGGTGTCGGCAATGGCGCAAGCGCTGTCGATCTGGGTAACCAGCTTGCCGAAATCGCGCAGAATGCCGGGATCTTCCGCGCGCTGGTGCTTGCGGATCAACTCGGCGATCCGCCACACCGCGCCGCGCATACGGTAAGACAGCTCCATCAGCGTCAGTCCGCGCTCTGAGGACAGGGTCGCCTGGGCCACCGCCCAGCCTGCGCCTTCCTCGCCGACGCGCTCTTCGACTCCAACCTCGACATCATCGAGGAATATTTCGGCAAATTCCTCGTCGCCCTGGATCTGGTTGATCGGGCTGACGGTCACCCCCGGGGCCTTCATGTCCATCAACAGGTAGGTGATGCCCGCCTGCTTGGGCCCATCGCTGCTGGTGCGGACCAGCAGCAGGCATCTGTCCGCATATTGCGCCATGGTCGACCAGATTTTCTGGCCGTTGATGACGTATTTGTCGCCCTTTAGTTCGGCCTTGCATTTGAGTGAGGCAAGGTCGGACCCGGCATTGGGTTCGGAAAAGCCCTGGCACCAGGTTTCGCCTTCGAGGATCGCAGGCAGGTAGCGTTTCTTCTGTGCTTCGGTGCCGCATTCGTTGATCGTCGCGAAGGCATGGTAGGTTGAGGCGAATGAAAGCAGCAGGCGAGGGCAATCGGCCTCTGCCAGCTCCTCATAGATCACTTTCTGCTCGGCAAGGCCGCGTCCGCCGCCCGGCCATTCCGCAGTCCAATGAGGAATGGCGAAACCGGCCTTGACCAGCTTGGCGAACCAGTCGCGCTGGGTCTTGACGAAATCGTCCTGGGTACGGCTGAGATCGCGCCATCCGGCGGGCTTGTTTTCGGCTAGCCAGCTGCGGACTTCGGCTCTCAGTGCTTCAAGGTCTGTCTGTTCGCTCATGGACGCTCCATGCAACGCGGTGACGCTGTGTCAGACCGCGACTTCGATTGTGTCGCCTTCGATCCGGACTTCGAAAGTGTCGATCGGCATTGTCGCCGGGGGGTTCATCGGATCGCCGGTTTCAAGATTGAAGCGGGCGCCATGCACCGGGCAGGAAATCCAGCCGTTGCGCAGCCTCCCATCCTCAAGCTTTTCATAGGCATGGCTGCACAGATTGCGCACCGCGAACAGACGTTCCTTGGTGTGGCACAGCAGGATCTCGGTTCCGTCCACCTCGACAAGCTTCTTTGTTCCGGGCGCAACATCGTCCAGCTCTGCCACCGCGACGAAATTCTTCTCGGCCATGTTACTCGTCTTCTCGCTTTTGCTTTTGTGGGATTGCCCCTGTTCCGCTTAGCCCTTTCGGGCAATGGCGAGGCGCTTGCAACAGCCTTGTTGTGCAATTTGATCTACCTTGGCGGGCATTTCTCGGGCAATAGGGCATGGTATGGGTGACCCCTTGCGGTCACATATCAACGCAGGAGAGCCGAG
>JAQWKP010000203.1 GCA_029247785.1 Novosphingobium sp.
GAAACGCGCTGGCCCGGCGCTCTGGAGGATTGCTATGCGGCGCTGTGCTGGATGGCCGAAAATGCCGATGACCTTGGCATCGACGCGAGCCGGATTGCGGTCTCGGGTGAAAGCGCGGGCGGCGGTCATGGAGCGGCACTGGTAATTCACGCCCGTGACAATGGCGGCCCGGCGATCTGCTTCCAGATGTTCGATGCGCCGATGCTTGACGACCGCACCGGCTCGACCAGCGATCCACATCCGCATGTCGGCGAATTCGTCTGGACGCCTGACAAGAATGTGTTCGGCTGGGAAGCTATGCTGGGTGTCACGCCCGGCGGCTCCGACGTCCGCGATGCAATGGCCCCGGCCCGGACCCAAGACCTGTCCGGCCTGCCGCCAACTTTCATTTCAGTGGGCGCGCTGGACCTGTTTCTTGAGGAAGACCTAGAATTCACCCGACGCCTGACCCGCGCCGGCGTTCCGGCTGAGCTATATGTCGTTCCCGGTGCCTATCACGGCTTTGGCGCTGCCGGTCCCTCGCCGCAGACAGAACGGCTGACAATGCTGCGCAATACGGCACTGGCGCGCGCTTTCGGCGGATAACGCTCCGATTGCGGGCGAGCATCGCGAGTGGTGCCGGAGAGCGCAACCCTCGTCTCCGGCCCACTCCTATCGTCTGGCAAATGGGCCGGCGCAATGATATGCTGGCGGTGGAAGAGGAGACCGTCATGGCAGATGATACAAAGACAATTTCGCTCGAAAAGTCGCTCGAAGACGACGCTAAATTCTATTGGCTGGCAGACGGTTACAAGCCGGGCGGTTTCGTCCGGGAAATCGATCATTCGACCTATATCGAGGGCACTCACGCGCTGTTCAACGGTATCAAGATCGTCGATTGTGACACCCATTTCACTGAACCGCCGGACCTGTTCCAGCGCGACGCACCGGCAAGCATGAAAGACAAGCTGCCCCGGGTGGTCAACGTCGATGGCATCGACACCTGGTTCATTGGAGACAAGAATTTCGGCTCTCTGGGCGGGAATGTGGTTGCCAAGGATCGCAACAAGCTGCTCTCGCGGCTGTCCTATCGGACCTATGACGAAATTCATCCTGGCTCCTACCAGGTGAAACCGCGGCTGGAGGAAATGGACAAGACCGGCATCTGGGCGCAGATCTGCTTCCAGAACGGCGGGCTGACCCAAGCCGGTTCGCTGCTGGCGCTGGGCGATGTCGATCTGGCAATGACCGTGATTCGCGGCTTCAACGATGCGTGCAAGGAGCGCATGGACGAATCGGGCGGCCGCATCAATTGCACCGCAACGCTGCCCTATTGGGACAAGGATCTGATGCTGGCCGAGACCCGCCGCATCATCGACATGGGCATCAAGGGCATTACTTTGCCAGACCGGCCCGAACGCCTCGTCGCCGGCTATCTGGGTGAGGACCACAAGCTCAATCCGTTCTGGGAAGAATTCTTCGACATCACGAATTCCACCGGAATGCCGCTGTGTTTCCATATCAACACCGCGCTCGATGCCGGTTCGGCGATCTGGGACAATGTCCAGTTCAGCCAGCGCCTACCGATGAACGCGATGCTCAACACGATCGGCACCTGCGCCACCATGAGCAACTTCATGGTGTCGGGCATCCTCGACAAATATGAGGACCTCAAGATCGGCTTGATCGAAAGCGGCATCGGCTGGGTGCCGTTCGTGCTCGAGATGCTGGAACACCAGTTCTACGAGTTCCGCACGATCCAGGAGAACGACCTGAAGCGCACGCCGAAGGAATATTTCGCCAAGAACTTCTGGGTCTCGTTCTGGTTCGAGGAATATGCGCCCAAGCACATGCTCGAGGAAATCGGCTTCGACCGCGTGCTGTTCGAAACCGACTTCCCGCATCCGACCTCGCTTTATCCCGGCGTGCAGGAAAAGCTGGTCGAGCAGCTTGGCAGCTATGACTATGAGACGCGCAAGCAGATATTAGAGGGCAACGCAGTCGAATTGTTCAACCTCGAATTCTGAGGTCAATGGGCCACAGGCCCGATACGTTTACGCCTTCAAGCAGGGGGCCGCCTTCGGCAGGCCCCCTCAGGCGTTGGCCGCTCCAACTTCCTTGGGATGCATACGGATGTAGGGCACTGCCAGCATCGCTGTTGCAGTGAGTCCGGCGAATATCATGCAGATCATCGAATAGCTGCCGGTCAGATCGAACATCAGGCCAAACAGCGGCGGGGCAGCGAAGGATATGCACAGGCTGAGTGTGCTCAGCAGTCCCATTGCCCGTCCTACCACACCCGTTCCGAAAATTCGGGGCGCGAGCAGGCTCTTGAGCGGGACGACCAGTCCGCCGAACAGTCCGGCCAGGCAGACTCCGGCTGCGATGACCCAATAGCCGGCGGACGCCTGGGAGAGGAGCGCCAAGCCAATGGCAAAGCCGGCAAAGGCGACCAGGGCAAGGATGCGGGGCGAGAGCAAGTCGGCCACAGCGGCAAAGCTCAGCTTGGAGATAAATCCGCTGGCGGAATATGCAGAGATCAACAAGGCGGCCGCGCTCGCCTCGATTCCCTGGTCGATGGCCAGCGGAGCCAGGTTCGTGACCATGCCCTTGCTGCCCGAAATCACGATCGAGAATAACAGGCCGAGCATCCAGAATGCCGGGTCCGTGAGTATCGTCCGTGCCGAGGCCGGCCTTGCCTTGCTTTGCTGCCTGGCGACGGCTTCGGGATCGCTCTCGCCGCCGTCGGGATGCACTCCCTTGTCGGTGGGGT
>JAQWKP010000207.1 GCA_029247785.1 Novosphingobium sp.
CGGCCTCCCGCGCCCGTCCTGCCATTCAGGGCAGCATGTTTTCGCGTCGCGGGCAAGCGCGGCCCGGCGCCGCTACAATCACGGCCCGATATAATTGACCGTTTCCTGCAACGGATCAGGCGAATCGGCCTTCCAGCGGACCGAACCGAAGGGCCGTTCCAGCCGCCGCCTGACTCTGCGGCCATGCCCCGAGCGATTGAACGTGTCAGCATGTTCCTGAAGGTCGAATTCTGCCTGGGAATAGCGATCCCGCATGCGCAGGTAATCGCCCCAGGTCGGGCAATGATAACACTCGATCCAGATTGCGGGGTTCTCGATATCGCGCGAGATCGACCAATCGAAGCCGCCGATGCGTTTTCGGGCGCGCTGGATTTCCATCATCACGCCGTAAAATTCCCGCGCCTGATCCGGGTCGACATCATACTCCACTTCGATAACGACCGGGCCGGAACGCAGAGTAAGCGGCAGAGTCACTTCGGGCTCGTAACCAATATTCACCGCTTCTCCGTCGGTGTCAGCTTCGCGTCGCAACGGCAAGACGATACCGATTGCCGCTGTCGCGATCGCCGCGATACCCGCAGCCGTCAGCGCGAATGTCAGGCCTTCGATTCCAGCGACAACGCCCCACGCCCAGGCACCGACGCCAACGCCGGCAGTGATCGCCGAAGAGAACAGTGAGAGCGCCCTCGCCGTTACCCAGCGCGGCGCTGACAGCTGCACGCTGACATTGAGAAGAGCGATGGTCAGGATATTGCAGACGCCGATAACGAAGAAGGCTGCGCAGCTCAGGACCAACGAATTGCTGTAGCCGATAACGACCATCGCGCTGCCGGTTCCGATCGCGAATAGGCGCACTGCAGATTCGATTGCGAAGCGTTCGCGAATAAGGCTGACGAACAGCGCGCCGAGCACCGCGCCAACCCCGCCCGCACCCAGCAGGATACCGAAAATCGCGGCATCGCCCTGCAATACGTCCTTGGCCACCAGCGGCGCCAGTGCGGTCGCGGGTGCACTCGTCAGTCCGAACAGGAAGACACGAGTCAGAGATGTTCGGATATCTGGCGAATGCAGCGCAAAACGAGCACCGCCGAGCATGGCCCGGTCAATCCGTTCTGGCGGCAGGCGTGAAGGAACATGCTCGCGGCGCCACATGAAAAAAGCGAACAGCAATGGCAGGAAGAAGGCCGATGTCAGGCCGAACACTGCCTTTGCGCCCGCCGCCAGCACGATCAACCCGCCCAGCGCCGGCCCGAAGCTGCGCGCGATATTATAGCTGATCGTTCCCAGCGCCACTGCGGCCGGCAGGTTCTTGCGGGAAACCTGCTCCGGGATCGAAGCCTGCCAGGCAGGCGCAAACAGCGCCACGCCAGCGCCGATCAGCACACAGAAACCCAGCAACAGCCAGGGAGTGATGAAACCAAGGTAGGAAGCTGTCGTCAGTCCGGCGGCGCTGACCGAAGCGAAGCCGAGCCCGGCCATCGCGATCTTGCGGCGATCGAACATGTCAGCGATCGCACCAGCCGGAAGGGCGACGAACATCAGCGGCAGCATCATCGCCGTCTGGACCAGCGCGACCATGCTCGGCGAATCGGTCAGCAGGGCCATTTGCCAGGCAGCGCCGACACCGAGAAACAGCTGGCCGAAATTCGACAACAGACTGGCCGTCCAGATTCGACGGAAGGGCGGTTCGCGCAGTGGGGCAAAGGCACCCGTCTGCCCGCTCCCCTCGCCTGTCTGAATGCTGCCCGCCATCTCGAAAAGTCTTTCCTGTACCTGCGCGCGCTGTTGACCGGCCTGCGGAAGAGGTCAAGCCGCGCGATGCCCGAACGCGTCTACAATCATCTCGGCAATTGCTTTTCTTCGCGACTGCTAGCATGAGCGACGCGAACGCAAAGCGTTATGCAATTTCGAGGAGAAACACCGTGGCCGAGGCCTATATTATCGACACCGTCCGCACCTATCGGGGAGTGGGCAAGATGGGCAAGGGAGCAATCTCGCAAGTCCATCCAGAGCATCTGTCTGCCGGCGTTCTCGCCGCACTGAGGGATCGCAACAATCTGGACACCGCCGAAGTCGACGACGTGATCTGGGGCGTTTCCGGCGCAATGGGCCTCCAGGGCGGCGATATCGGCCGCAACGCCGCGCTCGACGCCGGCTATGACGTGCGCGCCGGCGGCGTCACGCTGAACCGCTTCTGCGGCTCGAGCATCACCACCACCAATTTCGCAGCCGGCATGATCATGGCCGGGATGCACGACCTCGTCATCTCGGGCGGCATGGATATGATGTCCTACGTCAATTACTACGGCCGCAAGATGCATGAGGCCGGTCTTGGCGGCGGAGGTATGGGCACGGGCAACCCCCGCCTGCAGGCGGTTCATCCGCAGTCCAACCAGGGCGTCTGCGCCGACGCCATCGCCGCGATGGAAGGCATTACTCGCAGCGAGCTTGAAGAGCTGGGCGTCGAGAGCCAGCGACGGGCCGACGTCGCGATCAAGGAAGGCCGCTTCGACAAGTCGACCATCGTGGTCAAGGACGACGACGGCAATGTCCTGCTCGACCATGAGGAATATCCCCGGCCCGACACGACCAAGGAAGGCCTTGCTGAACTCAAGCCTGCTTTCGAGATGTTCTTCAATATGCCTTCGGAGAAGGACGGGCCGACTTTCAAGCAGCTGATACAGAAGAAATATACCGATCTCGAATTCGAACCGATCCACCATGTGGGGATTTCCTCCGGCGTGGTTGACGGCGCGGCGGGCATATTGCTCGCTTCCAAGGAATATGCCGAAAAGCACGGAATGAAGCCGCGTGCGCGCATCGTCGCCATGGCCGAAATCGGCGACGATCCAACGCTGATGCTCAATGCCCCGGTACCCGCGGCGAAGAAGGTTCTCGCCAAGGCGGGCCTGTCCAAGGACGACATCGACGTCTGGGAAGTCAACGAGGCCTTCGCCGTGGTAACCGAGAAGTTCATACGCGATCTCGATCTCGACCGTGCCAAGGTCAACCCAAATGGCGGCTCAATCGCGCTGGGTCATCCGATCGCGGCAACCGGCGCGATCCTGGTCGGCACCGCACTCGACGAACTGGAGCGCACCGGTGGGCGTTACGGGCTCATCACCATGTGCGCCGCTGGCGGCATGGCCCCGGCGATCATCATCGAGCGGGTCTGAGCACAGACGCGCAAATGATTGGATTTTCGTGGCCCTCGCTCTAAGAAGGGCGGGGGACTGCGGAACCGGAGGGGCATATAGACGGGGTCAACGAAAAAAGGCGGCAAATCGGCCTGCGCTTCACCGTACTGGCGCGCCTTCTCAGGAACAATTTCGACCGTAAGGTTGCAAGCCTGAATGTCACACGCTCGCAATGGGCGATGATCGCCGTCGTCGCGCGCTATCCCGGCTCCACTCAGCGCTTCATCGCCGAAAAACTGGAAATGTCGGAAGCTTCCGCAGGCCGACTGATCGACCGCCTTTGTGTCGAAGGCCTGCTCGAGCGGCGTGAGCGCGAAGATGACCGGCGTGCGCGTGCTGTTTTCATAACCCCGGCAGCCGAGCCGCTGCTCGAACAGCTTGCGACCATCGCCAAGGCCTCCGAAGAGCGATTGTTCAAAGACTTTTCCGAGAAGGAATTGGACCAGCTCGCCGACTTCGTGGAACGGCTCCACCAGAATGTCGGTCGCGGCTGAACAGCAGCGACTGCCGCCTATCGGCCCAGCCACCCGCTTAGCACAGCAGATGTTTCATCGTCCGCGCGATGACACAAATGGTTGATCGCCGCGCCGTTTCCGCGCATGCGGATTATTCGCAATTACCAGCGGCTGCTTCGCCGCACAAACGAATGAAACAGGATCAGGCAGGCAATGGCGACAAAGGTTATGGAGGGCGTGCGCGTTCTCGAAGTAGCGCAATTCACTTTCACTCCGGCGGCGGGCGCAATTCTTGCGGACTGGGGCGCGGACGTGATCAAGGTCGAGCACCCGGTGCGCGGCGATACCCAGCGCGGCTTCCTCAACATGGGCGGTGTCAAGCTTGACCCGCTGCGCCACACGCTGATCGAACACCCCAATCGCGGTAAACGCTCGATCGGTATCGACATGTCGACACCCGAGGGCCAGGAAGTGCTCTATGAGCTGGCGAAGCAATGCGACGTCTTCCTGACCAACTTCCTCCCGCAGGTGCGCCAGAAGAACAAGTTCGACGTTGAACATATTCGTGCGGTCAATCCTGACATCATCTATGCGCGCGGCTCGGCCCTGGGCAACAAGGGCCCCGAGCGCGAAATCGGTGGCTTCGACGGAACCGTATTCTGGTCACGCAGCGGCATCGCCCACGCGATGTCACCTGCCGAATTGGACGGCCCGCTCGGCCAGGGCATGCCGGCATTTGGCGATTCAATCGGCGGCATGTTCATCGCCGGCGGCATTTCGGCGGCGCTTTTCCACCGCAAGAACACCGGCGAAACGACCGAAATGGACGTCTCGCTGCTGTCATCAGCCTGGTGGGCGCAAGGCGCGCTGCTCGCCCAGGTGATGGAGACCGACCAATACAGTCCCAACGCCATGCCGGCATCGGGCGGCGTCAGCGTCAATCCCTTCATGGGCAATTTCCGCACGTCCGACGGTGGCTGGATCAATCTGTGCGTGCTCAGCCCGACCAACATCATTCGCGACACATTCGAACATCTCGGCCTGCCCGAAATGGCCGACGACCCCCGCTTTTCCGAGCCCGTCAAATTGTTTGAGAATGCAGCGATCGCCAGCGGCTATATCGTCGATTCCTTCTCGAAGAAGCCGTTCGAATATTGGCGTCAGCATCTCAAGACGATGAAAGGCCAATGGGCCCCGATCCAGAGCGTGCGCGACCTGCTGACCGACGATCAGACTGTCAGCAATGACATGATCATCGAGGTCGAAGGTGCCGATGGCGGCGAGCCGCTGAAACTGGTGCGCGGCCCGGTGCAGTGGAACGGCGAACCGCTGGAGACCACGCGCTCACCTCAGGCATCAGAGCATACCGAGATGATCCTGATGGACATGGGTTTCGAATGGGACCGCATCGAGGAGCTCAAGGCCAAGGGCGCCATCGCCTGATCAAACAAGCGCAGAGCTCCCGGGAGGAGAACCATCCATGGTAAAGGTGTTGCAGGGATACCGGGTGCTGGAAGTTGCCCAGTTTACCTTCGTGCCCTCATGCGGTGGGCTCCTGGCTGATTGGGGCGCAGACGTCGTCAAGATCGAGCACCCGGTGCGCGGTGATGCCCAACGCGGCTACCTTTACTGGAGCGGCGAAGAGGTTGACCCGCTGCACAACCCGATGCTGGAACATTCCAATCGCGGCAAGCGCAGCATCGGCCTCGACCTGGCGACGCCGGAAGGCCAGGCACTGCTATATGAACTGGCCAAGGACGCCGATGTCTTTCTGACCAATATGCTGCCCTCAGACCGCCAGAAACGCGGCATCGATCTCGAGCACATCCGCAAGGCCAATCCGAATATCATCTATGCGCGCGGCAGCGCCTATGGCGACAAGGGACCGGACCGCGATCGCGGCGGCTTCGACGTCACCGCATTCTGGTCGCACAGCGGGATTGGGTACACGATCTCACCCGATACTTTCGATGTGCCGCTGACGATGAGCATCGGCGGCTTCGGCGATTCGACCAGCGGATCGAACCTTGCCGGTGGTATCACCGGCGCATTACTTCACCGGGAGCGCACCGGCGAAGCGCTGGAAGTCGATGTCTCGCTGATGAGCACAGCCTGGTGGTCGTCCGGCCAGGGCACCAGCATGTCAGCGCTTAACGGCCATGCGTTCTCCAACACGCTTCCCCAGGCAGGTGGCGGCGAAGGCATGCCGCTGATGGGCTTCTTCACCACTTCGGACAATCGTGCGCTGGCGATCTTCCTGATGCAGCCCGACCTGCATTGCGCCAGTCTGTACGAGCACCTCGGCTTGCCGGAAATGGCGGAGGATGACCGCTACAACAACTTCATGGCCATGCGTGAGAATTCGCAGGAAGTCTCCGACAAGGTTTCCGCCGCCATCGCCGAGCATCCCCTCGCCTGGTGGAAGGATCGGCTAAAGACCTTCACCGGGCAATGGGCAGCCGTTCAGAACTCTGCCGAACTCGCCAATGACGAGCAAGCTCTCGCCAATGACATGATGCTCGAGGTCGAGACTGCAGCCGACGGTTCGGCGCCGCTCAAGTTGGTGCGCGGTCCCGTTCAGTTCAACCATGAACCAACCCAAACCACGCGTGGACCCCAGGCATTTGAGCATACCGAGACAGTGTTGCTTGAACTGGGGCTTGAATGGGACCGGATCGTGAGCCTAAAGGGCGCGGGCGTGATCGCCTGATCGCAAACCCACAGCAAGGATTCGAAGCATGAAACCCGGTACAAGACTCAAGAGCGCCGCCTGCGACACCGAAGTGATGGTGATCCGTTGCGGCGATGGCGCAATCGAATGCGGCGGCGCGCCAATGGCTGACGCCAAGCCCGCCGATGCCGCAGCGCTCAACGCTGATCACTCCGGCGGCACCTTGATGGGCAAGCGCTATGTCGATGCCGATGGCGCCTACGAGTTGCTCTGCGTCAAACCCGGCAAGGGCTCGCTCTCGGTAGACGGCGTCGCGCTTGTCACCAAGGACGCCAAGCCGCTGCCCGCATCCGACTGATCGAGCGCGAGCTGCAAGCCCCATGAACCCAGAATCATGAATATCGCCCTGCTCCTCGAAATGGCGTCGGACGCTGCGCCCGACCGCGTCGGGCTGGTCTGCGACGGCAAACGCTGGACCTATGCCGAGCTGGTCGCGGCCGCGCGCGGCGCAGTCGAGTTGATCGAGCAAAGCGGCGCCGAATATGTCGCGCTGCTCGATGAAAGCAGCGAGGCAGCGGTGATCGCCCTGTTCGGCGCGGCGATGGCAGGCGTGCCTTATTGTCCCTTGAACTACCGTCTCGCTGATGAGGACCTGGCTGGCCTGCTCGGTCGCATCGCACCGGCGCTGGTAGTCGGCGACGAGGCACGCGTTGCCCGCATCGCCGGTGATCAAGGCCACACAGTGTTCTCCCGCGAGCAGTTCGCGGCAAAGGCGCAAGAGGTGGCTCCGGAAGCTGGCGAAAGGGAATATGATCCGGGTGAAGGCATCGCCGTGCAGCTGTTCACCAGCGGCACCACCGCCGCGCCCAAGGCCGCGATCCTGCGACACTCAAACTTGCTCGGCTACATCCTCGGCACGGTGGAATTTGCCGCCGCCGAAGAGACTGACGCTGCGCTGGTCGTGGTTCCGCCCTATCATATCGCCGGAATCTCCGCCCTGCTCTCCTCAATCTATGCCAACCGCCGCATCATCATGCTTCCGGCCTTCACGCCCGAAGTCTGGTTGCAGCTGGTCGGCGCAGAACGGGTGACCAACGCTTTTGTCGTGCCAACCATGATGACCCGAATCATCGCCGAGCTGGAAAAGGATCAGGCGACGGACATCTCCTCGCTGCGCTCGGTTGCCTATGGTGGCGGCAAGATGCCGCTCGAGGTCATCCAGAAGGCGCTCTCGTTGTTTGGGGACACCGGTTTCACCAATGCCTATGGCCTGACCGAGACCAGCTCGACCGTAGCCCTGCTCGGCCCTGATGATCATCGCGACGCGCTGGCCTCAGACGATCCCAAGGTACGCGCACGGCTGACCTCGCTGGGCCAACCGCTGCCGACCGTCGAGATCGAAATCCGTGACGAGGACGGCAAGTGCTGCGCGCCTGGCGAACCGGGCGAGATTTATGTGCGCGGCGAACAGGTATCGGGCGAATACAAGGAAAAGAGTGCGCTCGACGCCGAGGGCTGGTTCCCGACTCGCGATGCCGGCTTCATGGATGAGGATGGCTATTTGTTCCTTTCGGGTCGCGCCGATGATGTCATCGTGCGCGGTGGTGAGAACATGTCACCCGGCGAGATCGAGGACGTCGTCCTCACGCACGATTCTATTGTCGATGCCTGTGCTGTGGCGATTCCCTCGGTCGAATGGGGTGAAGCTGTCGGCATGGCGCTGGTCGTGCGCGACGGTCATGGCGAACCGGAAGAAGCCGATATCAAGGAACTGATCCGCGCCCGGCTGCGCTCTTCGCGGGTGCCGGAAAGGATCGTCTGCGTCCAGGAACTGCCCTATAATGAGATGGGCAAGCTGCTGCGCCGCAAGGTCAAGGATATCCTTGCCGAGTAATGCAGCCTCGCAAGGGCTGGCGATCCCGCTGGCACGCTGGGCCGAACGCCGCCTGCGCAATTTCGAACGAGAAACCCGCTCGCCGGATCTAACCACGCTGCGCGGTGCGACGCTTGTCGGTGAACGCGCTGCGCTTGGCGGATTCAAGGTACCCGGCAAGGTGTCGGCCGGGCCCGGCACGAGCCGGCTGCACAAGACGCGCGACAATCGCTGGTTTGCGCTGACCATTCCGCGCCCTGCTGACCGGGACTATCTGCCCGCCCTGTTCGGCGACGAGGCCCTGGACCCATGGGACGATGACGCGATCTCTAACGCCGTCGCCCGCAACGATTGCGAGCACTTACTTGATGTCGGCCGCGCGCTGGGCCTGCCGGTGGCGGCAGTGGACCAGGAAACAACAACACCTGCTATCTCTGTGCTGCAATCCGGACCGCCGCGCCACCGCGAACCGGGCAGCAAGCCCCTGGTCATCGATCTATCGGCGATCTGGGCTGGACCACTGATTGGCAATTTGCTGTGGCTGGCGGGTGCGCAAGTGATCAAAGTCGAGAGCAAGAGTCGGCCCGACGAGATGCGTGCAATCGATTCCGGTCTGTTCGAGCGCGTCAATCAGGGCAAGGATAATATCGTCGTCGATTTTTCCAGCGAGGCGGAAAAAGCCGCACTGAACGACCTCATCCGCAGGGCCGATTTCGTCATCGAATCCTCGCGGGTGCGGGCCCTCAGACAGCTGGGCATCCATGCCGACGCGCTGGTGCGTGAGGTTCCCGGACTGGTCTGGCTGACTGTCACCGGTCATGGCGCAACCGGCGAACAGGCTAACTGGGCCGGCATCGGGCATGATTGCAGCGTCGCCGGCGGGTTAACGCGCGCGCTGGCCGAAGTGACCGGAGAAGTCGGCTATGTTGGCGATGCGATTGCCGACCCACTCACCGGTATACTTGCTGCGCTCGAAGGATGGCGTGCGTGGAAGGCTGGCAGTGCATGCCGCCTCGGCTTTGCGCTTGGCGGCGTCGTCTCCCTTGCCATTGCCGAGGAACGAAAGCACGACGCCGCCCAGCTGGAACAGGAATTGCGAGACTGGGGGCGCGCCATTGGCCAGCCCTTCCCAGCCATCCCAATGCGAGAAGCCAGCGAGGAAGTACGGGCCGTGGGTGCCGATACTGCCACATGGCTGGCGTGCTGATCCGCAACGCCGAGGTGTGGGGCCATGGCCTCGCTGATCTGCGCATCGCAGATGGCAGGATTGCTGCAATCGGCGACGCGGACGCGAGTCCCGGTGAAACAGCGATCGATGCGAATGGCGGCCTGCTGCTGCCGGGGCTGCATGACCACCATATCCACCTCGCCGGCCTCGCCGCGCGCCGCGCCTCGGTCTGGTGCGGACCTCCGCAGATCACCAGTCGGGATGCGCTGGCCGAGGCACTGGATCAGCCGGGTTCGGGCTGGATACGCGGCATCGGCTATCACGAGAGTGTGGCGGACGGCCTGCCTGACGCGCGCGCGCTTGACAGGCTCGTGGCCGACCGGCCGCTCAGAATGCAGCACCGATCCGGCCGCATGTGGCTGCTCAACAGCGCCGCGCTCGACACCTTGCTGGCAGCTGCCGAACCGCCTCCCGGACTAGAACGCGAGGCCACAGGCTTTACCGGCAGACTGTTCGACGAGGACGTCTGGTTGCGCGAGGCGCTTGGCAGCACGCCGCCGGATTTCTCGGAAATCTCGCGCGAATTGGCGAGCTTCGGGATAGTCGGCATGACCGATATGTCGCCGGGAAACGACCCTGCAATGGCTGCACATTTCGCCGCTCAGATGGGCTCCGGCGCGCTTACACAGCAATTGCATCTAGCAGGCAATCTAGACCTCGCCGATGGCGAGCCCGGCCCGTGGCACATCGGCGCGGCCAAGCTCCACCTGCATGAGGCTGCCCTGCCCGAATTCGAAAATGCGGTGCATTTCATCCGCGCCGCGCATGACCAGTCCCGCGCCGCCGCGATACATTGCGTCAGCGAGGTAGAACTGGTGTTCGCGCTGGCTGCACTGGAAGAAGTCGGCACCCTGCGCGGCGACCGCATTGAGCACGCCTCGGTTGCGTCCCCCGAACTGGTCGATCGTATTGCCGAGCTGGGCCTGTGGGTCTGTGTCCAACCGCATTTCGTCGCTGAGCGCGGCGACCGCTATCTGGTCGATGTCGAACAACGCCACCATGGCGATCTCTATCGACTGCGCGGGCTTGCCGAAGCCGATATTCCTCTGGCCGGGGGCAGCGATGCACCGTTCGGTAGCGCCGATCCCTGGGCCGCGATGTCAGCGGCAATGTCGCGCACCACCAGCGAGGGCCGCAGGATCACTCCGAATGAGGCGCTGAGTGCTGAAGCTGCGCTCGCACTCTACCTTGCCGCGCCGGACGATCTCACGTCACAGCGAGGCATCGCCATCGGTGAGCCTGCCGATCTGTGCCTGCTGACCCGCCCCTGGAACGAAGCAAAAGAGGATTTGGGCTCGATCGAAGTCGCCGCAACGTTTGTCTCAGGCCGGCTCATCCACCAGCGCGTCGACCAGACCCCAGCCTAGCGCTTGGCGTACATTGAGCCGCTTGCCAGACAGGATCATCAGCGCGGTGCGCTGCTTACCGATCCTTCGTGTCAGCGATACGCACCCACCTGCGCCCGGCATGATCCCCATCGCTAATTCGGGAAGCTGGAACCACGCATTGCTCGCGGCAGTGATGCGGCGCGCAAATGCAGCAAGCTCCAGTCCCGAACCGACACAGGCCCCAGCAATATGCGCTTCGAGCTTGTCCGCGCAGCGGATTGCCTGACGAGCAGGCAAGGTCCGGCTTCGGATCGCATGTGCGGTCGCAGGGTCGAAAGTCGTCCCGAATTCGCCAAGCTCTGCTCCAAGGCTGAAAGCCTTGCCCTTGCCCCTGAGCAGGACCCGTTCAATTTCGGAATCGAGCGCTGCCAGCTCCAGCGCTTCGTGGAGCGCATCACGCATCACCCGATCGATTGCGTTACCCGCCTCGGGCCGGTCGAGCGTGATTGTCAGCAACGGCCCCTCGCGATCAAGCGCCACCCTGCCCTGACCAGTTGCGTCATCCCGCGTGCCGCCGCGCTGCGCAAACCAGTCCCGGTGCTCACTGCTCGCCTGCAAGGTGGCATAAGCGAAAGACTCCGCGGTGAGCCCCGCTGCAAGCGAGAGGCCGGGCAAAATCCGCAGAAGCTGGATAATGACGGCGGCGGCCTGAGGATGAGCGAGGACCTGACTGGCGATGGAAGCCGCATCGACCGGCGCCTCGACAATCGCGTCCAGGTCCTGCGCAAGCGGATGCGTCGGATCGCCAATCCCAACAACCGGGCAAGGCGGCAGTTCCAGTTCGCACCTTTCGAGCGGCGTCGCTGCCAAATCGAGAAACACCAGTGGACCGTCCCTGACTGTCTCTTCCGGCGACAAGCGCCGGGCATCGACGACGAGATGGGCAATATCCATGCGCACCTTGTGCCCTGCCATCGCCCGATTCGCCACGAGTGATTCGCTATGGAAGCATCAATTCGTCGATCGCCTCCTGCGGATTTCCCGATAAATACTAAACAAGCTAAGGAAAAAACGACGGTTTCTCATTTATTTTTGACAATCGCTCGCAAACACACGATCCCATCATCCAAACAGGCAAGAGGAGAGGTGCATGACCGGCATTACGGCAGCGTCCAACAAGGCCAAGATCGCTCGACGGGTGATTGAGGTGCTAGATTTCTTCGACGATCATCACCGCGAAGCAACGGTCATGGATATCGTCCGTCGCTATGGTCGGCCCCAGTCCAGCACGTCCGAACTGCTCTCCAGCCTGGTCGAACTGGGCCTGCTGGCCAAGGAGCCATGGACCCGCACCTACAGCCTGACCCCGCGCGCCGCCCTGCTTGGCACCTCCGGACAAAACGACGCGGTGCGCGATGGCAGGTTCATCCGCCTGATCGACAGGCTGGCTGCGCAAACTGGCCTGGGCGTCGGCCTCTTTGCCATCGCCGGTCTCAATGCTCAGCTTATTTCCTGGCGTTCCCCCTCACCATCAGAACGCGGACCTTTCAGCGGCGCGCTAGAACCGCTGTGCCACTCGGCAACCGGCTGGCTGCTGCTTTCAACCATTGAGCGCGAGCGCAGCAAAACCATGGTGCGCCGGCTCAATGCCGAGGCTGAGGACGACGCAAAATTTTCCTGTTCGGAAATGACAGCCCGTATCGACACATGCCGACAGGATGGCCATGTCTTCGGTCCAGCGGGATTCGGTACGGCCTGCGAAGCACTATCGGCGCTGGTTCCGGTTGAGATCGCCGACCAGCCACTTGCCATCGCGATACAATACAGCGCGGCTGACAAGGTGAATGAGGCCAGCCTTCTGCAAAGCGTCAATTATGCGATGCACCACTGCCTGACCGCCCCGGAACCGGCACAACTGGCAGAATTCTCCAGCGCGGCCTGATCGGGTATTCGATCCCGCTTGCAAACGAAAAACCCGCGTGATGCCATAGGCTTCGCGCGGGTCTTTCATTGGCAATCCGACGCGTCAGCCGTCGGCGGTTTCGATCAGATTGAGCATGTCGCGATTTCCCGCCTGGGTCATCATCTGCATGATGTCACCCGAAGTGACCGGCCGATCCTCGCCTTCCTTCAACGGCCGAGCGCCGCCCGACGATTTGGGCGTCGTATCGACGCCGGCAGCCTCGGCCTTCGCTCGCAGCGCGCCGACTGACAGCTCATCCTTGCTGAAATGCTCGAACGGATCAAAGCGGTGGAAGCGCATGGCATTCAAATGCGTGATCTTCTCGATCTGCGCCTCGTTAAGATGCTTGATTGAGGGCCACAGATGGTCGGGCACGTCGGGCCACAACGCATCGGAATGCGGGTAATCCATCTCATAGGTGATTCGATCCTCGCCGATAAAATCGACATTCTGCAGGCCGAAGGCATCGTCGATAAAGCAGGTCATGAAATGGCGCTTGAACATCTCGCTCGGCTTCATGTCCTTGTAGTTCGAGTTGGTCCACGCCTTGTGCCGCGTGTTGGTGAAATCGGCACGTTCCAGGAAATAAGGCACCCAACCGATCCCGCCTTCGGACAGCGCGATGCGCATGTTCGGATGCTCACGCAACGCGCGTAATTGCAGCCAGTCCGACGCGCCGGTCGAAATCGACATTGGCATGGTCGTGATCCAGGCTTCTATGGGCGTTTCCATCGAGGCATGGGGCGCCGGATTGCCACCGCCGATATGCAGGCAGATCGTCGTGTCATTGTCGGCGACCGCTTTCCAGAACGGGTCCCAATATTCGTTGTGGATGCTCGGCAAGCCCTGATGGGTCGGATTTTCACTGATCGAGACGTTATGACAGCCCTTGTCCGACATGCGCTTCAACTCGGCGACGGTCGCGTCCATGTCGTAGGTCGGCAGGATCGCGCAGGGGATGAAGCGCCCAGGATAAGCGCCGCACCATTCGTCGACGTGCCAGTCATTGTAAGCTTGCATATGGCGCGTGCCGAGCTTTTGATCCGACACCTTGTGCAGTCGCCCCCCGGCGAAATCGAACACACTGCCGAAATTGAGCGAAGCGGCGACACCGGCGACATTCATGTCATCAATGCGGGCATCGACATCATAAGTGCCCTTGCGCAGCTGGTCGAGCGAGGTCGGCTCCATGCCATATTCGTCAAGCGGGCGGCCGGAGACCGCATTGAGCCCGATCGAGGGGAACACCTGTCCCTGATAGACCCATGCATTCTTGCCGTTCTCATCCTGAATGAATTGCGGCGCGCTTTCGAGGTCTGCGCCCGACAGGTGATTCTTGAACATTTCGGGTGGTTCGCTGATGTGATCATCGACACTGATGATCACCATGTCGTTCATTTCCATGGCATTGCTCCGTCTCTACCAAAACTCGCTGCCCAAGCTGGCCGGTTAATCCCGCCGCAGCTGTGCCAGCATAGTATCATCAATTCCGGCAAGCGGCACGCGCGATCCTTGACTGAAATCAAACCTTTCGCCGATCCGTTGCGCCCTCGCCGCGCGCTCAGGCTGGAATGTGTAGCAATTGGGCGGCATTTCTGCGGCGCGCGACTGGTCTTCCATCGACATCGTTCGGCCATGGGCGACGAGCGCTCCCCATTGCAGAACCCGCGCCGCTTCCTGCTCCGCACCTTCAAGCGATCCGATCCAGTCGCGCAGGGCAAACAGCGGCTTGCCGGCAAGTTCAGGTGGTTCGGCTAATACCGCGCCGCGCTCGATCCAGCGGTGCAGGCTTTTGCCGTCGCGGCGGATTTCGAGGATTCGTTCATCTTCAACCGGATCGCTCGCGAAGATTTCGTATGTGAAACCTGCATGGTCATGGGCATGGGCAGCTGCCAGCACAGCCATGTCGTGCATATGCGTACAATTCTGCTTTTTGTCGCGGCGTGCTGTCACTTCAGAAAGCAGCTGCCCTTCAAAGGTCTCTACCAGCTTGGCCGCTGCGCCGGGGCACGTGTCCCAGGGCAGGCGCTCTATCGTCGGTTCGACCTTGATTACCCGCTCGCCATCATGGCGCAGGATCACCGCGAGGCAATGGATGTCATCTTCCAGCATGGCGATCACGGCATGCTCGGTCGGCTCGATGCGGATCCGCCGGCGATATCCAGCCCGATCCTTGGCATCTACGGTGGACGGCATCGCATTCTCCCAACTTGTCCCGGTACTACGCGGACGCGACAGGGCGTAGCATCGCCGCGACGATTGGCAACCGGATCGGGGGGTGGCCAAATGCAAAGCGCAGCAGGCTTGATCTGCCAACAGCGTTGACGATAGAGCGGGATAAACGAGTGAAAGGAATTTGCGCCCATGAAGATCCGCATCGACAAGACCCGCTGTGTCGGCAATGCTCGCTGCTGGGCCATTGCTCCCGATCTCTACCCGCTTGATGACGAAGGCTACATCGCGATCGAAGGCTTCGATGTGCCTCCGGGCCAAGAAGAACTCGCCAAGCGCGGTGCGCGCGCCTGCCCGGAGCGAGTGGTCGAAATTATCGAGGAATAGCAGGGATCAAGGCGAGGCTGCAGCGCCAGAAACGTGGCATTGCCGACGTCGGTAGGTCGCTTCACACACTTCGAGTGTGGTATTTTTGGCACAATTACCCGAAAACTCAACAGAGAACGGCCTGAAACTACGGCTTAAGCTTGCAATTCCACTAAGGTTTTTCCAAAGCAGCCGAGACTAAACAGATATCCCGAGTTTTCGGCGCGTCTCAGGCACGAGCACGATGGCGGAAATCTCGGAAAAAGGTTCATCCCGGTAACGTCCGGGAACAGGAGGAGTAAGAACCCATGAAATCCGCAATGACCAAATCGATTCTGCTGGCCGCTACGGCAATGACCGTTGCTACGACCGCAACACCGGCAATGGCCGAGGCCGAGGCCGATGATGGTGCTATCATCGTGACCGCGAACCGTTTCGAGCAAGACATCCAGGATGTTGCTGCCTCGATCACCGTGTTCGACCAGGAAAAGCTCGACAACAACAACATCATGTCGGCCAAGGACATCGCAACCTATACTCCGGGCGTATACGCACAGACGCGCTTCGGCAATGATACCACCACCTACACCATCCGCGGCTTCGCGCAGGAACAACGCACCACCGCCACTGTCGGCACCTATTTCGCTGAAGTCGTCGCCCCGCGCGGCAACGGCGTCTCCCAGGGCGGCGACGGTGCCAGCCCCGGCGCGCTGTTCGACCTCGAGAACGTCCAGGTTCTTAAGGGCCCGCAAGGCACACTGTTCGGTCGCAACACCACGGGCGGTGCCGTACTGCTCGTCCCGGTCAAGCCGCGCGACGAATTCGAAGCCTATGTCGAAGCTACTGTCGGCAACCTTAACCGCTGGCGTATCCAGGGCGTGTTGAACCTGCCGATCAGCGACACTTTCCGCATCCGTCTTGGCGTCGACCGCCAGATGCGCGACGGCTACATCCAGAACGTCGGTCTCGCGGCCCAGCACGATGAGGACATGGGTAGCATCGATATCCTCGCCCTGCGCGCCAGCGCCGTGTGGGATATTTCTGACCGGATCGAGAACTACACGATCTTCAGCTGGTCGGAATCGAAGGGCAGCGGTGCCATTCCTCTGATCAAGAGCAATCTGGCGGGTGGCGCCTTCCTGGGTCTGGTACAAGCACAGCAGGCCGTGGAACAGGCCACCGGCAACTGGTGGGCCGGCACCAACGCCAACCCGCTGGGCGAGTCTTTCAATCAGGAAATGCGAGTCATCAATCGCACGACCATCGAACTCAGCGATTCCATTACGCTGACCAACATCTTCGGCTACGCCGAATACAAGGGCAACAACGCGGTCGACGCATTCGGCTTCAACTCGCCGATCGCAATCCCGGCCACCGGCCCGACCAGCTTCTTTTCCTTCGTTCCGATCTATTCAAACCCGGATTACGGTTTGACCGCCAACCAGCGGTCGATCGTCGAGGAATTGCGCCTCAACGGCACCAGCGGACGCCTCACCTGGCAGGCCGGACTCTACTACGAAAAGAACAGCCCGAAGGACTTCACCGGCACGTTGACATCATCCCTCAACAGCTGCGCAAACATCGCGCAATTCGTTTGCGGAACCGGCAGGCCCGGTGGGATCAGTGCCAACAAGGTCTGGAACACCAGCATGGCCGCCTACGCTCAGGCGACGTACGAATTCACCGAACAGCTTTCGGTTACCGCTGGCCTTCGCTATACTGAAGACAAGACCAGGGCGGACTGGAACATTGGCAGAATCAACTTTGCTGCTCCTCAGACCTTCAGCTGCACGTTCCCCCATCCCACCGACAGCGGTATCCTGTTCGCGAACACTGCGCAAAACAGGCTAAATCAGTGCCGTAACCAGGCGGCAACAAAAACCGCGGCGCCGACCTGGAAACTGAGCATTGAATACAAGCCTAACACGGACATGTTGTTCTACGGCAGTTGGGTGCGTGGATATCGTCAGGGCGGCCTGTCGCCGGCTACTGGTGTCCTCCAGCTTGTTAGTTATGGGGAAGAGACTGTCGATACATTCGAAATCGGCGGCAAGACGAGCTGGGATGGAGCTGTTCGCGGTACATTCAACTTCGCAGCCTTCTACAACGACTTCCGTGGCCAGCAAATCCAGGTTGGCTTCAACAACGCAAGCCGGACTATCCAGTCGACGATCATCGACAACGCGGTCAAATCATACATGTACGGCGTGGAAGCTGACCTGATGATCGAACCGGCAGAATGGGTACGGCTCGAAGCATCCTACTCCTACAACAAGACCAAGCTTAAGGCGGTCAACCCTCTTAATCTCAACGCCATTCCCGGCGTTGCGGCCCTTGGTCTGACCCCGCGCACACTTGCAGTAGGCGGACCAATTCCGCTTGCCGTCCCGCATGCCTTCAACGCCTCGCTGACGCTCAAACTGCCGGTGCCGGAATCGACTGGCGACATTTCGCTCACCGGCTCGATCGTCCACTTGTCGTCCTTCCGCGCTGTGGCTGACGCAGTGCCGGGGTCCGGAACCGGCGTCCTGCCCAAGCGCACCTTCGGCAATGCCAACCTGACCTGGAAGAACATTGGCGGCGGCCCCATCGATGCAACTTTCTACGTTACCAACATTACCAACGAGAAGATGTTCACGCACGTCAACGACCAGACGCGCCTCGGTCTCGTCGCCTACTCGGTTGACGAGCAGCGCCAGTTCGGCCTGCGCGTGAAGTATCGCTTCGGCGCTCTGGGCAACTGATCCAGCCTGAAGCGGCTAACGCTAAAATGGGGCGCCGGTGGCAACACCGGCGCCTCTTTTTTTGTCCCCAATCCCTCGGTCCGCAACATTTGCGTGAAAAAGCGATTGTGCTCCCCTGCCCTTATGTGGTGTTGATCATCCACGGGAAGCGGACTCAATAAGCCGCATCCAGGACACCACCCGGGGGACGCGAGCCGCATGAATTTTGAACTGAACGAAGACCAGCAAATGTTGCGCGATACGTTCGCGCGATTCCTGGACGAGCATTCCAGCATGGCCCGGGTGCGCTCGGCGAGTGAAGCCGGCGGATGCGATGATACACTGTGGCAAGGCCTAGCGGAGCTCGGCACATTCTCGATGCGGGTGCCCGAAGAAACTGGCGGACTTGGCATGGGCACGCAGGATGCCGCGCTGGTGATGGAGGAAGCCGGACGCACTCTGGCAACCGGTCCGATCGCCGAAACCATCCTCGCCTCGCGGCTACTCGCCATGCTGGGCAGCGATGTCGCCGAGGAAGTGGGTGCTGGCGCCAAGACGGCCACACTCGCCCATCGCGATATCGCCAAATCGCCCGTACAATGGCTGGCTGGCGGCGCCCATGCCGATTGCGTGCTTGCCCTTGATGGCGACGACGTGGTGCTAGTCACGCTCGGCGATAACGACCGCAAAGCAGAGGAGAACCTCGCTTCCAACGGTATCGGCGAAGTCGATCTTTCAGCAGCATCACAAACGGTGATCGCATCGGGAAGTGAAGCAACGGCCGCCTTTGCCGCGACCATCGAGGAATGGAAACTGCTCACTGCCGCCGCGCTGAACGGTCTCGCTCGCGAGGCTGTCCGGCTGGCATCCGAATATGCCTGCGAGCGCAAGGCCTTCGGTGTGCAGATCGGTACGTTCCAGGCGCTGTCCCACCCACTCGCCAATTTCATCACCGAGATCGACGGCGGCAAGTATTTCGTGTGGAAAGTGATCCATGCAATCGGCGCGGGCGAGCCCGAAGCAGCGGCGCAAGTCCCGATGGCCCTGTGGTGGAATGCCCGCCGCGCAAGCGTCGCTGCAATCCAGAGCCTGCGCACTTTTGGCGGCTATGGCCTGACCACCGAATACGACATCCACATGTATAATCTTCGCGCCAAGGCCTGGCCGCTGCTTCATGGCGACCCGGAGCGGTTGCTCGAGGAAGCTGGCCGCCGGCTATACGGCGACGAACAGGCCGCGCTGCCCGATGTCGGCACGGTGTCGATCGATTTTGATCTTGGTGACGAAGCCGACGATCTGGCGCGCGAGGTCGACGAATTCTTTGCTGCAACGCTCACGCCTGAACTCAAGGCCCATGCCCATCACAGCTGGGACGGCCACCACCCGGTCGTTCACAAGAAGCTTGCCGATGCCGGCCTGCTGTTTCCCGAGTTGCCACGCGAAAAAGGCGGACGCGGCGCTTCGCCCTATGCCAGCTTTGCCGCATCGGCGATGTGGGAAAAGCACGGCTGGACCGCCCACGCCAAGGGCACGACCATGATGGTCGCGGCGATCATCGATCAATATGGCAGCGATGAGCTCAAGCAGGACGTGCTCAAACCGATCCTGTCCGGCGATGTCGTCTGCAGCCTGGGCTATTCCGAACCGGGCTCCGGCTCAGACGTGTTCGCAGCGCAGACCAAGGCGACGCCCGATGGCAATGGCTGGCGGATCGATGGCACCAAGATGTTCACTAGCGGCGCCAACCTCGCCGACTATGTCATCATGCTGACCCGCACCAACCCTGACGTGCCCAAGCACAAGGGGCTGAGCATGTTCATCGTGCCATTGAAGACCGAGGGCGTCGAAGTGCAGCCGGTCTATACGTTCCAGGACGAGCGCACCAACATCACCTTCTATGACGGGGTCAAAATCCCTGATAGCTACCGGCTGGGCGAAGTCGATGGCGGGGTGCGGACGATGAGCGCGGCGCTGGCGCTGGAACATGGCGGAGGATTCTCCCAGGCCCAGATGACGATGGTCCGGGCCGCCGAGGACTTGTGCCGAGAAATTGAGTGCGGCAACGGCAAGCTGATCGATGACGGGCTCGCAAGGCTGCGGCTCGCGCGCGCCTGGACCCACGCCTTTGTCTCGGAAATGCTGGGGCTGCGTTCAATCTGGGCTGTCGAGGAAAAGCTCGACGTTCCCGGTTCCGGTCCGATGGCAAAGATGTTCTCGACCGAGAAATTTCTCGAGGATGGCAGCGACTTGCTCGACCTTACCGCGCCACTTTCGCTGTCAAAGCGCGAGGGTGCGGCAGAAGTCCTCAACATGTCCTATCGCTTCGCTCATGGTTCAACGATCTGGGCCGGCACCAGCGAAGTCCATCGCAGCATGATTGCAGAGCGCGCGCTCGGCCTGCCGCGCAGTCGCGGCTGAAGGAGACACAACCATGAGCGAAGCACCGCACCTGCTGACCGAAGTGACCGAGGAGGGTATTCTCGTCGCAACTCTCAATCGTCCGGACAAGCTAAACGCATTGTCCAGCCTGACGATGGAGCTGCTCGAGGAGGCTTTGCTGCGCTTTCGCGACACGGAAGACATCAAGGTCATGTTGATCCGGGCGACCGGCCGCTATTTCTGCGCAGGTGCAGACCTCAAGCAAGGCGGCAAATCCGGCAATGGCATGGGCCCCACTGCCAGGAGCATCCGCGAAAGCCACCGCGTCGACAACCGGGGCATGCACCGCATCTATGACGAGATGGAGCATGTCGAGAAGCCGATTGTCGTTGCCCATCACGCGATGTGCGTTGGCGGCGGGCTGGAAATGAGCCTGTCCTGCGATTTCCGCCTTGCTGCCAAGAGCGCAGGTTATGCCTTCCCCGAAGGACTGTTCGGCGTGCTGCCCGCCTCGAATGGTGTCTCGCGCCTGACCCGGATTTGCGGGCCCCACTGGGCGCGATGGCTGATCATGGCGAACAAGAAGGCCGACGCCGACATGGCCTATACCATGGGTCTGGTGCATAAGGTCTGGCCCGACGATGTTTTCGAGGAAAATGTGATGGCCTTCTGCCAGCACCTGGCGAAGCAGAACGGCGAACAGATGGGCGGTGCCAAGATAGCGATCGAGATGGCCCGGGACGTCGGCCGCGACACAGCTCGCAACGTCGAACGCATGACCAACAGCGCACTGATGCTCAATCCCGACTATCTCACCCGTATGGATGGCTACGTCAAGAATATCGGAGGAGGTGACACATGAGCGAGGAACCGCACCTGCTGACGCGCGAAGACGATGGCATCATCATCTGCTCGCTCAATCGCCCGGACAAGCTCAACGCCATGTCCAACGAGATGTTCGAACTGCTCGAAGTGGCGCTTCACCGCTTCCGCGACAGCGAAGACCTCAAGGTGATGCTAATCAATGCCAATGGCCGCTATTTCACCGCTGGAGCCGACCTCAAGGGCGGCGATGCGCTCGAAAGGCCTGAAACGGCGCGCGGCATTCGCGAGATGCACCGGGTACGCCAGCGCGGCGTCCACCGTATCCATAACGAAATGGAGCATATCGAAAAGCCGATCGTCGCGGCCCATCATGCGAAGTGCGTCGGCGGTGGCATCGAGCTATCGCTGTGCTGCGATTTCCGGTTTGCCGCGGCAAGCGTGGAATATGTATTTCCTGAAGGCTTGTTCGGCGTGGTTCCAGCCTCATCGGGCCTCAGCCGCATGGCACGGCTGTGCGGGACACATTGGTCCCGCTGGTTGATCATGGGTAACGAGCAGGCCGATGCCGAAATGGCCTTCACCATGGGCCTGGTCCATCAGGTATTCCCTGACGAGACATTCGAGGAAGAAGTCATGGCATTCTGCCGTCACCTGGCGCAGCAGAATGGCGAGCAGATGGGCGCGGCTAAAGTTGCGATAGAAATGGCCCATGAGGTTGGCCGCGACACCGGACGCAACGTCGAACGCATGGGTAACAGCGGACTGATGCTCAACCCCGGCTATCTCGAAGGGGTCGAGGAATATATCAAGGGCATCGGCGGCAAAGGCTGAAGCCGCCCGCGGGTCAGGAAGCCGCCTGCTCTCGCTTGTCGCGTATCGCCATTTCCATCAGCCGCGCGCCGGGCATCAGGAAGCGCTCCTCATTACCCCCGAATGGGGTTCCGATCAGCTTGGGCAGGAACTGGTCGGTGGCAATCGTGATTGCACGCTCGATTCCAGTCATCACCATGGTCGCCATGGCCGAGTCTGGCGTTGGCCGATCAGCGACCGGGCCTTCCATCTGCCCCACGAGCAGGGCGATCACCGGACGAGTTGATTCGATGCGATGCAGGATCATCCGCTCGTCATGCTGGTCAGCCATCGAATTGCGCAGGTGGAGCAGTCGCGCGTGATGCGCCCAAAAGCGATGATAGGCCGAAACGAAGTCAAAACAACGTTCCGCGAGCTCCTCATCGGGCCAGAATTCACGCAATTTCGCGAGATAGGCCTCTTCGGACGTGTCCATTACCGGTTCGAGCACCGCGAGCAGAAGCTCGGTGAGATCGGAGAAATAATTGTAGAGCGAAGTCAGCCCGAGCGAGGCGCCACGCGCCACCGCGCTCAGGGTGAGCGCCTCTTCGGTATCGCCTTCCAGCAGCTCGATCGTTGCCGCAAGGATGCGCTCGCGCGTTATCCTTCCCTTGCGGCCCATCTTCTGACCGTTGAGGTTGCGGACGATCTTGGCGTCAAGCGCGGCAGCGGTCTGCGAACTATCCTCCGCAGACCGCCGCTGTCTTATTTCTTCTATTTCCGACATGGAGCTTCTCGCCTCAAGCCGCCTCAACGCGCCCGGTCGGC
>JAQWKP010000075.1 GCA_029247785.1 Novosphingobium sp.
GCCGTTCCTGACCAGGCCCGACCAGATCGCCAGCCGTATCGATTTCATCAAGTCCCAGCCCGACTACAGTGGCAAGTTGGAAGATGTGTTTTACGGCATGTCGACCGGCAAGATCGGCGAAGGCCATGTCGTGCTCGACGAAGCGATGGCGAAGGGCAACGCGACCAAACAGGAATTGATCGACCAGCTTGGCTGGCTGGCAGAGCAAGGGGTGAACTGGAGCGGTGTTCCGACGCCGGAAATCACCGAGATCCAGCAATATTACGACCACACCCAATGGGTCGCGGAGGAAATCGCGCCTGCTGTGGCCGGTATCTAGGGACGCACACGGCATGGCGATCTGGTCGGGCCTGGTCAGGAACGGCCACCAACCACTGGCATAACGTGCGGTGCGCTTCAGAACCGCATCGACGTCGCCGCCGAACCAGATCGGGATGTGAGGTTTCTGGACCGGCTTGGGCTCAAACGCGACATCTTTGAAGGAAACATATTTACCCTCAAATTCAGGTTTTTCCTTGGTCCACAATTCGATGATCGCTTGAGTATATTCCTCGCTCATCGCGCCGCGCTTGTTGAAATCCACCCCGAGCAGATCGAACTCCTCTTCAAGCCAGCCGACCGCGAAGGTTACTGTGACGCGCCCGCTTGAAAGCCAGTCCATCGTCGAGAGCGCCTTGGCGGTGATGATTGGATTTTGGGTCGGCAGAATGGCGATGCAGCTGTTCACGCGAATGGTCTCGGTGGCTCCAGCGAAATGAGCCATGCCGACATAGGCGTTGAAATAATGCGGGCCGGACAGCTCGACATGCGCGCTTGGGATGATGTGGTGTTCGGGCACGCAGATCATCTCATAGCCGAGCTTTTCCGCCCATTTGGCGAACTTGGTCTGCTCGGCTCCGGTGACTTTCTCCTCCCAGGGGGAGAAAATCGCCTTCGCCTGGCACATGTTCGGAATCCCGAATGTCAGTTTCATTGCCGTTCCTGCTTGGTGTGGTGTCCGGGCGCGACCGCCTTAGTCGATGACCTTGCGCGCAACGAGATCATCAAACCGGTCCTGGTCCAGACCCAGTATCTCACGATAGACAAATTCATTGTGCTCGCCGAGTAGCGGCGCGCCGCGCTGGACATCGGGGCCATCGGGGCTGATCCGCCAGGATGGACCGATGATCGGGCGCGAGCCATTCCTGTGGTCGCTGACCAGACGGAAACCCTGCCGTCCCCAGAGGAACTCATCGGCACAAAGGTCGATAGAATTCATAGACTTGAAAGCAGGAACGCCGACCTTGCGCAGTCGGTCAGCAAGATCGAAGGCATCGTGACCGCCCGTCAGCTCTCCCACGGCCTCGTCGAGCACGCGGCAGTTTTCGACGCGCAAAGCGAGCGAGGCAAATCGCGCGTCCTGCGCCAACTCGCCGGCATCAAGGACTTCGCACAAGGCCTGCCACTCCGCCTCACCCGGCGCTGCGATGCTGATCCAGTCGACCCCCGTGCAGGGATAAGCGCCATGCGGGGCCATTTCGGGATGATAATTCTCGTCAGATTGCGGGACCTCGCCGGTGACTGAGTAGGCGAACAGGCTGTCGCCCACCATGCTGCTCAAGGCTTCGACTGCCGAAAAGTCGATGAACTGGCCTTCGCCGGTGCGCTCACGGTGGTGCAGGGCGGCAAGGCAGGCCAGAGCGGCGCAGGTGCCGGCGGTGGAATCGCCGTGGCGCATATTCATGCCCATTGGGGTTTCGCCGTGATGGCCGACTAGGTTGAACAGGCCGGAAAGCGCTGCAAAACAAGGTGCATAGCCGGTTTGATAGCCCAGCGGACCGTCATTGCCCCACATCTTGATTGAGCACTGGATGATGTCGGGCTTGACCTGTTTGAGGTCATCGTAGCCCAGCTTTGAGCGCTCCATCGCGCCGGGTCGGATATTGTCGATGACGATGTCCGACTCAGCGACCATCTGCTTGACGAGAGCAAGTCCCTCCTCGGTCTTCATATTGACCTGGACAGAGTTGATCTCTTGATTGATCGAAAGGAAATAGGGCGCTGAATCGATATCGACGCCGCCGTAAGCGCGCATTTCATCAAGATTGGTCGCGCTTTCGACCTTGATTACTTCGGCGCCGAGATGAGCGAGCATCTTTCCGGCATAGGGACCGGCCCAGACCTTGGTGATTTCCAGCACGCGCACGCCCGAAAGCGGGCCGCCGCAGCTTGTGTGTCGGGGGGACGAGGCAGCCATCACTCGTCCACCACTGCGCCACTATCTGCACCCAAAGCGGGGGCAGGGCTGGTGATACGGACCGGGGTCTTGCTCAGCTTGTAGGGCACGGTGGGATAGGCAACTTTTCCGAAGGCTGGATGTTCCACCTCCTGGAAGAAGCCACGAGCGATGAACTGCTCGTTGCGGGGTAGTTCGGCGGCCGTGTTGATCGAGACCATGGCGACCCCTGCCTTTTGTGCTGCTTCGGTGATCGGGATTTTGACCTGCTTGGCAATCCACGGGCGGAATCCGGTGCGGAATTTCCTCACATTTTCGGGAGTGCAGTCGAATTCGAGCCAATCGTCGCGAAATTCCTTCGCCCAGTCCGGGTCGCCCATAAGGGCGCGCAGCTCAAGCCAATGCACCTGGGTCGTCATGAACAAGTAGACATGGCCATCCTTGCAGGCGAAGGCCGTCATCGGCCCGCCCATGTCGTATGCGGTGCGTTCCAGGCCTGGCTCAGCTTCGCCGGCCAGCATGCGGTCAAGCACGCAATCGATGCGGTTGAGCAGGACCTCATCCGCGGAGATATCGATGAACTGGCCTTTACCCGTTTGCCGTTGCCGGTGGAGTGAGGCGAGCAGCGCCAGCGCCGAATCGACCCCTGCTTCGTAATCCGCGAGGAACCGCCCCGGGCCTTTCAAGGGCGGCTTGTCGTCGGGCGTTTCGCTGGGCGAATGATAGGCCCAGCCGCTGGCGTTGATAACATTGATCGGCTCCGCCTTTTGCCATTCCGCTGGTGCGCCCTGACCGAATGGCGTTACGGCCAGGTGGACGAGATGGGGATGGGCAGTGGCAACCTCGCCGGACGTCAACCCATGCGACTTGCCCCAGACTTCATCATGGTCATCGATCAGACCATTCGCGCGGGCGAGTAGGCGGTCTAGTGTTACACAATCTGCTTTGTTTTCAAGATCAAGAACTACAGATTTTTTGTTGGTGTTGAAGAATTCGAACAGCGCGCTCACACCATTTTTAAAAGGTCCCATCTGCCGTGTTGGCGATCCCTCCGGCGGCTCGACCTTGATTACCTCGGCACCAAAATCAGCGAGCAGCTTGCCGGTGTATTCACCTGCGGGCCGGCCAGCGATTTCGACTATGGTCAGTCCTGCTAGCGCGGACATTTGGCTTGGGCTCCCAGCCGCTTGCGTACCAACCCATCAAGCTCGACCCAGTCCGAGCTGGGATAAAGCGGGGCATTGGTGGTGGCGTCGTCGAGCCTTGCAAGCTGCTCTGCGTCTAGTTCCACGTCAACCGCGCCGAGATTGTCCTCAAGCTGGTGAGTTTTGGTGGCACCGAGGATCACACTATCGACCTTGTCGCGGGTCAGCAGCCAGGCGACGGCCAATTGCGCCATCGAGCAGCCCGCCTCACCTGCAATATCCTTCATCACCGGCAGCAGCGCAAAAGCCTTGTCCTTGTCGAAATTGAGCCAGTCTGTGTTCGAAAATCGATTCTCGTCCTGCTTCATATCTTCGCGGGTATATTTGCCGGCGAGGAATCCGAAGGCGAGCGGGCTCCAGATCGACATGCCGAGACCGTAATGATCCATCATCGCGACGGTATCGCGTTCAACATCGCGGCCAAGCAGTGAATAATACATCTGCCCGTGGGTGAAGCGCGCCCAGCCATTGGCCTGCTGCATCTGCAGCGCGGTTGCTGCGAGCCAGGCCGGCCAGTTGGAAAAGCCGACATAGCGTACCTTGCCTGACCGCACGACAGCGTCGAGCGCGTCTAGCTGTTCTTCGATCGGGGTGTAGGGATCGGTCCGGTGGACATTGAGAAAATCAATCCAGTCGGTCCCCAGCCGTTTCAGGCTTTGATCGACTGACCAGATGATATGCCTTCGCGAAAGGCCCGAATGCAGCACTTCGCGGTTGCCTGCCCCGCGATTGCCGACTTTGGTCGAGATTACGACTCTGTCGCGATGCGGCTTCAGAATCTCGCCGAGCATTTCCTCGGATTGGCCGCTGGCATAGACATCGGCGGTGTCGAAGTAATTGACTCCGGCATCGAGCGCCTTGCCGACCAGTTCCGCTGCAAGCTCGGGCCCGACCTTGTAGAACGCACCAAGAGACTTGTCGCCCTGGGTAAAGGTCGATCCACCCAGGGCAAGTCGCGAAACGATCAGGCCAGTCGAACCGAGCTGTCTATACTGCATCGGCCGCCTATTCTTCCTACGGCTGACTGCGGCCGCGATAGCTCAGGCGCCAGTCGGCGGGGAACTGCTGGTCGTTGTCCTTCACCGAGTTGGCGAGGCCCTTTTCCATCACATCGTCGCCAAGTCCCGAGGCTTCGCTGCCTGGATCGTCGGTCATCAGCGGTTTCATGCCTTCGACGAAGCCAGTCAGCACGCTGCCGAAATATTCGCCGCGATATTGCTTGTAGAGTTCCAGGAAGGTTTTCTGGACGACGACCGTGTCGGTGGGCCGGGTGCGCGAACAAGCGAGGGCATATTTTGCGGTCTCGGCCTCAAGCTCTTCGCGCGGCACGACGCTGTTGACGAAATTGCAGTTGTGCATTTCGTCCGCTGTGAACGGACGACCGGTAAACAGCATTTCGGAAAACATGCGCGGGCCCATCATCTCGGCCCAGGTCCACATCCGCGGTCCCCAGCCGACGTAGCGGAAGGCGGCATGGCCGAACAGCGCATCGTCGGAAGTGACGACGATGTCGGCATCGCCGGCCAGATAGAAATGCCAGCCATAGACATAGCCCTTGCACTCAAGAATCGAGATCTTCTTGAAGTCCTGCAGGCTGCGGCAGCCATAGTCAGAATTGGCGTAGAGATTGGTTATGCTGGCCAGGAAGCGGTAGGAGCCGGCCGGCGGGTATTTGACCGAACCATCTTCCTCGATCTGGAATTCGTGCAGCAGTGAGGTGCCAGGCTGCGGATTGAGCATGCCGTCCTGCTCTTCAAGGTCAGCGCCCGAACCCAGGTGCTTGCCTTCACCACGAATGACGAGGACTTTGACATCATCATCGATATTTGCGCGGTGAACGAGATCGGCGAAACGCAGACGCCCTGCGATTGTTGGCGCATTGAGCGCATCCGGCCGATTGAGCGTGATCGTGGCGATCTTGGTTTCGGGGTCCTTTTCGTAGAGGACCAGTTCTTCCGGCGGCGGACGGCGAAGCGTTGCTCGCATGCATTCTCTCCCAAATCAGGCCGCATGCCCCGCGGCCACATCTTCATCAATTGCAGCAAAACGGGCGCGTCCGCTAGGGGTGCGCCCGCGATTTTTTCGATTACTTGCGCTGAAGCTCTTTCCAATTCGGCAGCTTCGGCTCCATCGCCATATATTTGTCGACCGCCGCGTTGAAGTGGCGGACGCGTATTTCCTGATAATCGCCCAGCGTCATTCCGCCCTTGGCAGATGCTTCCAGCCCCTGCTGCTGGAGGAACAGATTGTCGGTGTCCTGATCGAGAATACCGCCAAATCCCTCGTCCATGCCTTCTGCTTCCTTGAAGGACTGATCGGCAGTGAGGTGCACCACTTCGGATGTTTCATAGGATGAACCATCCTGCGGGTTGGGATGCAGGAACATCACCTCATACAGGCTTTCCCGGTGGTCATTCGGGTTGGGCCGGAAACGATAGACCATCGGCAGCGAGATGCCTGGAAACAGGAAGGTGTTCGGGAACACCGTGTAGCTGAAGCAGTCGAGGATTTCCGAATCGGAGATATGCGAAAGATCGGTCTTGGCCGCCTTCTCGAAATTCTCGCGGAACATATCGGCCATCATCTGCCGCGCTGTCGCGCCGTCCGGCACTTCGGGCTTTTCGGTAACGATCGAGCTGTCACCGACGGTGAACATGTCCAGCACGTCCTGCTCGGTGTATTTGCCGGTATGGACCGGGCTGACCACGCCGAGCGACGAGATGAAGCGATCCATATGCTCGCCATAGATGTCATATTGTGAATTGACGTCGGCATTGGTCGGAGAGACCTGCGGATGCGTTTCGGGCACATGATAGGCCTCCATGAAGGCCTCCATGTTAAGCTTCCAGTTCGCCGGGATCGGCTTTGAAACGTGGCAGACGATGTGACGGTCTTCCAGCTTCCACGCCTCGATATGGGCGAGGGCTTCGGGTCCGAGATATTCGCGCAGGGTCGGGGCTTCGGGATCCATGTTGATCCAGACGAACCCGCCCAGCAGTTCGACGCGGGCTTCGGGAAGCTTGAGATCTTCGGGATTGGCGTGCGGGAAATCCCAGGGGCAGACCTGCTCCTTGTTGGTGCCGTCGATATTCCAGCTCCAGCCGTGGAATACGCATTTGAATTCGCTGGCGCTGCCTTCGGTGCCCGATGCGCGCAGCTTGGTGCCGCGATGCAGGCAGGCGTTGAAATAGGCGCGGATATCATTCTCTCCGACGCGGGTGACGATGAAGGAATATTTTCCGATATCGTACACATAATAGTCGCCGACTTCGGGGATATGCTCTTCACGGCAGGCAAACTGCCAGGTGCGGGTCCACATCCGCTTGAATTCTTCGTCCTGATATTCGGAGGAGAGGTAGCGCGCCGTGTCGATATCCTCACTGCCCATATATTCGTAGGATTCGCTGGCGACCCAGCCGGGTGCCTTGACCTTGTCGCGGGCGATGATGTCTTGCGTTGACTCAGCGGGGTGCCTCGCTTGGCCAGCCTTGAGTTTGCCAGATTCGACATTCATGATTTCAGCTCCTGCCTGTTTCTATTCTGCGGCTTCAAGCGCGGGCGAACCCAATTGCGCTTGAAGTGCCGGTGAAATGGTCTGGATTACGCCATCCTTCATCACCATTGCGATGTTGTCCGGTCCGTCGAGCAAGCTAACGTCGGCCAGTACATCGCCATTGACGAGGATCAAGTCGGCAAGTTTTCCTTGCTCAAGCGTGCCCAGATCGCCGGCATCGCTCATCGCGAGCCCGCCGTTGCGAGTCGCGCAGATCAGCGCTTCAGCGGCGCTATAGCCGTAATAATTCATGAAATGGGCGATATCCTTGCCCTGCGTGCCCTGCGGGCTCCAGGCAAAGCCATAATCCCCCCCGATCAAGAGACGCACGCCGCGTTTCCTGAGCTCGGTGTGGGTCTTGACCGATTCTTCCATCAGCGCGGGGATGCCCATGAAACCGGCGACTTCGGGCGTAATCCCGTAATCCGAAGCCGGTCCGGTCGCCATGTCGTGGAACAGGCCGATGGTTGGCACGATGAAGATGCGGTCCTTGGCCTCTTCCATCATATCCAGCAGTTCCTCGTCGGAATATTCGCAATGGAACAATCCGTCGACGCCGGCGCGCACGCAATATTTTGAACCGTCGATCGATCGCGTGTGAGCGTTGATCTTGCGGCCATAGGCATGGGCGGTGTCCGCGGCCATCTTGACCTCTTCGAAGGACATCGGCGTGGTGTGGCCCAGGGTGCCGGGGTAGAACGGATCGCCCGAGACATCGAGCTTGATGTTGTCGATCCCTTCGCGGCAGTGCAGCCGCACGGCCTTGCGCATTTCCTCCGGTCCATCGATCAGTGTCGAGGGGCCGATGCGCGGATTGTGCAGCGAGCTTTCGTCGCCCATCGCGCCGGTAACGCTGATCTCGAGCCCTCCGGCACGAATGCGCGGGCCGGGTAGCCGTCCTGCATTGACCTCGTCTCGCACGGCAACGCCCAGCTTGAGCTTGGCTTCAGAGGCGCCGTAGGCGCTGGTGAAGCCCGCCTCGAGCAAGGCCTTTGCGCCTCGCGCGGTGGTAAACGCCTGGGTTTCGGGCGAGGGCGTGATGAGGTCTTCTGTCGCCGTCACACCTTCAAATGAGAGGTGAGCGTGGCCCTCGACCATGCCCGGCATGCAGAACAGGCCCGCGCCGTCGATAGTCGTATCAGCGCCGGCTTGGCTGGCCTTGCCGGAAGGGGTGACCGCCGCGATGGCATTGCCGTCAACCAACAAGTCACCGGTGAAGGCATCCTCGCCGGTTGCCGTGAAGATCGTGGCGTTACGGATCAATGTCCTGCCCAAGGGGTCTCTCCTCGATATTCTGCCCGTTTCAGGGAATCGGGCTGTAAGGCCACAGCCGAAGGATGCAAGATAGCCAATATGCGCTGAAAACCAAATGACTGGCTGCGCAGAGACGGTTTTCCCTGACGGCTTCGCGCCAGAATTCGCCTTTTTGCCACACTGGTCAATTCATGTCCGGGCATTCGGACTTTGCAATCAGCTGCGACCTGCGGCATTGGAGGGGAAATTCCGCAAGACAAGACGTTAGAGGATTCAGCGAAGCATGGGCAATCTCACAGTCAAGATGACCGACACGCAGGGCGTCGTTCACAGTTTCGATAGTGTCGAAGAAGGCACGAGCCTGATGGAACTCGGCAAGCAGAACGGTGTTTCCGGGATCATGGGTGATTGCGGAGGCGGTTGCGCTTGTGCGACGTGCCACGTTTATGTCGACCAGTCCTGGTGGGACAAGGTCGGTGCGCCCGACGAGATCGAATATGCGATGCTCGACATGGTGGCAGACGTCATGCAGGATACCAGCCGCCTTGGCTGCCAGATCAAGATGAAGTCGGAGCTTGACGGTATCGAAGTGGTGGTCGCACCTGCGTCGAGCTACTGACCGAAGCGAAGCGGTTGCGCCGGACTATTTCCGGCACGGGCAAGCAAGCATTCGAGGGCGGGCATGGCCTTGCCAGCATGGGTGCGAGTAGAAGTTTCGGCACTGGTCCGGATGGTCATTCGGGCCTCTATGCCGTGATCGGACACCGGACAGGATACAGGACAGGCTTATGGCTACCCAGACAACTGAAGAGATGGAAGCAAAGGTTTCCGAGCGAGTAGCGCTGACATCGGACGAAGAGAAAGTCCTCAAGGAAGGCTCGCTCACCGATTTCGGCATCCAGGCACAACCGCGCGAATATTTCCGTGCCATGCGCCATGGAGACCCGGTCCATTATGACGAGAAGCTCGGCTCCTGGCTGATTACCCGTCACGAGGATATCTGGGACGTACAGGCCGATCCCCACACCTTCTCTGTCCATCACGGCTATCACGATTTCCAGGCGCGAGGGCTGCAGGACGAGTTTCGCGGCTATTTGCGTGAGCATGGCGGCGGCTATTTCCCCGACGCGATCATGTCCGACCCGCCCTATCACACGCGCATTCGCAAGCTGATGGAAAACGCCTTTACCGCACATCGCGTCAAGGACCTTGAACCGCGCATTACCGAAGTCGTCAGCAATCTGATTTCCGAAGTGATTGAGCGCGGCGATGGCAAATGCGACGCGGTCAAGGACATCGCGGTTCCCTTGACGATCCGCATCATTGTTGAGCAGCTTGGTCTTGACCAGGGCATGGAAGACGAAATTTCGAAGTGGTCCGGTGCTGTCACCGCGCAGATTAGCGCGATGCAAAACCGCGACACGATGATCGAGAATGCCAAGCTGATGAGCGAGCTGCAGCTTTATCTCATTGGCAAGATGAAAGAGCGTGAGCAGGATCCGCGCGAAGACATGATTTCCGATCTTGTCCATGCCGAAGTCACCAATGAGGACGGCACCAAGGAGAAGCTGACATTCGAGGAAGCGGTCTCGCTGGTTCGCGCCACGCTGATCGCCGGCAATGACACCACCGCCACGGCGATCGGCAATCTGTTCTATGTCCTCACCACCAAGCCCGGCATGGCAGAGCTGTTGCAAGAAAGCGTTCAGGAAGAGCGCATGCTCAATCGCTTCGTTGAAGAGCATCTGCGCAATGAACCGCCGGTCCGCGCGCTGTCTCGTGCCGCCACTCGGGACGTGAAAGTCAACGGCACGACCATTCCCGAAGGCGCGCATATGCTGCTGGTCTATGCCTCGGGCAATGATGATGAGACTTATTTCCCCGAGCCGCGTGAATTCGATCCGACGCGCCCTAATCTGGGTCGTCATGTTGCCTTTGGAGGCGGTCCGCATCGCTGCATCGGCCTTGCGTTGGCGCGGATGGAAGTCAAAGTCGCGGCCCGAGAGATCGCTCGGCAGATGAAGAACATCAAGCTGGCGATCCCCGAGGAGGACCTGACCTACCTCAAGACAGTCGCCACCCGTACCATCGAATCGATGCCGATCACTTACGAGAAGCGTTAGGTCACAAGCGGTTCGGGTAGCCCGGTTACGCCCGGCTTGAAGGCAAACACCCCGCCATCGCGGCCCGGCTCGCCGTTTCCGGCATCATATTCGCTCATCGTCGTGATGTAGGCGGTGTCGAGATCGGCACCGCCAAATGCGAGTTTGGTCGGGTTCATGAAAGGCAGCTTCACGGTGATGTCCGGCGTGCCGTCCGGCAGGTAGCGGCGGAGCATCCCGGCGAACACCAAAGTCGCCCAATAGCCGCCTTCGCTATCAACCGCTGAGCCATCGATCACGCCCTCATCGTCCGCCAATTCCGCGATCACCTTGCAATTGCTGATAGCGCCCGTCGCCGGATCGAGTTCCCACCTATCGAGCCGCCGCGTCAGCGAATCCGAAAAATACAGTGCCTTGCCATCGGGTGAGAACGCCAGTCCATTGGCGCAGCTGATCCCGTCCATCACCGAAACCAGCCTGTCGCCACAAAGGTGGAACAGTTCGCCGCCGCCCGGTGCAGAATTATCTGGCCCAACCGCCTCATTGATCGCGCCGACCCAGAACCGCCCGGTCGGATCGACTCCGCTTTCATGCAACGACACGCCCTCGGGCAGCGGTGAGGCCACGCGTAGCGTTAGGCTGCCGCTCGCCGGGTCAAAATCATGCAGCCCACGCGCCAGCACGACCAGCAAGCCGCCGTCCTGTTTGAATGCAAAGCCGCCAATCCGCTCCGGCATCGGCCAGCGTTTCACCTCGCCCGAAGCAGGATACCAGCGCAGCAGTTCCGGCTCCTGCTCGCAATTGACCCAGTAGAGCGCCTGCTCGGCGACGCACCATGCCGGTGTTTCGCCCAGGTGGTTCCTGGCGTCGAGCGCCAGCTCAATCGCGGGCGTGATCACTTGCATTGCTTCGTCTCCCTGTTGCGCTGTTTACAGGCTGGGCATAGGAGTTCCAGCGCAGATTAAAGGGGGACGACGTGGACACATTTCTGGGATTTCCCAAGGATACGACAATCATCGTCACCGGAGCCGCGAGCGGCATTGGCGAGGCGCTGGCGAAGCTGGCCGCCCGCCAGGGCCTGGCCGTCGCCGCCTGGGACCTGACCGAGGACGGCGCACGGGCAACTGCTGAGGCGATTGCGGGCGAGGGTGGCACAGCCCGCGCCTATGGCCTCGACGTATCGGATCGCTCCCAGGTCGAAGCAGCGATGGCGCAAACCTGCGCCGATCTCGGCCCGGTTCACTGCCTTGCCGCCGTTGCCGGGCCGCCCAGCTTCAAGATCGCCGATTTCGATGAGGGGCTGAGCCAGTCGATTTCCTGCATGCGCATGCCAACCGAGGCATGGATCGCGAGCGGGCCAGCGGGCGTTGCGTCCGCAGTCTATCTCTCCTCGGTGCAAGGCCCGCGCTACGGCGCCGGTGTGCAGTGGTACTCGGTCGCCAAATCCGCGATCGATGGCTACATGCGCTCGGTCGCCGGGATGCGCCAAGGGGGGCTGCGCGCCAACGCCGTGCTGCCCGACTGGATCGTCACCCCGCGCACGTCCGAATTCGTCGAGGCAACTGGTGGCACCGAGTGGGACGTCAACCCAATGGGCCGTGTCGGTCTCCCCGAAGACGTCGCCAACGCCGCCATGTTCCTGCTTTCGCCTGCGGCTGCCTATCTCAACGGGCTGTCAATCGAGGTCGACGGCGGCGCGCGCCTCAGATCGCTCGCCTGGATGCGCATGGCAGAGGCGAGCGGCAGCGCGGCCTGAAGCTGGTAATGGCGATGCCCTTCAGCCGGGATTTCCGTTGAATTATCTTCTAGTTCAAGTGGGTTGAATGGCAGGATGTCGGTTGGCCCTTTCCAGTAGGAAAGATCGATCGTCGCTGAGCCGCATCAGAGCCGACGGATGCGCGAACCACTGATAGCAGGCGGTCATTCGCAACTGATCGCAATTGCAGGCTCCAGTCCTTGCTAATCCATTAATCGTATAAAGCGATTTTTTTATCCTCATTAATCTATTTTATCTCTCAAATGAAGCCGGGTATCCATCGCTTATCAATAGAGAATGAGGAGCAAGAATATGAATGATATCGACAAGCGCATGGGCAAATGCCCCGTTTCCCACCTGACCACTGCCTTCGGCGCGCCGGTGCCGGAAAACCAGAACAGTCTGACCGCAGGACCGCGAGGGCCGCTCTTGGCGCAGGACGTATGGCTCAACGAGAAGCTCGCCAACTTTGTTCGCGAAGTCATTCCCGAGCGCCGCATGCATGCCAAGGGCTCGGGCGCTTTTGGCACGTTCACCGTGACCAACGACATCACGCCCTACACCCGCGCCAGCATGTTCGCAGAACCCGGGAAGAAGACCGAGATGTTCGCTCGCTTCACCACGGTTGCTGGCGAACGCGGCGCCGCGGATGCAGAGCGTGACATTCGCGGCTTCGCGCTGAAGTTCTACACCGAGGAAGGCAATTGGGACATGGTGGGCAACAACACGCCTGTCTTCTTCCTGCGCGATCCCCGCAAGTTTCCTGATCTCAACAAGGCGGTGAAGCGCGATCCGAAAACCAACCTGCGCAGCGCAAGTCACAATTGGGATTTCTGGACGCTGCTGCCCGAAGCTTTGCACCAGGTTACGATCGTGATGAGCGATCGCGGGATTCCCAAGAGCTATCGCCACATGCACGGCTTCGGTTCCCACACCTACAGCTTCATCAATCGCGAGAACGAGCGCTTCTGGGTGAAGTTCCATTTCATCACCCAGCAAGGCATCGAGAACCTCAGCGACGCCGAGGCGGTCGAGTTGGTTGGTGAGGATCGCGAAAGCCATCAGCGCGACCTCTACGATGCGATCGAGCGCGGCGATTTCCCGAAATGGAAGATGTTCGTGCAGATCATGCCGGAGGAAGATGCCGAAAAAGTGCCTTACCACCCGTTCGACCTCACCAAGGTATGGCCCAAGACTGACTATCCGCTAGTCGAAGTCGGAGAATTCGAGCTGAACCGGAACCCTGAGAATTTCCACATGGACGTGGAGCAGTCCGCCTTCGCTCCCAGCAACCTGGTGCCCGGAATCGGGGTTTCACCGGACAAGATGCTGCAAGCCAGGCTGTTCAACTATGCCGATGCGCAGCGCTACCGGCTCGGCGTGAATTACCATCAAATCCCGGTTAACGCTGCGCGCTGCCCGGTGTTCTCGAACCATCGCGATGGCGCCGGACGCGTGGATGGCAATTATGGCGGGTTGCTGCACTACGAGCCGAATAGCTTCGACCAGTGGCAGGAACAGCCAGACTATCGCGAGCCGCCGCTCAAGATCACCGGCGATGCCGATTTCTGGAACTACCGCGAGGATGACGACGACTATTTCAGTCAGACACGCGCTCTGTTCCTGTTGATGACCGGGGATCAGCGTCAAACGCTGTTCGACAACACCGGCCGCGGGATGGGCGATGCGCCAGATTTCATCAAGCAGCGCCACATTCGTAACTGCCATGGCGCGCATCCTGAATACGCCGCGGGCGTGGCCAAGGCGCTGGGCCTGGATCTGGATGCTGCGCTTGCGGCGGATGGATAAGACCGATGATCCGGCGGAGGTAATTTCGGACGTTCGCCGGATCACGGCAAATTGCGCATGCCTTGATTGTTACCCGCGCCAAGATTACTGCTATAATCCCGGTTTTTCTCCTCGATTGGCGGCACTCATGCTCCCCGCGGCCCGTAGCTGGAAATACCCTTTGCCGTCTCCTCCAGCTCTGCATCATTCAGCACATGCCCGCCGCCGATCTGCAACACGTGGTAATATTGGTGAGCCAGCGCATCGAGGTCGTGGGCCAGCCAGCATGCGCGTGATAGGTTGGGGCCGCCTACAAGCATGCCGTGATTGGCCATCAGGCAGCCTGCTTGCCCCTCCATCGCGGCTAGGACGGCGGCGGATAGTTCGGCGGTGCCATATCAACCGTAATCGGCGCAGCGGATTTCGTATCCGCCGAATGCTGCCATCATGTAGTGAACTGATGGAATCGGTTTGCGGGCGATGGATAGCACCGTGGCGAAGGGCGAATGGGTGTGGACTACGGCGTTGAATTCGGGCCGGGCGTGCAGCAGGTTGCGGTGGAAGCGCCATTCTGACGAGGGCTTGAGCGGGGCTTGCCAGCTGGCATTCTCGTCCGCCAACGGTATCAGGGGCAGCATCTCCGGTTCTAGCTGCCTGGAGGGCACACCGGACGGCGTGATCAGCATCGCATCGCCGCAGCGCGCCGAGAGATTGCCCGAAGTGCCGTGATTGAGGCCACTTGCGTTCAGTTCGCGGGTGCAAGCGGCAAGCTCGACGCGAAGCTGTTGTTCGGCCTGGCTCACGATGCGGCCATCTCCGGAAACAGCGCGGCGAGGCCCTCGGCGCTGGCGGACGCGATGCCGCGCTCGGTGATGAGGCCGGTAACCAGCCTTGCCGGCGTCACGTCGAAGGCCGGGTTGTGCGTGGGCGTGTTTTCCGGGCTGATTCTGAGCTGGCCGACCGAGCCGTCCGCGAACTTGCCCTGGACGAAAGACACTTCGTCGCCTGAACGGTTTTCAATGGGGATTTCGGAGACACCGTCGCGGGCCTGCCAGTCGATTGTCGGGGATGGCAGGGCGACATAGAACGGCACGCCATTGTCATGGGCGGCGAGGGCTTTGAGGTATGTGCCAATCTTGTTGCAGACATCGCCGGTTGCCGTGGTGCGGTCGGTACCGGTGATCACCAGGTCGACCTCGCCATGCTGCATCAGATGCCCGCCGGCATTATCGACGATCAGCGCATGGGGGATGCCGTGGCTGGCCATTTCCCAGGCAGTGAGATGCGCGCCTTGGTTGCGCGGACGCGTTTCATCGATCCAGACATGGACGGGAATTCCGGCGTGGTGGGCCTTGTAGATCGGCGCGGTGGCGGTGCCCCAATCGACCGTGGCGAGCCAGCCGGCGTTGCAATGGGTGAGGATGTTAACCGGGCCTGGCTTGCGCTCGGCAAGGGCGCGGATCAGCTCCAACCCGTGATCGCCGATGGCGGAATTGGTCGCGACATCCTGTTCGGAGATTTCGCCGGCGCGCTTCATGGCGCGTTCGTAGCGATCTGGTGGCTCAAAGGTGGCGAGTTGGGGGACCATTTCTTGTAGCGCCCAGCGCAGGTTCACCGCGGTCGGACGGGTCGCGGTCAGCACGTCACGAGCGCGGTTTAGCCCAACGTCGGAAGGATCGCTGCGCATCGCGATTGCCACGCCATAGGCAGCGGTCGCTCCGATCAGCGGCGCGCCGCGAACCCACATATCGCGGATCGCCGCTGCCGCTTCATCTAGTGTCTCCAGGGACTTGATGACAAGTTTATGGGGCAGTTGAGTCTGGTCGATGATTCGGACTTCACCGCTCTCGACCCAGATCGACCGGAAGTGGTCATGCCCCACTTTCACTGCCTTACCCCTCCTGCAGACCTGCGCTCTTCAGGTTCGGCTTCTGCTCCAGCTCGCCCTCATGCATGATCTGGTCGCGCATTTCATCGCGTTTCTCATGGATCGAAACGATTACCGGACCCATCGCCACGCCGAGATCGACCAGCACCGCTTCAGACAGCTGTAGCGAAGCCTCCAGCGCTTCGGGCACGGCGTGGCTGGCGCCGTCCTTGTAGAGTTCGGCGGCGTGGCTCTCGTCGCGGGCGCGGGCGATGATCGGCAATTCCGGGCATTGCGCACGCAGGTTCCGGACCATGCGGTGCGCACCGACCGGCTCGTCCATGGTGAGAATCACGGCGGTTGCCTGATCCGCGCCCAGCCGCATCAGCGCCTCAACCCTGGTCGCATCGGCATAGACCACCTGATAGCCTTGGCGGCGGCTCTCACGCACGATATCCGTGTTGCTGTCGACCGCCAGATAAGGCAGGTCGTGCTTGCCCAGCATATCTGCGACCAGTCTGCCGACCCGGCCGAAGCCGACGATGATGGCGCGACCCGCTCCGGCATCTTCGTCGGGTAGAGGCGGCGGTGCGGCGCGGTCGACGCGGCGACCCAATAGGCGTCCGAGTGGGGCAAGCACTGGCGTGATGGTTAGGCCCAGGGCAGTGACGATCTGCCAGAATTGTGCCGTGCCCGGCTGGATAAGTTGCGCCGATGTCGCGGCAGTTAGCACGATCAGCGTCGTTTCCGACGGGCTCGCCATCAGGATGCCGGTTTCAGCAGCGGTTCCCCGCCGGGCTCCCATCAGGCGGAGCAGGAGCGCGGTAACCAGCGCCTTGAGCATCAGCACGCCAGCGGTGGCGATCAGGATTGGCCCAAGATTTGTCCAGACGACCCGCAAGTCAATGCTCATGCCGATGGTGATGAGGAAGATACCCAGCGCCAGGCCCTTGAACGGCTCGATGATGTGCTCGACCTCGTTGTAATACTCGGTCTCGGCGATCAGTAGCCCGGCGATGAGTGCACCGACGATCGGCGAAAGCCCGACCGCGGCGGTCGCCAGCGAGGCGAGAAGGATAACCAGCAGGCTGGCGGCGAGGAACAATTCCGGACTTTTGGTGCGGGCTGCCTGAGCGAACAGGCGCGGTAGCAACGAGCGCCCAAATACCAGCAAGGCGAGAATCACGAGGGCGCCATATAGCAGCGTGTTGACCAGGCTGCCGACCGCGTCTTCCCCGGCAAATGGAGCCAACGCACCGAGCAGGAAAATGATTGGGACAAGCGCTATGTCCTCGAACAATAGCATCGACAGCGCGGCCTTGCCGACCGCAGTATTGGCGTTGGTGATCCGCAGGACAAGCGCGGTCGAAGACAACGCCAGGGCCAGTCCGAGCGCGATGGCTCCGTCGAACGGCTGGCCGAGCGCGGCGAGGATGAAAGTCAGCGATGCGCCGATCAAGATCATTTCGAGAGAGCCCAGGCCGAAAACCTGCTTGCGCATCGCCCATAACCGGTTGAACGACAGTTCAAGTCCGATTGAGAACAGCAACAGGATGATGCCCAGCTCGGCGAAGATATCGAGCCCGTCCGGGTCAGTTATCGTGACATAGGCCAACCACGGAATGTCAAATACCAGCCGCCCCAGGCCATAGGGGCCGACCAACATGCCAACGAGAATGAAGCCGATTATTGGCGTGATGCGGAAGCGGCTGAATACAGGAATTACAATCCCCGCCGCCCCCAGAATAACCAGGGCATCGGACAGGATCGGGGAAGAAAGCTCAGCCGCCATGGATTGCTCCTATGGCATGGATCTCGGGTTTGTCACGCGCAACGGTGAAAACGAAAACGGCGGCCTGTAGCAGGCCGCCGTCTCGTAGTCCTGAAAGGCGAATTGGCCTACTGCCAGCTGGCCATTTCCGTCTCAAGGTTCTGGCGGATTGCCTCGAAGAATTGCTCGGTGGTCATCCAGGGCTGATCGGGACCGATCAACAGCGCCAAGTCCTTGGTCATATTGCCGCTTTCGACGGTGTCGATGCAGACCTTTTCCAGGGTTTCAGCGAAGCGTGTGACATCGGGCGTGCCATCGAACTGGCCGCGATAGGACAGGCCGCGCGTCCAGGCGAAGATCGAGGCGATCGGGTTGGTAGAAGTTGCCTTGCCCTGCTGGTGCTGGCGATAGTGGCGGGTGACCGTGCCATGCGCGGCCTCTGCCTCAATCGTCTTGCCATCGGGCGCCATCAGCACCGAAGTCATCAGTCCAAGCGAGCCAAAGCCCTGTGCCACGGTGTCGGACTGGACGTCGCCGTCATAGTTCTTGCAGGCCCATACATATTTGCCGTTCCACTTCATCGCGGCGGCAACCATGTCGTCGATCAGGCGGTGCTCATAGGTGATGTTCTTGGCTTCGAACTGGTCCTTGAATTCTGTGTCGAAGATCTCCTGGAACAGGTCCTTGAAGCGCCCGTCATAGCGCTTCATGATGGTGTTCTTGGTTGACATGTAGAGCGGCCATCCAAGGTCGAGTGCGTAATTCATCGATGCACGCGCAAAATCTATGATCGACTGGTCGAGGTTGTACATCGTCATCGCGATGCCAGGGGCCTCAAAGTCATAGACATCGAGATCGATCGATTTGCCGTCCGCTCCGTCGAACACCATGCGCAGCTTGCCCGGGCCCGGGATCAGCGTATCAGTCGCGCGATACTGGTCACCAAAGGCATGACGGCCGATCACGATGGGATCGGTCCAGCCCGGAACCAGCCGGGGCACGTTTTCGAGCACGATCGGCGCGCGGAACACGACGCCGCCCAGGATGTTGCGGATCGTGCCGTTTGGCGACCGCCACATCTGCTTGAGGCCGAATTCCTCGACGCGCGCTTCGTCTGGCGTGATCGTCGCGCATTTCACCGCGACGCCATATTCCTTGGTCGCATTGGCGCTGTCGATAGTGATCTGATCGTCGGTTTCGTCGCGCTTCTCGATGCTCAAATCGTAATATTTGAGGTCGATATCGAGATAGGGAAGGATCAGCCGCTCGCGAATCCATTGCCAGATGATCCGCGTCATCTCGTCGCCGTCCATCTCGACGACGGGGTTCTTTACCTTGATTTTGGCCATAGTCCTGAAATGCTCCCCAAGAGCATCGCGCGGAAAAGCGGGAAACGGTTTTCCGCCAAAGCGATGCGACAAACGAAATCTGCAGCTAGCGGCACGATTCATGAATCACGATGCTGGCTGCAGGGTGGAAATTCGGCGACCTCTTAGCAGAGCAAGGACGGTAAGCAAGGCAAGTATCGGCTGGACAGCGCCCGGGATGCAGGCCAATTCGGCTTGGGCACGAAAAAGGAGTTTTGGACGATGAGCGATGAGATCCTGATCAGAGAAGCCGATGGCATCCTCGAAGTAACGATCAACCGGCCCGATCAGCGAAATGCAATGACCAAGCAGGTTGCCGAGGGAATTTCTGCCGCGATGGACCGCCTTGAGGCGGAAAGCGGATTGCGCTGCGCGATCCTGACTGGCGCGGGGGGCACATTCTGTTCGGGAATGGACCTCAAGGGCTTCCTCAAGGGAGAAATGCCGATTGCTGACGACCGAGGATTTGGCGGCCTTACCGAATGGACGCCGACCAAGCCGGTGATCGCCGCGGTTGATGGCTATGCGCTGGCTGGCGGCATGGAACTGGCGCTCGCCTGCGACCTGATCGTTGCCAACAAGGATGCCAAATTCGGTATTCCGGAAGTCAAGCGCAGCCTGGTTGCAGCTGGCGGAGGCGTCGTTGCCCTGCCGCGCTTGCTGCCGCGCCAACTGGCGATGGAACTTGCTTTAACCGGAGATCCGATCCTGGCACCCCGCGCCTATGATCTCGGACTGGTGAACCGTATCACCGACGGCCCGGCGATTGAGGGCGCGCGCGATCTGGCCAATACGATTGCGGCGAACGGACCTCTGGCCATCGCGGCATCCAAGGGCATCGTGCGCAATAGCTGGCTATGGCCGGACGGCAAGATCAATGAGATGCAGACACCCTATATTGCGCATGTCTTCGGCTCCGAGGACGCCCGCGAGGGAGCCATGGCCTTTGCCGAAAAGCGCAAGCCAAATTGGCAGGGCAAGTAGGTTGGCTTGACGGTAGCCAAGTTCGAGCACCGGACGTGACAAGCTCTGCATCTCTCTCGCCGCGAGCCATTGCGGCGCTTGTCGCGATGCTCGGCGCGAGCGTCATGGCCGCGATTTCGGCCGATTTGCTGTTCTCCAGCCCGCACCCCGCGATCGGCTGGCAGCTCTACGATCTTTATGCTCAGGCCCTGGTCAGAGGCGGTTTTGACCTGCCGGCGATGGATCTGCGCTATGAGGGCCACTTCGCGCCCGATGGGACCGGCTATCTCTATTACGGTCTGGGCCCGCTGCTGACGCGCATACCGTTTCTCGTCTTTTTCGACATGCCGACGACCTGGATATCGCCATTCTCGATCTGGTTCTGGGCAGTCGTCGGGAATACCTGCTTTCACCGGACCTTCTGGCTGGGGCTGGCCCATGGAGCGGGGGGCGCAGGCAATATCAGCGGGCGGGCCTCTGCTTCGCTCGCGGTTGCCGTCTGGTTCGCCTCTCCCGGATTGATCGTCGTTGCGGGAGGCGCGGTCTATCATGAACCGATCGCGATGGCCTATGCACTTGGTGGTGGGTTCGTTTTGCTCATCGCGATGGCTTCCTTTGGCAGGATAACCATCGAGCGCGCGATTGTGCCGCTGGCTGTGCTGGCAGGGCTCGCCGTCCATGCAAGGCCGCATCTGGCTATTGGCTACTATCTTGCAGTGTGCCTGATCGCCCTGCTGCTCGTGCGTCGCGGCGGCATGATGCGCTGGAAAAGAGCGGTTATTGCAATCGCGCTCCTTGGCTTGTTCGGCGGAATTCTGCTCGCCGCCAACCAGTTGCGGTTTGGCAATGCCGCGACCATGCACGGCTCATTTGCGCAGAGCGAGCTGCAATATTCGTCGGTATTCTGGGGGCTGGAGGATTCGGACGGCCCACGCGCCAGGGCCTTCGTGGAGCATGGCAGGTTTAACCTGTCGAGAATACCGGCCAATACGATGATCTACACGCTGACACCGCCAAGTTCGCTGGGCGTGGACTCGGGGATCGCAGCGATTGAGCGGCTCCATGGCCGGATGATCGCGCCGACGGATTACGTGAGCATTCATGAGCCAAAAGTCGGACTCCTGTATCTCTGGCCAGCCTGGATGGTGCTCATGCTCATCGGGCTTGCTTCGTCTTCCATGCGGCGGATGCCGGCGTTGGCCGGACTGGCAGGCATTACCGTCTCCTCAGTGCTCCTGCTCAGCTATCCCACTATCACCCTGCGCTATCATACCGACCTGTGGCCGATCGTTGCGCTGGGGGCGGTGTTCGGCCTGGCAAGTCTGGCGGGCAAGCTGAGGCATGGGCAGCGAATGCAACCGATCGTGGCGGCGCTCATGGCGGTTCTGATGCTGGTCGGACTTGTCGTGACAGTTCACAAGACAATGCACGCAAAGCTCATGAACCTCGACCCGGGCGATGAATGGACGAGCGACTTCTGCCTCGAATTGGCGGCCAAAAAGGGATTCGATGAGGCGCGTGGCCGGGAAATCTGCGGTATCTGACCCGGCGGCGGGTACCTTGCGTTAACCATATATGTGTAGGCCATTAGCTCGCTTGGGAGCGGACGCCTGCAGTCTGTGCTCAGGCCCTAAGAAGGGGAGCCGGGACGTTGCAGAGCGAGATAGTGCCGGCAAGTAGTCCGGATGCAGGCGGCGTTGCTGGCGATCGTGCAAGATTCGCTCCGCTCCGGGCTTTGGCCGCAATGCACCCAACCTCGCTGGTCGTGGCGCTTCTGGGAGCCATGGCAATGGCCGCCCTGACACTGAATCTGTGGCTGCCTTATGACGGCATCTACATGGGCACACGGCTCTACGACCTCCATTTCGTCGCTTTGCTCGAAGGTCGCTTCGATTTGCCGCTGCGCGAATTGCGGCTGGAAGGCCATTATGCGCCCGACGGCACCGGCTATCTATATCACGGGCTGGGGCCGCTTATCACGCGATTGCCATTCGCGCTTTTCGTTGAATTTCCAACCGGTTGGCTAACCCCCATATCGATATGGTTCTGGGCGATGGTCGGCAATATCTGCTGTCACAGGGCGTTCTTGCTGGCGTTGGCGGCATCGCCGGTCGAATGCGAGAAGACGCGAGACAGTGCGCGGATGGTGATTGCGGTGGTCATCTGGATGTCCGGACCAGCCTGGCTGCTCGCGTCCAACGGCGCAATTTTCAGCGAGCCGGTTGCCATGGCCTATGCGCTGGGCAGCGGTATCGTCCTGCTGCTGGCGCGCTGCGCTTTTGCCGGGGCGGATATGGCCAAGGCCTTGGTGCCACTGGCTATTTTTGCGGGGCTCACGGTTCATGCGCGGCCGCATCTGGCGGTGGGTTACTATGCCGGGGTCTGCATGATTGCTGCTTTCGTCGTCTGGCGGGGAAGCGCGAGGGTGCGGATCAGGGCTGGCGCGGCAATGGCGATCCTGGGCTTGTGCGGCGTGCTGCTGCTTGTCAGCAATATGGCGCGGTTCAACGCTCCGGGCGCGATGCATGGCAGCTTTGATGGCAGCGAAGTGCAGTATGGCTGGGTCTATCTCGGCGGTGAGACTGCAGACAGCGACCGGGCCAAGGGCTTCAGCCGCTACGGCCAGTTCAATGCTCGCCGTATCCTGCCCAGCGCGATGGTCTATACCACGATGCCACCGCCAATCGGTCCGATCAAACAGCTGAGCGAGGGCATGGAAACCGCTTTCCACAAATGGGACCCCGCTACCAGCTTCGTCCGGCTCGAGGATCCGCAGGTCGGCACATTGCTGCTATGGCCGGTGATCATGCTGCTGATGGTGCTAGGGCTGGCCCAGCGCTCGCTGTGGCGCATGCCCCAGGCAGCAGGAATGTTCGCTGTGGGAGCCGGCTCGGCGCTGTTGTTGAGCTATGGCACGATTACACTGCGCTACCACGTTGATCTTTGGCTTCTGTTCCTGCTGCCAGCGCTATTCGGTGTCGCTCCCATGCTTCGCTTCTTCGCCGGACCAAAGCACCGTCTCAAGAATCTGGCGCAGTTCGGGTTGGCGGGCGCATTGGTGTTCGGCGTGTCGATGTCAATGCTTGCCGCGGGCGGCGCGCGCCAGAATTTCATCGAAGAGCCCGGCCTGTGGACCCGGGAGTTCTGCCTCAAGCTCATCGCCGACAAGGGCTATGCTGAGGCGAGGGCGGAACAAATCTGCGCCGTGAACTACGAGCCGACAGACTGAGGCGTCCGATATAGGTTGGGTGAAGATCAGAAGGCTCGAATGGTGGGCGTAGAGAGAGTTGAACTCCCGACCCCTGCGATGTCAACACAGTGCTCTACCACTGAGCTATACGCCCACGCTATTCGAATATGCCGCCAGGACCTGCCCCGGCAGCGGACGAGCCATTAGCGAGCCCGCCTCAACGATGCAAGCCGGTTTGCCGATGGAATTCGGAACTTAGATGCTAGCCTGTTCCGATTGCTCGAACAGGCGCTGCACTTCCAGCACCAGGTCACGCAGGTGGAAAGGCTTTGATAGCAGTTTGGCCTCTGGGGCTTCCCTGCTCGCCCTAAGCGCGACCGCTGCAAAGCCGGTGATGAACATAACCTTCGTCTTGGGAGATATCTCGGCGCAGTGCTGCGCCAATTCGATCCCGTCCATTTCCGGCATGACGATGTCTGTCAGCAAGAGATCGAAGTGACGATTCTGCAGATAGGGCATGGCTTCGGTGCCGCAATCAACGGCCACGACTTCATAGCCCGCGTTTTCGAGCGCCCGCGCGAGGTAGGTGCGCATGGCTTCGTCGTCTTCGGCTAGCAGGATGCTGGTCATGGTCCCCGTCCGAGTAATGGCAGAAGACCGCAATCGCGGCCCGTTCGAAGGTATTGATACCACCCATGGGTTAACATTCTTGCCCCGATTTGAAGCTGACCGGCTTTGACACAACTTGTTTAACAGGACAGCTATCGCTCCCATGCGCAAATCTGTCGGTGAGAGTGATTCGCGGAAAGTATCGGGCGGGCGAATTCCTGGCTCGGTTGGTGTGCCTGCCTTCACGCTGACGGGCCCTGAGCCCTCGGCGATCCCGGTGGTTATCGCAGTGCCCCATGCTGGCCGCGGCTATACATCTGAATTGTTGAATGCCATGCGCAGTCCTGGATCGGCAGCGCTCAAGCTTGAGGATCGCTATGTTGACAGGCTGGCGGCCGCAGTCGCGGCGGCGACCGGCGCAATGTTACTTGTCGCCAATGCGCCGCGCGCGATGATCGACCTCAACCGGGCACCCGACGATGTCGATTGGGGAATGTTCGGGCGCGCGGCAGGCAGTGATGTTGGGAGCTATACGCCGAGCAGGCGCGCGCGCAGCGGGCTTGGACTCATCCCCCGCCGCTTGCCGGGTATCGGCGAATTGTGGAAGCGCCGGCATGACGAAGCTGATCTCGATGAACGAATTGCCGGCATTCACGAGCCCTACCATGCGGGGCTGGGCGAAGTGCTCGGTGAATTGCGCGAAAGGTGGGGCGCAGCGCTGCTGATCGATCTTCATTCGATGCCGCCAATCATGTTGGCTTCGGGCCTTGCATCGCCTCAATTGGTTGTTGGAGATCGATTTGGAGACACCTGCCATGGCAGCCTAGTTGCGACCGCCTTTACCTGGTTTGGCGAGCAGGATTGCGCAGCGGCCCACAATCGGCCCTATGCCGGGGGCTATGTTTTGGAACGTCACTCCTCGCCTACTGGCGGCATTCACGCGATGCAGATCGAAGTGGATCGAAGTCGCTACCTCGATTCGGGCCTGGCCGAACCGGGTGCGGGATTCGCCGATGTTGTGAGCGTGCTGACGGGATTGGTACGTAAGCTTGCCGCTGAAATCTGTGCATTAGGCCGGATTTCGGGAGATTCGCGCTGGCCTGAGGCCGCCGAATAAAAAACCACCCCGCGCAAATGCGCGAGGTGGCCAAGGTTCAGGGAGGAGGTGCACAAGTTGGTGCACCCAGCTTCATCGGGCCATGAGGGTAGCACCGACGAAGCGGAGGAAGCATATGTCGGCAATGAGACTCATGCAAGCCTAGAAAACGGCAGGATAGATCCACGTTTGTACGCGTCTGGCATCTTTGCAGGACGAACGTTCCGCTAATCTCAGGCCTGGGGCTGCTGCGTAAGTTGTGGCGCTTTGCCCTGGCCGGCCTGGTGCGCAAATATCTCGCGAACCAGCTCCAACGAGAACAAATGTGCATAGATCAGAGGAAGCAGGCCGTTCTGGTTCCAGCCACGCAGCACGTCTCCGCGCAGGTCGCGCAGCTTGTTCTCGTCGATCATCTGGAAGCCGCGATACATCAACGGTTCCTCTTGCTCTTCAAGCTGGATGCTCAGTTCACCGTCGATCAGCAGGTTGTGCTTCTTGATTTCCTCGACGAAATTACCGGTCTTGCTTCCGGCGATTTCGAATTGCTCGCAGAACTGGAGCGTGGCCTTGCACGCTTCGCTGGCATCGTCCCCGTCGAACAGCAGTTCACCTTCATCAAATTCTCCAACCAACTCGCTGGTAGGGTCGAAGCAGAGCGACAAGTCGTCCTTTTCTGGATCCAGTCGCGCCAGAAGGAACGGGTAACGGCGGGCATAGGCCGGCATATAGATCGGCGTATTGAGCGTGCCGTCATCATCGACAAACACGTTCACGCCCTCATTCATGCCCATCAGCGCGAGCGGCACCGTGTCGTCGCCTGAAGAGAAGACAATCGGGAAATGGCGCTGTGCTGCCGGAAATTCCTCGACGGTCAGCGGGACGGCGTGCTGGTTGACCAGCCACTTCGCCTTGTCGGTCTGGCGCGAGCGCCAATTTGCATGGTCCTGTTTGCTGACGGGTACCAGTTCCTTGTAGAACAGGGGCAAGGACTGTGCTTGCGGCGCGCTGGCCATTGTCGTTCTCCGGCTTGTAGAGCTGATAAAGGGCGAGCCTTTAGGCGTTGGTTTGCCATGGTGCAAGCGCTGCCCCGAAGTTGCCCCGTACTTAAGGGCACCAGCCCCTTCAGAGCAGTTTGCCAGGATTGAGCAGACCAGCCGGGTCCAGCGCCTGTTTGACCCGGGCCATCATCGCCAGTGACACCGGATCACCGAGCCGGGCGAGTTCGTCGCGCTTGAGCTGGCCGATACCATGTTCCGCTGAAATCGATCCGCCCCATGCGGTGACCAGGTCATAAATCTGGCTGCTGATGCGGCGCCCTTCATTTGCGATCCAGCACTCCGCATCCTTGACACCGAGCTCAATGCCGGGCGCAATGACATGGAAGTGGACATTGCCGTCGCCCAAATGGCCGAATGCCACGACGTCTGTTCCGGGCCAGGCCTGTTCGACTTCGGCGATGGCAGTGTCGACAAATTCAGGCATGCGTTCGACCGGCACGGAGATGTCGTGCTGCATGGCTGGGCCGCGGTCTTTTTCGGCCGGGGCAATCGAATCGCGCAGCAGCCAGAAGGCCTCGGCCTGTGCTTCGCTGGCGGCTATCACCGCATCGTCCAACAAGCTCTTTTCCAAAGCGTCAGCCATCATCGTCTCGCACCGCTCGCGCAAGTCCGCTGCCGAAGCCCGGTCGGCGACGATCTCGACCAGCACATTCCAGGCATGTTTGCCAGCAAGCGGCGGGCGCGCGCCGGGTAGATGTTCGACGACGGATTCCAGGCAAGGCGCTGGAATAACTTCGAAGCCTTCCAGCGCGTCACCCATCGCGCCTTCGCAATGCAGCATGAGCGTGCGAGCCGCCTGCAAAGAGGTGACGCCCGCCCAGATCACGCATCTTTCGGCAATCGCTGCGGAAAGCTGAAGCGTTGCGGCGGTGACGATCCCGAGGGTTCCCTCAGACCCGATCAGCAACTGCTTGAGGTCGAAGCCGCGGTTGTCCTTCTTGAGCGGCGTCAGCATTGAAAAGATACTGCCATCGGCCAGGACCGCCTCAAGGCCCAGCACCAGCGAGCGCATCGAGCCGTGGCGCAACACCTGGGTTCCGCCGGCATTTGTCGAGACAAGCCCGCCGATAGTTGCCGATCCTTTGCCGCCGAGCGTGAGCGGAAAACGCATATTGCTGTCGGCGACTGCCTCATGCAAATTTTGCAGAACAACGCCTGCCTCGCAGGTGACTTTGCGGGTTTCGGTATCCAATTCGCGAATCGCGTTCATCCGGCGCAGCGAAAGCAGCAGGGCATTGCCGGTGTCGTCAGGAGTTGCGCCGCCGACCATTCCGCTGTTTCCACCCTGGGGCACGATCGGAATTGCGTGCCCGGCACAGAGTTTGACCAGGTCTGTCAACTCCTCGGTGCTGGCCGGCGAAGCCATGGCGCAGGCCTCACCGGCGAAATGGCCACGCCAATCCGATAGCCAGGGTTTCAGCAGATCGGCGTCGCTGGTCAGTCCGCGCGGGCCCAATCGTGCCGAG
>JAQWKP010000227.1 GCA_029247785.1 Novosphingobium sp.
CAATCAGCTTTTTCAATTCCTGTGCAAATTGCGCCGCGTCCCATCCATCAACCACGCGGTGGTCGCAGCTCATCGATATATTCATCAGTTTGCGCTTCTCGACGCGCTCGCCGCCCATTCCATCGCTGACAAAAGCCGGTCGCTCGACGATCCGGTTTGGACCAATGATGGCGACTTCAGGCCTGTTGATTACTGGCGTCGATACAATCCCACCCATGGGTCCAAGCGAGGTGATCGTCAGAGTCGATCCGGTAAGTTCGTCCGATTTGGCTGAGCCATCGCGAGCGGCCGCAGCCAACCGGGCAATCTCACTCGCAAGCTGCCACAGATTTCGCGTCTCGGCATTGCGGATCACAGGCACCATCAGCCCGGCAGGCGTCTGGGCGGCAATCCCAACATGCACCGCACCAAAGCGCGTGACGATGCCCGCCTCATCATCGAAGTGGGCGTTGAGCATAGGGAAATCCGGGATGAGCCGGCAGATCGCGGTGACCAGGAAAGGCAGGAGTGTCAGCTTAGGCCTCTCGCCGCGCCCGGCATTGAGTTGTGCGTGGGTTTCCTCAAGCGCCGTCACATCATACTCTTCGACATAGGAAAAATGCGGGATGTTGCGCTTGGACGCGGCCATGTTCTCGGCGATGCGCCGCCTGAGGCCGATCAGTCGAACTTGTTCATCCTCGCCTCTGCGGCCAGCAGGTTGGAAGCCACCGGAAGCATTATAGGCGATAAAGGCGTCGAGATCGGCATGGCGGATGCGATCACTTTGCGTCGGACGGATTCCGGCCATATCCACGCCAAGCTCGCGAGCCCGCTTTCGCACGGCCGGGGATGCCAGGGCCTTCGATTCCGACGCTGTCTGTCCTGAGATTGTCGACAGGTTCGTCGCGACGTCTGGCGGGGCGGCTGATGGCAAGGGCGGTGCTTCGACGGGCTCAACACGGACTGGTCCGGGAGGTGGGTCGGCCTCTGGGTCAGAGGTGGGTTCTGGCTCTTTCACAGGCTCGGCTACATCCGCTTCGTTGCCCAGCCCATCAACCTCCAGCACCACCAGCGGTGCGCCAATCGGCACGATGTCGCCCGCCTCACCCGCCACTTCAAGCACGGTCCCAGAAACCGGGCTCTCCATCTCGACCGTGGCCTTGTCGGTCATCATGTCGGCAAGCGGCGCATCTTCCTCGATGGTATCGCCGATTTTAACGTGCCAGGAGACGATCTCGGCCTCGGCGATGCCCTCACCGATATCGGGCAGTGTGAATGTGTAACGCCCCATTTGCCTCAGCCCTCCCTCATCAGCCGGTCGACCGCCTCGCCGATGCGCACCGGTCCGGGGAAATAGGCCCATTCGAGGCTGTGCGGATAAGGCGTGTCGAAGCCGGTGACCCTCTCAATCGGCGCCTCGAGGTGATAGAAGCAGCGCTCCTGCACCAGCGTGACCAGCTCCGCGCCGAATCCTGAAGTCCGGGTCGCCTCATGTATCACCAGACATTTCCCGGTCTTTTCCACTGACTTTTCAACAGCCTCTATGTCGATTGGCACCAATGTCCTGAGGTCGATGATCTCTGCGTCAACGCCCTTCTCTGCCAGAACCGCCTCGGCGACATGGACCATCGTCCCATAGGCCAGCACTGTCATCGCCGAGCCCTCGCGCACCGTCCGCGCCTTGCCGAGCGGAATGGTATAATAGCCTTCCGGAACCTGCCCGCCGGGATAGGTTTTCCAGTTTCTTGCCGGCTTCTCGTAATAACCGTCGAATGGGCCATTATAGATGCGTTTGGGCTCGAAGAAAATCACCGGGTCGTCATCCTCAATCGCTGCAATCAGCAGGCCCTTGGCATCAGCCGGTGTGGAAGGGACCACGGTCTTGAGCCCGGCAACATGGGTGAACAGCGCTTCCGGACTCTGGCTGTGGGTCTGCCCTCCGAAAATACCGCCGCCGAACGGCGTGCGAACCGTCATCGGAGCGGTGAATTCACCGGCTGAGCGATAGCGCAGCCGCGCAGCCTCGGAGACCAGCTGGTCGAGCCCGGGATAGATATAATCGGCAAACTGGATTTCAGGCACAGGTCGCAGACCGTAAGCACCCAGTCCGACCGCCACGCCGATAATCCCGCCTTCGCTGATGGGAGTATCGAACACGCGGTTCTTGCCATGGCGCTCTTGCAGTCCGGCGGTTGCCCGGAAGACGCCGCCGAAAAAGCCGACATCTTCGCCGAGAATCACCACATTCGGATCGCGATCGAGCATGATGTCGAGCGCATCATTGATCGCCTCGATCATGTTCATCTCGCTCGTGGGAGCATCGCTGAGCGAGAGCGGGCCTTCCTCCGGGCGCATCATTTCTTCCAGTTCGGCCATTTGATTCGCCGCTCACGGATTGCCTGCTCGCTTTGTTCGCGCAGGTGCCAAGGCAGTTCCTCGAATACATCCTCGAACATCGTCTCGAACGGATGGTGCAACCCGTGTCCAAGCACACCGTTCTTTTCCGCTTCCTTCGCCGCGTCCTTCACCTGACCGGCGACTTCGAGGTCCATCGCCGCATGCCGCTCTTCCGACCATTCACCGATGGCAATCAGATGGCGCTTGAGGCGCATCACCGGATCGCCCAGCGGCCATTCCTCGCGCTCATGTGCGGAGCGGTAGGTACCGGGATCGTCGGAGGTTGAATGAGCCTCGGCGCGATAGGTGAAATGTTCGATCAGCGTGGGCCCCTTGTTGGCCCGCGCGCGGTTCGCCGCCCAGCGCGTCGCCGCATAGACCGCCAGCGCATCATTGCCATCGACGCGCAGCCCGGCGATGCCATAGCCAATCGCGCGCGCCGCAAAGGTCGCCCGTTCCGCCCCGGCAAAGCCCGAGAAGCTCGATATCGCCCATTGGTTGTTGACGATATTGAAGACCACCGGTGCATGATAGACAGCCGCGAAGGTCAGACCCGAATGGAAATCGCCCTCCGAGCTTGAGCCTTCGCCGATCCAGCTGGCCGCGATCCGCGTGTCGCCCTTGATCGCGCTGGCCATCGCCCAGCCGACAGCCTGCGGATATTGCGTCGCAAGATTGCCCGAGATGGTGAAGAAGCCATAGTCCCGTGCCGAATAGAGCACCGGCAGCTGCCTTCCTTTCATCTTGTCGGCGCGGTTCGAATAGATCTGGTTGCACATCTCGACCAGCGGATAGCCGCGCGCGATGAGAATGCCCTGCTGGCGATAGCTCGGGAACACCATGTCATCCTCAGCTAGCGCGAAAGCGGCGGCGACCGAAACCGCCTCTTCACCGGTGCACTTCACATAGAAACTGGTCTTGCCCTGCCGCTGGGCGCGGGTCATTCGGTCGTCGAAGGCGCGGGTGAGCGCCATGGTTCGCAGCATCCGACGCATGGTGTCAGCGTCGAGCCAAGGGTCCCAAGGCCCCACGGCGCGGCCCTCCTCGTCGAGAACGCGAATCAAGTCGGAACACAGTGGGAAGGTCTCGCTCGCCTCACAGGCTTCGTCGGGCCGGGCCTGCGCTCCGGCTTCGGGAATCACGATATGAGAGAAATCAGCCTCGTCGCCCGGGCGATATAGTGGCTCGGGAACATAGAGCTCGAGCGGCGGCAGATTGCCGCGCGGCTTGCCAGAAGTGGCGGGCCCATCACTCATCCCGCGTGCTCATCCTCATCAGATTGGCCAAGTAGTTCGAGTATTATTATATTGCCATGGTATTATAAAATTTCAACCTTTCGTCATGGCCATCACACCGCTACTGGCGCTGGAATATGCTTCTGGGGCGCATAATCGCTCACCTCAAAATCCTCGATCCGATAGTCGAAGATTGAGTCTGGTCGGCGAGAGATCACCAGATTCGCTTCACCCGAAGGCGAGCGAGACAGCTGCTCTTCGACCAGCGGTGCGTGGTTGAGATAGAGATGAACATCAGCCCCCATCCACACCGCCTCGCCTGGCTCAAGCCCGCATTGCTGGGCCAGCATCCGCGTCAGCAGCGCCAGTGACCAGATATTGAAGGCAAAGCCCAGTCCAAGGTCACAACTGCGCTGGTAGAGCGCACCTGAAAGCCGGCCATTAGCGACGTAGAATTGATAGCTCTTGTGGCAGGGTGGCAGCGCCATGGCGTCAAGTTCGGCGACGTTCCAGCCTTCGATGATATGACGACGGCTCCCGGGATTGGCCTTAAGGCTTTCAACCACCTGGGCGACCTGGTTCACGCCCTTCTCGCGCTGCCGGTACAGCCCCTCCCCCGCTTCCTCATAGACCGGCCAATCGACCCATTGCTTGCCGTAAACCGGCCCGAGATCGCCCCAGCGCAGCGCAAATCCCTCATCCCCGACGATCCGCTTCGAGAAATCTGCGCGGCTGATCTCGTCCCCGGTCTCGCTCCGATAACGATCCAGCGGCCAGTCAGTCCAGATCTCGACGCCTTGCGCGCATAGCGAGCGGATATTGGTCTCGCCCGTCAGAAACCACAGCAGCTCGCGCGTCGCACTCTTCCAATAGACTCGTTTGGTGGTGAGCAATGGCATTGCCCAGCCAGACAGGTCAAAGCGGATCTGCGCGCCAAACACTGCGCGGGTGCCGACGCCGGTACGGTCCATCCGTTCATCGCCTTGCTCCCAGATGCGCCGCATCAAGTCGAGATACTGCCATTCCCAATGCCCGGGCTCGGGACGGGCGGCGATAGAATCGGGTAGCGAAGCGGTGGATGCCATGGGCGACATGGTAGACTTGAGAAAGGGCGCTTGCCACCCCGTCTATCGCTGACTATAGGCGCGCCTCTGCCTCGGGCCGCGTCTTGCGTGGCCACGACCGGTCGGGGAGTAGCTCAGCCTGGTAGAGCACTGTCTTCGGGAGGCAGGGGCCGGAGGTTCGAATCCTCTCTCCCCGACCAAATTTTCGTTTTCAAAGGGATTTTACGCCCCACAGGCGCAATTGAGCCGGGCAAGGCCGCCTGCTACGCCCGCGCGATCGGTTCACGGAAAAAGGAAGTGCGATGGCGACGTTTGTTCTGGTGCATGGTGGCGGGCATGGCGGCTGGTGTTATCAGCTGGTCACGCGAATCCTTCAGGCAAAGGGCCATCTGGTCTACGCGCCGTCGCTTCCTGGCATGGGCGAGCACAACTACCAGCGGCACCCTGCGATCGACCTCGACGCGCATATCGACGATGTCGTCAACTTGCTGTTCTACGAAAATCTGAGCGATGCGATCCTGGTCGGGCACAGCTATGGCGGCATGGTGATCACTGGCATCGCGGACCGTGCGACAGACCGGGTCGGCCACCGCGTCTATCTCGATGCCGCCTATCCGAGCGACGGCGAATCCCTGCATCAGCACGCTTTTGAAAGCATCGATGCCGCAAGGCAGGGAATGTATGTCGAGGACGATGTCGAACTGGTGATGAAGCCCGATCCGTCCCATGCCGGTTTCTTCGGCATTCACGATCCCGAATTGGCGCAATGGACCAATGACAGGCTTACGCCGCAACCGTGGAAATGCTTTGCCCAGCCGCTCGTCTTACGCAATGAAGCAGCGATGCGAGCAATCCCGGAATCGCACCTCATCTGCACTGCGACGGCGGCCACTCGCGACATGGATCTGCTGCGTGAGAACTCGCAAGGCCGGTTATGGGACATTGATACCGGCCACGACCTGATGATCACCGAACCACAGTGGGTTGCAGACAGGCTGATGGAGGTCGCTGCCGGCTGAGCGGGCATCATCCCCCGCGCAGCAATTGCACGCCCCAGTCGCGTTCGAACAAGTACAAGAGCAGGCGAGCGGCCTCCCCGCGAGGCCCCGACAGCCCGCCATCGCGCTCCATCAACAGTCGCGCGTCGTCATGGGCGAGCGGCAATAGTTGCTGGATCTGCTCAAGGCTGGCGATGCGGAACGGCGTGTCGCCCGACTGGCGGGTACCGAGCAATTCCCCTCCTCCGCGCAGCTCAAGGTCCTCCTCGGCAATGCGGAAGCCATCCTGCGTTTCGCGCATCAACGCCAGGCGGCGCTTAGCGGTCTCCGAAAGGGCGTCGCCGCGCAGAAGCAGGCAGACCGACTTACCTTCGCCGCGCCCGACCCGGCCGCGCAGCTGGTGCA
>JAQWKP010000194.1 GCA_029247785.1 Novosphingobium sp.
CGACAAAGAGCAGGGTACGCTGGCCAGCCTTCGTTGCTGATTCGGCCTCAGCGAAAGCTTTTTTGAGGTCCGCCACGCCTGAGAATACTGCGCTGATTGCGACGAAGCGCATCTCCACTGCATCGGCCAGCAGCCGGGCAATGCTGGTCTTGCCGGTGCCCGGCGGCCCCCACAAGATCATCGAGGAGAGCTTGTCCGCCGCCACCATCCGCCCGATCGCGCCGTCAGGGCCGGTGAGGTGCTCCTGCCCGACCACCTCATTGAGCGAGCGCGGCCTCAGCTTGTCGGCGAGTGGCGCGTCTGTAGAGGGCGTCTTTGGCGCCCGCATCAATGGTTCTTCAGGAAAAAGGTCGGCCATGGCCATTCCTATCGTGGTCGTATGATCTTTGCATCCTCGGGACCTGTGTAATATTACATGCGAGCAATGTAATGGAGCGGACCAATGGAAATCCAGAACGCGGCAGCCACGCCTAGACATCTCTGGATCGTCGGAATTCTCAGCCTCCTCTGGAACGCGTTCGGCGCATATGACTTCCTCATGACCAATGTACGAGACGCTGCCTATCTTGAGCAAATGGGAGTCGGAGCCGAGATGATGCAGTATATTGATGCATTCCCCTATTGGGTGATGACGGCCTGGGCGATCGGCGTATGGGGAGGCGTGGCAGGATCGCTGCTGTTACTCCTGCGGTCCAAATATGCCGCCTATCTGTTTTCATTCTCGCTTCTCGGCTTGGCTGGGAGCACATTTTACCAGGTCGGGATCGGATCGCCAGAGGAAGCGACGGAGCCCGGCATGATCGCAATGACACTGGCGATCTGGGCCGTCGCTGCGCTGTTGGTGTTTTACAGCGTTCGCATGCGAAGTCAGGGCACACTACGCTGAGATTCGCCACGCGCCGCTTGTTTCTGCCTGATGATCCGCAAATATGTTTCAGCGACGGCCTGGTTGATCCGGTCCCAAGAGAATTGGCTGGCGCGTTCAGCTCCGGCGCTGCCGTGGTCGCGGCGAAGCTGCGGATCCTCGGCATAGGTTTTAACTGCTTCGGCGAATTGGTGGATCGCGCCGGGCCGTACTAATCGGCCAGAGACGCGTTCGTCGACGAGGCTGTCGCTACCGGTCGCGGCAGCGGCGACCACTGGGATGCTGCAGGCCATAGCTTCCAGCGTTACGTTTCCGAATGTCTCCGTGACCGAGGGGTTGAACAGCACGTCCATGCTGGCGACTGCGCGTCCGAGATCCACACCCTGCTGCAGTCCGACAAAAACGGCATCGGGAATGCGCGCTTCGAACCAACCGCGTGCCGGGCCCTCGCCGATGACGAGTATCCGGTGAGTGACGCCACGTGCTTTGAGCTCGTCGATTGTATCGGAAAAGACGTCGAGGCCTTTTTCCATCACCAACCGGCCAAGAAAGCCGATAACCACTTCTGAGTCTGCGATGCCAAGCGAGCGGCGCCATTCGAGCGACCGCTGCCCAGGATTGAACAATTCACGATCAACGCCGCGCGACCAGATGCCGATATCGAAATTCATCCGCTGCTCGCGTAGTAGTTGCGCCATGCTCTCAGACGGAGCGACAAGCGCGTCGCAGCGCCGATAGAAGCGCCGCATGATGGCTGCGAGCAACGGTTCCGTGAATGCCATATTGTAGTAACGGGGATAGGTGTCGAAGCGGGTGTGGACGCTACAGAGAACTGGCAGGCCTTGTTGGCGTGCCCATGTCAGCGCGCGGTGGCCAGAAAAGTCTGGTGAGGTGACATGCATCATATTGGGGTTGAAGTCGGCGAGATCACGCTTCACCCGGCGAAACAGGCCCATCGGCATCCTGTATTCGCTGCGTCCAGGAATCGCGACCGATGGCACATGCGTGACATCGCCGGTCGCCTCGAAATCGGGATTGTCGATCGTCGGCGAGTAGACCCGCACCTTGGCGCCTTGGCCGAGCAGATAGCCGACCAGACGGTTCAATGCCTGGTTCGCGCCATCGCGAACCATGTTGTAATTGCCCGAAAGTAAAGCAATGCGAAGGTCAACCGTCTCCATCCCGACCGCGCCATAGCGGCGAGCTGGGCACTTGGCGAGAGGGAGCCGGTCAGTCTGTCAATTCAGGTCAGTTGCGTCCGCGCCCGCGTCGGCGATCACCGCGATAGTTGCCGCGACTATTCCGCCTGTCATAATTGCCCCGCCCGCGATAGCCTCGACGGTCGTAACTGCCACGCCCACGATAATTGCCGCGGTCATAACTGCCCCTTCCGCGCCCATACCAGCGATTGACACGGTTATAGCCGCGGTCCCAGCGGTTGGCATGATGGCGACCATAGTAGCGGCCATAATGCCGGTCACGGTAATACCGGTTGGGGTAGCCGGCATAATAATAGTAATAGCCCGGATAGCCGTCCACATTCACATAGCGGCGATTGTGGTAATAACTCCGATCGTAATAATAGTCGTCGTCGCGGTCTGCGATCATTGCACCGATGGCGAGGCCGACAATGCCGGCACCGATAATTGCGGCGGCATCTCCGCCACCGCGATGACCGCGATGGCGATCGCGTGCCTCGGCGGTTGCGGCCATGGCGAATGTGCCGGCTACAAGCGCAGCGGCGAGGCCGTATCTCTTGAGCTTCTTCAGCATGGTTTGTCTCCCTGACAATGGAGGCCGGATACGGCGGGTACGGCCTGCTTGGCCTATCGAGCACAAAAGGGCTGAACCTTGGGTGAATTTCGCGACCGGAAAACTCTGGAGCCTAGCGGAAAGCCGGGATCACCTTGCTGGCAAAAGTCTCGGCATATTCTGCCATGCGGTCGAGCGGAAAGCCTGATGGCACTTGCATGCAGAAGGCTTCGAGCGGAGCCTGCTCTTGCCGCGACTTGATATAGGCAATGCAGTCATCGGGCGTCATCGTGCGCATCACCCCGGCCTTTTTGAATTCATCCAGGCTCATCGCGCTCAGCACCGCCCAGTCGGTGCCTTCCTGCCATTCGGCATAGGTATTGATCTGGTAATAGGCATGGGGTGCCATCTCATCGAGCGCCTTTTCCGGGTCTTCGGCGACCAGCATCCACATGTCCGAATAGCTCATCGAGATGATCCGAGCGGCACTTTCTGGCTTGCCGGCCTTTTTCACCTCCTCGAGATATTGCGGCCAGAATTCGACCGGACCGATGAAGCCGTCGCCATGCCGTGCCGCACGACGAAATCCGGCGGGCGCGGTTCCGCCGACGAACATCGGAATTCCGCCTTCCTGGCAAGGCAGCGGAGTGCAGCGCGCACCCTTGAGCTGGAAGAACTCGCCGTCGTAATCGAGTGTCTCACCCTGCCACAGACGACGGACGATCTCGATCACCTCGTCGGACAGCTTGCCGCGCTTTGAAAATCCGTAGGCATCTGCCTCAAACGGGAGGTAGCCAATACCCATGTCGAATTCAGCGCGGCCGCCTGAAAGAATATCCATCACCGCCAGATCCTCGGCGAGGCGTACCGGGTGGTAATGTGGCAGCAGCCCGACACCCTGGGAAATACGTACCTTCTTGGTGCGCGTCGCTATCCCCGCGCCAAACACCACTGGTGAGGGCATATAACCATCATCGATCCCGTGGTGCTCGGCGAGCCAAACCTGGCCGAATTCCAGTGCTTCCAGATGCTCGATGAATTCAATTGTTTCGGCATAGAGGTCAGGCCAGGCCCTTTCCCATTGTGGTGGGTTGCGCATGTCGAAGCCGTAACCGAAGCGTAGGGGGGCGGGCATCAGATTGTCTCCCATCTATTTGGTCGTATTGGCCTGCAGCCTAAGCGAGCCATGCGGGTCGGGCAATGTGGAGCGCCGTGGATTGCGCCCTGGGACTAGCCCCTAATCCTCAAACACGTGAAACTTGACGATCAGGACATCGAGATTGCTTTGCGGTTCGAAATTGCGCTTGCGCACTTCGAACTGGGTTGGGGCGATCTTTTTCACTCCATCCATGCAAAAGCTGACGAGATTGTCGGTGCTGCCCTTGTCGATCACCAGCCGGAAATCGCCGATCGGCCCTTTCCAGTTTGCGCCGGAGGACAACACATAGCCGAGCCAGGTCTCGGTATAGATCGCGGTGATGCCGGGCTTGCGTTTTGCTGCCAGCCTGCGGTCGAGTCCGTTTAGGAAACTGGCGTCTGTGCAATATTGCTTCTTGTAGTGTGCGACCAGTTGCGGATCGTTCTCACGTACCGGCTTTTCGAGCGCACCGCCGACACTGCCGCCGGCCATCGGTGCATATTCGTGGCGAACTTCGACCGTGGAATTGGCCCGGAAAATCTGTTCGCGTACGAAGAAGGCGACATGGTCCCAGGCTGGAACAATGCGGTCATCGAACATCTTGTCCTTCACCGCCAATCCCTCGGCGAGATAGCGGGCACGCTCACCTTCCGGCATCTTGTCGAACAGGTTGCTCTGGCCGGTCTGGTCGGCCCAATAGATCGGCCAGCCCAGTTCTTTCACCCGCTCGGTGACATCGCGAGTGCCGATCATCGCCCGTTCGATCATGTTGAGCCGCACCGGCTTGCCGTCGACCCAGGTGGCAAAGCCGAAGCCGGACCAGTCCTGCTTGCTCTCCATGTCATACCAGCGATCCTGCATGCCGCGTGGCTGGGGCGGCATCGGGAAGGCAACCATGCTGGTGACATCGCGGTTCGTCGGATTGGTGAAACGATAGGACACCCGAACAATATCCTCGGAGATAAACAGGTCCTCGCTGGCCATTACCACCGCTTCGGAGGGTCGCAATGTAATCCCGCCAATATCGATCTCGGCCTCGCTGTCATTGGCGAGGGCCGGGGCGGCGGCGAGGGCGATGAACGCGGTGAAGGCGAGCAGGGTGGGTCTGGTCATGGCGTGCAGACTGCACCAGCTACCGTCGATGCTCAAGAGGGTAGGGGCCGGGCGATTAATTTCACGAACTTCGCCCGTGTGACGCATGAACATAACTTTTCCCAAAATCGTGATTCGGATTGAAAAACATATAGTTATGGAAATTTCAATGAACAATGCGATTGTTGCATGGTTGAGGGCCTGTAGGACAGTGCAATTGCATAGGCTCCGTGTGGCTCAAGAACGATCAACTCACGCGGTTCTAAACCCTAGTACGCATAGCTCCCGCTACACAAAAGCGCCCGACCGCAATGGGCCGGGCGCAGGATGGGCCGGAAGGGAGAGAGGAGACCGGCCCGTTGGGATGTTCGGATCAGAAGCCGCGGCGCTGGTAGTAGCGGTCGCCATTGCCTCTGCGGCCGCTGCCGCGGGCTGCGCCTTGCTGGCCGCTGCGATTGCCGCGGGTTACGCCCTGCTGCCCGCCGCGAGTGCCGCCGCGGTTCCAGTCGCGCTGTCCGCCGCGATTGCCGCGGTTCCAGCTACGGTTCGAGCGGTTGCTGCCACGGTTCCAGTCACGCTGTGAGCGGTTGCTGCGGCCCCAATTGCGGCCCTGGCGATTGGAATTGCGGTTCCAGTTGCGGCCATTGTTATAGTGCCGGTTCCAGTCGCCGCGATTGTAGCGCTGGCCCTGGCGGTTGTAGTAATAGTTGTCGTTGTAATACCAGCCGTCGCGAACATAGTAGCGGTCGTCATAACGGTCGCGCTTGTTCCCAGCGACGATCGCGCCAAGCGCAATGCCGAGAATGCCGACGCCGATGGCGATCGCTGCGGTGTCGTTGCCGCGGCCGCGGTCATAGTCGCGGGCCATCGCCGGGGTGGCGGTGACCATAGCCGTCGCGGCAAGCGTGGTGGCGATCAGGGCTTTCTTGATGATGTTCATGATCGAAACTCCGGGGGACGGGTTTGGCGGGGTGGCCCTATTGCCCTTGCCGCCTTTCGTCCTGACGCATTCATATATATGGGATCTTTCCTGAACACGTTCGGGACGGCGTGTGCAGAATTTGTTCAGGTTTGCGTTTATTTGTATGAACGACGGTCGAGAGCGCTGTTGCTCCCTTTTCCCGCTTTAGCTGAAATGGGGAAGTGGCAGACCCCTAGGGGTCTGATGGGCGGAATATGGTGCGCGGGCCGACGCTGTAGCCGGTCCCGGATGTGACCACTGCTCCATCCAAAACTATTCGCTTACGCTGCCTCTTTGCGCCGCGCCGCTTTCTTGCGCTCATGCGGGCACAGGATCGATTTCCTCAGGCGGATCGATTTCGGCGTCACTTCGACCATTTCGTCATCGTCGATATAGGCGATCGCCTGTTCCAGGCTCATCTGGCGGGGCGGGGTGAGGCGAATCGCGTCATCCTTGCCAGTGGACCGGAAGTTGGTCAGCTGCTTGGATTTCATCGGATTGACCTCAAGATCGTCCGGCTTGGCGTTCTCACCGATTACCATGCCCTCATATATCTTCGCCTGCGAGCCGATGAACAGCTCGCCGCGCTCTTCCAGCATGTTGAGCGCATAGGCAGCTGCCTCGCCGGCGCAGTTTGAGATTATCACGCCATTGACCCGGCCCGTGATCGTGCCCTTGTGAGGGCCGTATCTCTCGAACAACCGGTTCATCACCCCGGTGCCGCGCGTGTCGGACAGGAATTCGCCGTGATAGCCGATCTGTCCTCGGCTGGGGGCAGAGAAGGTGATGCGGGTCTTGCCGATACCAGATGGACGCATATCGGTAAGCTCGGCCTTGCGGATCTGCATTTCCTCGACGACCGTGCCGCTGAACTCGTCGTCAACATCGATGACGACGGTCTCGTAAGGTTCGGTTGTCTTGCCTGCTTCATCAGTTCCAAACAGCACGCGTGGGCGGGAGATACCCAGCTCGAAGCCTTCGCGGCGCATTGTTTCGATCAGCACGCCCAATTGCAGCTCGCCGCGACCAGCGACTTCGAAGCTGTCCCGGTCAGAGCTTTCGGTGATGCGGATGGCGACATTGCTTTCTGCCTCGCGTAGCAGGCGGTCGCGGATCATGCGGCTGGTAACCTTGGTGCCCTCGCGGCCGGCAAGCGGGGAATCGTTGACCGAAAAGCGCATCGCCAGCGTTGGCGGATCAATCGGCTGGGCGGTGATCGGCTCGGTAACGCTGGGATCGGCGATGGTGTTTGCGACGGTCGCCTTTTCGAGCCCTGCGATCGCAACGATGTCACCGGCGCGTGCCTCATCCACCGGGACTCGTTCCAGACCCTGAAAAGCGAGCAGCTTGGATGCCCGGCCGGCCTCGATGATGGTGCCGTCGGGATCGATCGCATGGATCGGCTGGTTGACCTTGAGCGTGCCAGACTGGATACGCCCTGTCAGCACGCGGCCAAGGAAATTGTCGCGGTCGATCAGCGTGGCAAGGAAAGTGAACGGGCCGTCGGCTTCGAGGCCCGGTGCCGGGACATGGTCGACGATCGTCTGGAACAGCGGATCGAGCGTGCCTTCACGCGCTTCCGGGTCTTCGCTGGCAAAGCCGCCACGTCCAGAGGCATAGAGCACCGGAAAATCAAGTTGTTCGTCATTCGCTTCGAGCGCCACGAATAGGTCGAAAACTTCATCGAGCACTTCATTGGCGCGCTGGTCGGGCCGGTCGATTTTGTTGACGACGACGATCGGCCGCAGCCCCAGCGCCAGGGCCTTGCCGGTGACGAACTTGGTCTGCGGCATTGGTCCTTCGGCCGCATCGACCAGCAGGATCACACCATCGACCATCGCCAGGATGCGCTCAACCTCAGCGCCGAAATCGGCGTGTCCGGGCGTGTCGACAATATTGATATGGGTCGTGCCGTCGCTGCCATCCCACTCAACGCTAGTGCATTTGGCCAGAATTGTGATGCCACGTTCCCTTTCGAGATCGCCGGAATCCATCGCCCGCTCCTCGACGCGCTGGTTGTCGCGAAACGTGCCGGACTGGCGAAACAGCTGGTCGACCAGCGTGGTCTTACCGTGGTCGACATGAGCGATGATCGCCACGTTGCGTAGTCCGGTAGCCATGGGATAGGCCCTCAGTCAGGGGGTGGCACAACACCATGTTGCGCTGCACAATCGGCGCGCCCTTACAGCAAGCCCGGCACGGCGGCAAGCGAACGCGGTTGCAATAGTTAGCGAAATGCAACAGTTTGCCACAGGCATGAGGCGAATATTCATCGCTGATTGTCTAGGCGATCCTGCGACTGTAATCTGGGGATATTGCACGATCGCCGAATAAGTTGGAGCAGGAACCGCCGATCCGGGCGCCATTGGACACAAGGGAAGGATATCAGCCATGCAGGCCACCACGAGATTCACCGTTTTTCGCAGGGCAACGAGAATGTCTGTAGGTGTCACCGCGCTCGCCGCTAGTCTGGTTGTGCCGGGCCATGCCCTCGCCGCCGCGGAAAGTGATTATGCCGACACCCCGATCACTGTCACCGCACTCAAGCGCGAAACCACGCTTCTTGATGTGCCCGTCTCGGTCAGCGTGACATCTGCCGAGACGCTCGAACGCGCGCATATTCGTGATCTCAAGGATCTACAGTCGGTCGTTCCATCCCTGCGCGTCAACCAGCTGCAGAGCTCGGCCAACACCAATTTCTATATTCGCGGCTTTGGCAACGGCGCCAATAATGCCGGGATCGAGCCTTCGGTCGGCCTGCTCATAGATGGCGTCTACCGATCGCGTTCGGCCTCGATGATCGCCGATTTTCCCGATGTCGAGCGGATCGAGGTGCTACGCGGGCCGCAATCGACGCTGTTCGGCAAGAACGCCTCGGCTGGGGTAATCTCGATTGTCACCAGGAAACCGCAATTCAACTTCGGCGGCAATATCGAGGCGAGCTACGGCAACCACAACGCCACCGTCATCAAGGGGATGGTTACCGGCCCGATCAGCGACACGATCGCTGCCAGTATTGCCGCCGGTTATAACAAGCGTGACGGTATTGTCCGAGACCTTGCGACGGGCGAGCGCACCAATGAGCGTGACCGCTGGTTCACTCGCGGCCAGCTGCTGTTCAACAATAATGACGGGTTGGAAGTCCGGCTGATCGGCGATTACGGCAGGATCAGCGAAAATTGCTGCGCGGTCGTCAATTTGCGCCAAGCGCTGCCGACTCAGGCGATTTTTGCGTTGGGCGGAGCAGTCAACCGGCCCGAGCAGGCCTTCGACGACAATGTCTTTTACAATTTTCAGTCTTCGAACCGGATCAGGAACTGGGGCATGTCCGGCCAGATCGACTATGATCTGGGCGGCGCCAAGCTGACCTCAATCACTTCCTATCGCCGCACCGATGCAGTCACAAACCAGGATTCCGATTTCTCCAGCGCCGATGTCCTCGGTCGCAATTTCCAGGACTTGGGGGTCAAGACCTTCACCCAGGAATTGCGCGCCGATTTCGACATTGGTGAGCGAGTCCATGTGCTGATCGGTGGCTTCTATTTCAATGAGAGGATCGCTCAGCGAAACGAAGTGTTCTGGGGCGCAGATGCGCGCCCCTATGCCAATCTGCTGGTGCAGAGCCTTTCAGGAGGCGCGCTCAACATCGGCGGTTTCAACGCTTCCGATCTTGAGCTCATTTTCGGCGGGCTTGAAGCTGCTGCTGCTGGCAACCCGCTGCTCCAGGGCAAATATATCGGCCAGTTCTACCAGATGGGAACCGGCCTAAATGAAGCCTATCGACTCAAGAACGATGCCTATTCGATTTTCACCCAGGTTGACTTCGAGGTGGCCGATGGCCTGACCCTGACCGGCGGGATCAACTACACTCACGACAAGAGGCGGTTTCAGACCGGCACCACATCGAACGATGTTCTCGCCGGGATCGATTTCGACGATCCGCGTTACGCACCATTCCGCCAGCAATTGCTGTTCCAGGGTGCGCTTTCTACTCAGATCGGTCAGATTCTGGGGCTTGGCCGGGGCGCGAGCGCTGCCGAAATTGGTGCCTTTGCCGTCTCCAGCGCTGCGAATAACGCGATATTCAATGCGGTCAGCGCCGGATCGGCGGCATTTGCTGCGGGCAATGCCAATAATCCGGTCGCCAATCCGCTCAACCCGCTGCGTGACCTGCAGTTCTTCCCGCCGTTCCTGAACGTGCCCAATGCGGTCGAGTCGGGCCGGCTGAGCGACGGCGACCTCAGCTTCACCGCGCGGCTAGCCTATGATGTCAATCCCAACGTCAATTTCTATGCCTCCTTCGCGACCGGCTACAAGGCGGCCTCGATCAACCTGTCGCGTGATAGCCGCCCGACACCGGCGGATTTGGTTACTCTGCGCGCGCAGGGTCTCGCTGTGACTAATCTGTCCTCGGGCAGCCGGTTCGCCAATGCCGAGGATGCAACAGTGTTTGAGGCAGGCGTGAAAGGCAATTGGGGCAATGTCTCGGCCAACTTCGCCATCTTCAAACAGACCATCAAGGGCTTCCAGTCCAACATCTTCACCGGCTCGGGCTTTTTCCTTGCCAACGCTGGCAAGCAATCGGCATTCGGCGTCGAATTTGACGGCTCGGTCAAGGCGTTCGACAAGCTTACTCTGACATTGTCGATGACCTATCTTGATCCGAAATATGACAGTTTCGTGCTTTCGGGCGTTGGCGATTTGTCAGGCACCAAGGCAGCCGGTGTTTCGCCATTTTCGATGTCGATCGGTGCTGAACTGGTTGAGCCGTTAGGCGGCGGCAATGATCTTATCGTCCGCCTGGACTACCATTACGAGGCGCCGTTCAACCTTGTCGAAGGGCTGCCCGGACTGGTGGTGACGGACGCGTTGGGCCAGATCACCAGCGCCGATGCCGCGCTCGCTGCTGCCCGTGAGTTTCGTCAGACGATCAACGACGTCAATGGTTCGATTACCTTCGCCATGGAAAATGGATTCGAAATTTCGCTCTGGGGCCGAAACCTGCTCAACGACCGGACGATCCTGCAAATCTTCGATTCCCCTGCGCAGCCCGGCTCGATCTCAGGCTACCCCAACCAGCCGCGGACCTATGGCATTGGTGCGAGGATGCGGTTCTGAGGAAATGAGGCGGTTTGTCAGGAAATTACCTTGAAACGGCGAAATTTCGTGGTTTCAATGCATTTTTTGCGCCTAACTTAGGGCACTTCCCTTTTGCTACTCAGCGGCTATCATGGAACCCGTCCATTGGGGGAAATGCAACAGGAGGCGCAGATGCTTGATTTTATGTTGATGCCGTTGAAGCGATATGCCGAATTCGGCGGAAGGTCGAGGCGGAAGGAATTCTGGTTTTTCTTCTTATTCTACGTTGTTGTGTCAATGGTCTTGGGAATGGTCGATGCCGCTCTCGGGATGACGGGCATGGTTGGCGGTGCCTATGGGCCACTTACGGCGATCTTCTATCTCGCGATGCTGGTTCCATACCTTGCGGTCGCAATTCGCAGAATTCACGATTCGGACAAGTCAGGCTGGTTCATCCTGGTGCCGATCTACAATATCATTCTGCTGTTTCTCGAAGGTACCAAGGGGCCGAATCGCTTTGGCCCTGATCCGAAGGATCCGGGGAGCGAAGAGACCTTTTCCTGATCCAGGCTTTTCTGCCGTCAGGGCGGGGATATCAGGGATGAAATAGCGCGCCCCGGCCGCCAATGGTGGTCGGGGCGTTGCGCATGGCATTGGCAGTGGGGCGGCAGCGTGGCCCGTTGCGACTAGCGGGAGAGATTGAAATGGCAGCTTATGGTGGCTTCTGGCGGCGAGTTGCAGCCTACATTATTGATTCGATCATTCTGAATATCGCAATCACCATGATCAGCGGAGTGCTGGGCCTTGGCATCGGCTTTACCGGCGGTATGGGCGAAGGGCTTGATGAAGCGGCTGCGCTTGGGATGGTCTCCACGAGCGTCGGCGTCTCGCTGATTGGAACCTGGCTCTATTTTGCAATCATGGAGAGCTCTGCGATGCAGGCCACCGTCGGCAAGCTGGCGCTGGGCGTCATCGTCACAGATCTGGACGGCGGGCGCATCAGCTTCGGCCGTGCGACGGGGCGCTATTTCGCCAAGATTCTTTCCGGCATGATCCTGCTGATTGGCTTCATCATGGTCGGACTGACCGAGCGCAAGCAGGGCCTGCATGACATGATCGCTGGCACCTTGTGCTACAAGACCCGCGATCCGGGCAGCGTGAAGTCCAGCGCTTCGGTGTTTGAATGAGTGTTTGGTTCGGTGCGGTCATGACACTCGTCATGACCGC
>JAQWKP010000238.1 GCA_029247785.1 Novosphingobium sp.
TCCGAACAACACACCGAACCCGAGGCTGGCAGACATCGGGATCAGGAACTGCGCTTGCAGGCTGGTTTCGAAGGTGATCGGGGCGACACCCAGGAACGTGGTGATCGCGGTCAGGATGATCGGGCGGAAGCGCGATTTGGCCGCCTCGACGATCGCTTCCTCACGCTTCATTCCATTGGCGAGGTTTTCATTGAAGAAGTCGATCAACACCAGCGATCCGTTGATGACAACGCCAGACAGCGCAATGATCCCGAACATCGAGAGAATCCCGACCGAAATGCCGAGGATCAGGTGCCCCAATAGCGCGCCGATCATGCCGAAGGGGATCGCCGCCATGATGATCAGCGGCTGGACATAGGACCGGAACGGTATCGCCAACAGCGCATAGATCGCGATCAGCGCCAGCAGGAAAGCGCTGCCAAGCGCCCCGAAGCTTTCCGCCTGTTCCTCCTGCTCACCGCCGAAATCATACTGGAGATCGGGAAAGTCGCCCTTGAGTCCCGGCAATATATCGGTCGCCAGCAGGCCCGCCACTTCCTGCCCGGTAACGACATCGGAATCGACATCGGCGGTCACCGTGGTGATGCGTCGCCCTGCTTCGCGCCGGATCACCGAGGGCGCTTCGGAGAAGGACACATCGGCGAGCGTGGCCAGCGCGACCTGGCCGCCCGGGACCCTGACGCGATATCGCTCGATATCGGCTATCGAATCGCGCTCTGTCTCAGGCAGCCGGACATAGACGCGCACATCTTCTCGCCCGCGCTGCACCCGAACCGCTTCGGCCCCAAAGAAGGCCGCGCGCACTTGCCCTGCCAGATCTTGCAGAGTGATACCCAGCGAGCGGGCGGACGGCTTCAGCCGCAGCTCGATCTCCTGCATGCCCTCGTCCTGATCGCTCTGGATATCGAACACACCGGTTATCGCCCCTAGCGAATCAAGCAGCCGCGAAGACGCCTGTTTCAGCACCGTGTCGTCGGGATGGGACAGCTTGACGCTCACCGCATCGCCGACCGAGAGCAGCGAGGAACTGATCGATAGCACCCGCGCCTCAGGCACCGGCCCAAGCTCTTCGCGCCACGCTTCCTCAATCTGTGCGGCCGAAATATCACGGTCTTCCGCGCTGATCAGAGCGTAGCGGACATTGCCGAGATTGGGCTGGAAGGTCTCGCTCGTTCCCAGCGGGCCAACTCTGGCGGTCACCAGGCCGACGGTCGTGTGAATCGCTTCAAGAAACGGCGTTTTGCCGGTTTCCTCGTCGGCAAAGCGGGCCAGGGCGCGCTCGCCTGCCGCCTCGATCCGGTCGACCACTTTAGCGGTGCGCTCAACCTTGGTGCCCGCCGGCATTTCCAGCACGGCAGTGACAGCATCGGCCTCAATCTCCGGGAAGAACGCGAATTTGATCAGCCCGCCCGGAACCATCGCGAAGATGACAATGAGAATGGCGACCCCGCAGGAGAGGATGAAATAAGGCATCGCCACCGCAAACCGCAGGGCGCGATCAAGCGGGCCTTCGACAAATCTCTGGAAGCGCGCATCGAAGCCCTTCTGGACTTTCTCGAAACCGCGCAGCACGCGGTTCTTGGTTTCCACGCCATGCGCCGGCAGATTGCTGAGGTGATAGGGTAGGATCAGCAGGCATTCGACCAGCGAGAGGCCCAGCACCGCGATCACGACCAACGGGATATCGCGGAACAGCTTACCGATAACCCCGCTCACTGCAAAAATCGGAGAGAATGAGGCGATGGTGGTCGCCACTGCGAAAATCACCGGGATACGTACCCGCTGAGCGCCGGCAATCGCCGCGCCGATCCCGCTGCGCCCGCGCTCTCGTTCTGAAAATATGTTCTCGCCAACGACAACCGCATCGTCGACCACCAGCCCCAATGCCAGGATGAAGCCGAACAGCGAGAACAGGTTCAAGCTCGATCCGAACTGTTCGACCACGAACATCGCCCCGACAAAGGTGACGGCGATGCCCAGCGAGGTCCACAGCGCCAGCCGAATATCGAGGAATAGGGTCAGTGACGTGACAACCAGGAACAAGCCCAGCAGCCCGTTTCTCAGCAGCAGGCCAAGCCTGTCATTGAACGACCGCGAATCGTCGTCCCAGATCGCATAGGTGACGCCGTCGGGAAGCTGCGATTGAGCTTCATCGGTGAGATAGTCTTTCACCGCATCGGCGACATCCAGCACCCGCTCATCGCTGGTCCGATAGATATCGACAAAGGCAACCGGCAGGCCGTTGAACCGGGTGATCAAATCCGCATCTTCAAAGCCGTCCTGGACATCGGCAACATCACGGATGCGCAAACTCTTGCCATCGCGTCCCGAGACCAGCACGATATTCTCGAAATCCTGCTGCGTATATTTCTGGCCGACGGTGCGCACGCGCACTTCTTCACTGGACGTCTCGATCGTGCCTGCCGGGCTGTCGAGGCTGCCCGCAGCGACGGTGCGCGCCACATCATTGAGCGAAAGGCCCAGCGCGCGGAGCCGGTCCTGCGGAACATCGATATAGATCCGGTATTCGCGCACCGAGCTGGTCTGGACATAGCTGACCTCGGGCAACGCCGAGATCGAATCCTCGAGCTGAAAGGCTGCTTCCTTGAGCGATCGTTCGGGAACATCGCCGAATATCGCCACGCTCAGCACGCTCTGGCGGGTGGTGACTTCGCGTATATCGGGCTCTTCCGCCTCAAGCGGGAACGTCTGGATCTGGTCGATCTCGCTTTTGACATCGTCCAGCGCCCGATCGATGCTGGTGCCGATGCGCAGCTCGACAAGCACCGTTCCCGCGCCCTCTGCAGCCACGGCGGTGACTTTCTTGACGCCTTCGATCGATTCGACCGCCTCTTCCACTTTCTGGACGATCGATTCCTCGATCTCCTCGGGAGTAGCCCCGGGATAGGCGACGGAGACCGAAATAGTGTCGAGGCTGTTCTCGGGGAACGCCTCCTGGACGATAGTGTTGTAGGCGACATAGCCGGCCATCAGCATGAACAGCATCAGCAGGTTCGAGGCGACTCCGTTCTTCGCCATGAAGGCGATGATACCGCCACGATCGCGCGCGCGATCGGCCGCAACATTGCCATAGCGGTCGTGCGCCTGGTCGTCGCCCGGCACCGGGTCTTGCGGCCCGGACGGATCGTCTGGGCTGTCCTCAGTCATTGGCCCTGGCTTTTGACCCTGTCGCCTTTCTTGGCGCGGGTTTTTCGGTTCGCACCGCCATGCCGTCGACCGGTGCGCGCAGGGAATTGGTCACCAAGAGCCCGCCCTTGCTGATGGAAGGCGCGGTCACATAGGCAACGTCGTCGGTCCGCTGGATCACCCTTACGGCCAGAATGCGCAGCTTGCCGCCGCGCACCACCCAG
>JAQWKP010000255.1 GCA_029247785.1 Novosphingobium sp.
CGAAAGGATCAAACAACAGACCATCGATCATCGGCGCTTGCAACACCGCAAGCTCGCCGCCTAATATCAATCAACCAGATGAGGCCAACGCTCCGCTAATCTACGCTCCCATCAGTGCCAAATGGTCTGACGACGGACAGCCCGACAGCTGCTATCATGATCAGTCAATCGGGGGAGAGCTACCATGTCCAAGGAATTTCGTTTTTTGATGTTGGCTGCTTGCGCGGCTGGATCGATCATGCTGACGGGATGCGGTGGTGACGGCGCTAGGGAGGATGGCGCGCAGACAAACGAAGCAGCTGCACCGGGCGGCGGTCCGAAAGCTGGCCAATGGGAATCGACGATCACCCTTGGAAAAGTCGAAGTTGCCGAGGAGGACTCTGAATTGAAGGAGTTCTTCCAGTCCGCCGTCGGGCAGACCAAGACTTCGACTTCCTGCCTGACGCCTGAAGAGGCGGGCAAGCCCAATGCCGACTTCTTCCAGGGCGAGGATTCGGGGTGCACCTACGACAAGTTTTCCATGAGCGGCGGCAAGGTCGATTCAGAGCTGAGCTGTGAGGATGGTGGCTCAAAAATGAAGGTGACGATGACCGGAACCTATAGCGAAGACAGCTACGAGATTGCGTCGACCGCAGAGGGTGACATCATGCCCGAAACACCCGGCTCCATGTCGATGACAGCAACGGGCAAGCGTCTTGGTGATTGCCCGGCCGAGGAAGCCAAGCCCGCCGAAGGCTAGCAGGGCGTCCGAAAAGCGGGTCGCGCAATATGCGCATTGGCAGGCGCGGTACTGGCTGATAGGTTCGTGCGGATTTCCATGGAGAAGCCCGCAATGACCAGATCGATCCGCCTCGCCTCTATTTCCGTCCTCGTTACGGGCGCTCTTGCCGTATCCGCTTGCGGCGGTGGCGATACTATCGAGGCTGAGAATGAGAGCGTCGAAGCGGTCGCCGAGAAGGTCGCCAAGGCCGATGTCCGCCCCAATCCCGGCCGCTGGGAATCGAAGATGAAAATCGTCAAGATGGAGCTTCCCGGCCTGCCGGCGGAGGCGCAGGGCATGATGAAAAGCCAGCTCGGCAAGGTGACGACCTCGGCCAGTTGTCTGACCAAGGAAGAGGCTGAAAAGTCCGAGCAGGATTTGTTCATGCCGCCCAAGACTTCCGACTGCAAATATAACAGCTTTTCGATGGGCGGCGGCAAACTGGAAGCCGATATGACATGTCAGGAGAATGGCTCGGCCCAGGCTATGAAGATGTCCGGAACCTACAGCGAGAATGCCTATGCCATGCAGGTGAGTGCGGATGGCAAGATCGGCGACCAGGCGATGTCCATGGCGATGGAAGTCGAATCGAAGCGCGTAGGCGATTGTGACGGGAGCGAAGAGGGATGACCAAGGTAACGATTGAGCCTGTCAAAGAACATATCGGCGGTATCGTCCATGTCGACCGGGCCCATGTCTGCGACGATGATGTCGTCGAGGCTTGTCGCGAGGCGCTTGAGGACCGGGGCGTGCTGGTGTTTCCGCGCGCCAATTTCAGCGATGCCGAACAGCTCTCCTTCACAGACAAGTTCGGCGAGCGCGTGTCGTTCACCGGCACGGTGCCAGGTGGCGAGGGCGAATCCGAGGAGCTTTACAAGATAACGCTGGACGCCGAGACCAACCCCGAGCCGGAATATGTGCTCGGAACATTCTTCTGGCACATGGACGGCGTCACCATCGATCAGCCGCTGCCCAAGGCGACGATGCTGTCCGCCCGCAAGCTCTCGCCGACTGGCGGACAAACCCAGTTCGCCAGCACTTTTGCGGCCTATGACAATCTCCCCGATGAGGAAAAGCAGGCGATCGATGATCTCAAGGTGATTCACCGCATGATCGCCAGCATGCGTCCGCTTTATCTGGAAATGCCTGCCGAGCGTCACGAGCGATACACCTCGATGGCCACTGAAATGGTTCACCCGCTGGTGTGGACGCAAAGTGATGGCCGCAAGTCGCTGGTGATCGGTACTCATGCCGACGAGGTAATGGGCATGTCGATCTCGGAAGGGCGCGCGCTGATTGCCAGGCTGACCGAATGGAGCGCGCAGCCCGCTTTCACTTACAGCCACGAGTGGCAGGACGGGGATTTCGTCGTCTGGAACAATTGCGGCGTGATGCACCGGGTTATTCCCTATGACAGCGATTGCGGCCGGATGATGCATCGCACTACGATCATGGGCTCGGAACGCCTTGGCGTTCCGCTCAAACAGCTTGAAAACGCCTGAGGGAGCCCAATGGCAGCAGGGCTGAGGCGCCGAATCGCGCTGGCCCTCCAGCGTAAGCCCGAGCACGCACCGGGACCCCCAATCCGCTTGCTGCTGCGCGAAGCCCTGGCGTTGCCTGCGCTTGTGCCGGGGCTGGTCCGCATACCGCCGGTTACGCCGACAAATCGGCCATCAACCGTCATGGTCATACCGGGATTTCTCGCTGACGCTGCGATGGTGTTCCCCTTGCTGGGGGCCATCGAAGTTGCTGGCCACCGCGTCAGCGAATGGGGCATGGGCATCAACAATGGCGCGACGGCAGAGCGCCTCGCCGAGCTTGCGCGCAGGGTTGAGGCGTTGTCTGTGAGCGCGGGACAGCCTGTGGCGCTGGTTGGCTGGAGCCTGGGCGGGCTGTTCGCGCGCGAAGTGGCGCGGCTGGTCCCGAAATCGGTGCGCTTGGTGGTGACCATGGGCACGCCCTTTGCCGGCGATCCCAGGGCGAACAACGCCTGGCGACTCTATCAACTCGTCGCCGGATATGATGTCGATCACCCGCCTGTTGCGGGCAATCTCGCCGACAAGCCGCCGGTGCGCACGGTGGCGTTGTGGAGCCAGAATGACGGCATTATTGCGCCGGAATGTGCAAGTGGCGCACCGGGCGAGCGGGACGAGGCGGTGGAGCTGACTTGCAAGCATATGGCCTTCCCCAGCGACATGGCGGCGATCAGTGAAGTTCTGCGCCAGCTTGACCTGCAGGATTGATTTTCCCTGCTGACCGGCTGAGGGTGTTGTCGTTGGATTAATGCGGGAGACTGGGATGCTGGAAATATGGCGGGCAGGCGGCTCGAACACGGGTGCTACGCCTGAATTGGCGCGCGAGGTCGAAGCGCAGGGATGGGACGGGCAGATGTTCATGTGCTCGCAAAATCTCAGCGCTGATCCATGGGCGCAGATGGGTGTCTGGGCCTGCTCGACCGAGCGTCTGAAATTGTCGCCCGGCGTGACCAATCCCTTCACGCGCAATCTGGCTGTGACGGCTGGCGCGGCCGCGACGATTCAGGCGATTTCGAACGGGCGCGCGGTGCTCGGCATTGGCCGTGGCGATTCTGCACTTGCCTATCTCGGCCATGCTCCGGTGGGCACGCGCAGTTTTGAAAGGTCGCTCAAATTCTTGCAAACGCTGCTGCGGGGTGAGGAGATCCCATTCGAGGAATACGGTCCCTCAGGCGATGCACCGCCGGTCGCGCATCTCTCACTGGGCGACAAGCCTGAAGGCGTTAGGCTGCGTTGGGTGCCTGAAGGTCAGGCCAAGGTCCCGCTCGATGTCGCGGCGACTGGCCCCAAGGTTATCCGCATGGCTGCAAGAATTGCCGAGCGGATTACCTTTAGCGTCGGTGCAGAACCGGAACGGCTGGAGTGGGCATTGGGCACCGCTCGCGCCGAGCGCCAATCGCAGGGGCAGGGCGACGATGGCATCTCCTATGGCGCGCAGCTGGTTGTGGTGTGTCATCCCGATATGGATGTCGCGATGGAAGCAGCTATGTACATGGCTCCACCGCTCGCGCGCTTTCAAGTGATCGAAGGCAAGCAGGTCGGCCCGCAGGGCAAGGAAGCGGCCAAGAATCTTGAAACCATCAAGGGCGGCTATGACATGACCAAACATGGCGAGCTTGGCACCAAGGAGAAGATCAAGGGCGCAACGCTCTCACCCGAATTCGTCCGGAATTTTGCCATCGTCGGCCCGCCCGACCGCGTTACCGAGCGCCTGCTGGAATTAAAGAAGCTGGGTCTGGAGCGCTTTGTCATTGTCGGGCCGGGATTTTACGCCAAGGAATGGGGCGAAACGGGCAATCTGTTTCACAAGGAGGTAATCCCGGCCCTCAAAGCTGCGGATTAGGAGACACACATGAAATTCGACCTCGATCAGACCGACGCGCTGCTCACGACGACCCGGGCGGTGCGCAAACGGCTCGACCTAAACCGACCGGTTGAGCGCGAAGTGATCCTCGAATGCCTCCAGCTCGCGACGCAAGCGCCCACCGGCAGCAACCAGCAGGGCTGGCGTTTCATGGTGGTCGAGGATGCGGACAAGCGCGAGAAAATCGCGTCGTTCTACGCGCAGGCCGCTGGCGATTACCTATCGACCGCGCGCGATACCGTCGCTGCCGAGGGCGACCAGCAGACGACGCGGGTTTACGATTCGGCGCTTTGGCTGATCGACAATCTCGCCAAGGTTCCGGTCTTCGTCATTCCGTGCATCGAGGGACGTCCACCGGCCGACGCGCCCAATGTCATGCAAGCCAGCCAATATGGCTCAATCTTCCCAGCGGTGTGGAGCTTCCAGCTGGCCTTGCGCTCGCGCGGCCTCGGCACGGTGCTTACGACGCTGCATCTGATGCATGAAGGCGAGATTTCCGAATTGCTCGGTATTCCCGAGGAGATCATGCAGGTGGCACTGCTGCCGGTCGCTTACACCAAGGGTACGGATTTCAAGCGCGCCTCCCGTCCTCCGGTCGAGACGATCACGCATTGGGACAGCTGGTAGGCTCGGCGCAAATATCGGAGGGAGCGAATGATCGAACTGGCGACCGAATTCCGCTGGCAGGACAAGCGGCTTGATATGCCGATGGAGCGCATCCTGCTGACCGAGAAATGGGGCTATGACGCGGTCTTCACCTGTGAGGGCTGGGGCGCGGAAAGCCTGGTGACAGCGGGCTATTTCGCCGCCCATGTCAAACACATGAAGGTCGGCACGCGGATCATGTCGGTTACCGGTCGGCCGCCGGCCGTCGCCGTGGCGGCCTATCAGGGGCTCAACCATTTGACTGGCGGTGGCCGCATCATTGCCGGGCTGGGAACCGGCACGCCGATGCAGCGCGAGGGGTTTGAGGGCAAGCCCTGGGGCAAGGTCGTCACGCGCATGCGCGACTATGTCACGCTGCTGCGCCAGGGCTTTGCCGGCGAGGCGCTTGAGCATGATGGCGAGGAATGGAATGCACCCTATCGCGGGCCCGATGCGATGGGCATGGGCGCGATGTCGAACGGGCTGGAGGTGATCTCCGATATCCCGATCATGATCGCCGCCGGCTATCCGCAGATGATCGCGCTGGCCGCAGAAATCGGCGAAGGCTGGATGCCGCCAAGCTGGGCACCGGGCATCATCGATACATTCAAGCCGATGCTGGACACGGGCTTTGCCAAGGCTGGCGGGGGCAAGAGCCTGGAAGACTTCAAGATCTGGGCCCATGTCGACATGCTGGTCGATGACGACGTGCGCGCGGCGATGCGACCGTTCAAGGAATATGTCGTCACTTTCGCGAATTTGCAGCGCGAAATCATGGAAGCGCGCGGCTATAATGGTCTGGCTGAAAAGCTCACCGACTTGGTCTCGGGCATCATGGGCGAGGGCGACTTCGTATTCGGCAAGCAAGGCTTCTCTGACCCCAGATGGGAAGAAGCGCTCGATGCCGTGCCCGACGAATATATCGATGGTGGCTGGCTGGTCGGCCCGGTGGACCGGATCGCCGAGCGTGTGAAACCATGGCTTGATTGCGGATTGACCGGCCTGGTGCCACGCTATGGCCCGCCGCACGAACATGGCAAGGTAGTTGAGCCACTCGAAGTCTATCAGGCCATCGCTAAAGCGGCCGGCAAGGAGCCGCGCGACATCTGATCAGTTCTGCAAACCAGGGAGAGGGAAATGACCGTCACGGGAACGCGTTTGACCGGGTTGGGAGCTGTTTCAAGACGGACAGTGCTTGTGGCCGCCGGAACGCTCGCCGGTGCGGCCCTGCTTGGCACAGCCGGTTGCAGGAAAGTCGTGCAGCCAGACGCCAAATTCACTGGCCCGATACCTGTCGGACCCGGCTCTGTGCCGTGGGGCAGCGCCATGGATGGCGGTGCTCGCCAAGGGCTGCTGAAGCACTACGACTATGTCGAGGAGGAGTATTTCCTCTCCGGTTCCTGCGCGGTTTACGGGCCTGCAGGCACGGTAGAAGAGGGCGCTGATCTCTCGCCCATGGAATACCCCAACTTGCTCAAGCCATTGGGCAAGAAAATGCGAAGCGGCGTGCCATACAAGACTCGCGCGACGGTCTTGCGGCCCCGCGAAATGGATAAGTTCAGCGGCGTCGTCCACATGATCCCGCTGCACAATCTCAACGGCACCAGCCGTGTCGAGAAGAACCTCCTTCGCGGCGGCGATGTCTGGATCGGTTTGGAAGTGTGCGGTGGCACGCGCTTTGGCGTAGAGGAACGACCGAGCGGCGGGGTCGCCAATTTGCTGCGGTACAATTCCGAGCGCTATGATGGACTTAGGCTGCCTTCCGGCAAGCCGGAGGACTGGCCGGACCTTCAGCCGGGCCGGCTGGGCGAGGCCTTCAAGAACATGGATTTCGGTAAGCGTGACGGCGAGCACAGCAAGACCCATGCAATCTTTCGCCAGGAAATATCGCGCAGCTATGCGCAGGGCCCGGACATCATGTCCGATGCTGCGGCCCTGATCCGCCAGGGCGGCGCGGATAGCCCGCTCGGCGATCACCCGATCCGCTGGATATTGACCAGCGGGAGTTCGGGGCAGTCGACTGTCCTGCAGCCCTATATTGACTACCATCACGACGCTGCGACCCAACGTTACGGTCGAGTGCCTTACGACGGCTATATGATCCGCGTCGGCTCGATGCCCGCAAGCAGGCCGCAAGGTTCCGCCCTTGTGCTGGTCCAAAGCGAGGCCGAAGCGCTCGACCTGTCGGCCGACTACATCGACCGTTACAAGGATACCGACGATCCCAAGTTTCGCTATTACGAGATCCCCGGGGTCGGCCATGGTTTGAGCGCGCGACCTAAAGTCTCCTCCCGTATTGGCGGTGTCGTGCCCGAGGGCATTCATGGCATCAGCGATACCGGTGGCGCGAGCCAGTACGAGCCTTATGACAAGATCAGCCTGCCGGTGATCTGGGGCATGTGGGCTAATATGGTCGAGTGGCTCGACAAGGGCACGCCGATGCCGCGCTCAGACCGCATCACCCGCGACCCGGCATCGCCTGACGGCATTGCCCGTGATGATTTCGGCAATGCCAAGGGCGGCATTCGCTTGCCATGGATGGACCACCCCGATGCCCGCTATGTCGGTGTGATCTCTGAAAATAACCCGCTGGAAGGCGGCATGATGCGGTTCTCCGAGCCGCAGATGAAAGAGCTTTACGGCAGCGACGAGGCATGGCGCGCGAAGCTAACAGAGTCATTGCAGCAATTGGCGAAGCAGCGCTGGATCGCCGATGAAGACATCCCGCTCATGCTCGAACGCGGCGTTACTCCGGCGCTGGCGCTGGGATTCGTGGAGAGTGGCGGGGAATAGCCGTTACACCGATCCAACCTCTCCGTTTTTCGCTGTAAGGCGCTTCAAAAGCTCAGCGTCGCGCGTAGCATGGCCTGCTGCTCGGAACGGCGGGTGCCCGAAATGCCGATCAATTCAAGATCGCGCTGAGACCGCCGCGTTGCTCTGCCCGTCAGTCCAAGAGACAGTCGATTGCGCGGTGAGAGCCGGAAATCGCGATGAAACAAAACTGCCATGCCAGTTCTTTCGGCTGGCGCACCGCCAAGCAGTTCGGCCATGCGATGCATCGGCCTGCGACTGGTCCTGGCGAATACCGTTTCGACATGGGCCGTGAGCGACCAGCTCTTGCCGGCAATCCCGATTCCGGCGCGCGCGGCATAGGTCTTGCTCTCGCCATAGCTTGCCGGAACCGTGCCTACATGCCCGGGCCTATAGGCCAGGTCACCCGTCACCAGCAGATCGAGATTGCTTGAGATCGGAAGCCTTGCCCTGGCGCCCCCTTGGTGGACTTTGTAGCGATCAATATCACCTCGATGGCTCGGACGGTGGCGGCTCGAAATCCAGGTGACATCCAAGGTCGCACCGGCCGCGAGCCCATCGATTGCGTAGTGCAGCTGCTTTCCGCTCGTGGCGGCGCCACTGCCATGCTCAGCCTCGATCAGCGTCAGCAAATCGCGCGGATGCTCAAGGTTGGTGGCAGTCGAGGGTTCCAATAGCTGTAGCTCCGGCAGGCGCTGTTGTGCGTCTTCGGCATGAGCTGCGGTCGATAGAACCGCTGCTGCGGCAGTTGCCAGAGCCAGGCGGAATTTCATTCCAGACATGAGTCGTCCCCCTGTTTGGTGACGTCATCCTTTGTTCTCTCTGCGCCGATAAAATGCGCAGGACACCGATGTGACGCCTGGTGCCCGGCATTCCCGCATGGGTGAGGGGAGAATTCCGGCTCAGCGTATCGCAGTGTCCCTCATGGGGACGGTGCGCGGCTTGATCCAACGGTCGCACTCTGCGAACTTTCCAGCTCATGAACGAAAAGCTGCTCGCCACGCTCGACGCAGAAGGCCAGATCAGGCGCCTTGTCGTGCGCTATGGTGAAGCCGTCGCGCTGAAAGATGCCGAGCGCGCGCGCGAACTCTTCGCCCAGGACGCTGTGGTGTGCATCGCTGATCTGCCCGAGCGCGTGGGACGTGACGCAATCTTCTTGGGACTAGCGAACACGCTTTCCGCCTTCCGCTGGCTCGACCAAAAATGCGATTCCGGCCTGATCGAAGTTGATGGCGACACGGCAAATGCGCGCTACCAGGTTATCGAGTGCAACGAGAGTGCGGAGGATGGTGAAGTTGCCGTGATCGCTGGCATGTATGAGGATGACTATGTCCGACGCGGCGGAACGTGGTATTTCCATCGCAGGCGCTTCACCCTGCGTACCCGCGCAGTGTTGAGGAGCCCCGGAACACAATTATAATTGGGAGACAACGACATGCCGAGAATTCCTTATCCAGACGAATCGAAAATGTCCGAAGATATTAGAGCTCACCTCGGAGAAATTCCGGCCAATGTAACGCGGATGATGGCGGTTGCCTCCGAACCGGTGTTCAAGGGCGTCAGCCAGATCGGCAGCGCCTTTATCGGCGGGTCGGACCTGCCCGCCAAATTGCGCGAGATCGCGATCCTCAGGGTCGGCTATATCTCCAAAGCGGAATATGAGACTTTCCAACACGAGGCGCTCGGTCGCTTTGTCGGCCTGACCGATGAGCAGATCGACGCAGTCAGGGCGGGCGATACTGGCGCGGCAGCGCTCAACGAAGTTGAGCGCGCGGTGCTGGAATTCGTCGACGATGTCGTGCTCAATGTCCGCGCGAGCGATGCGACGCTTGCCGGCGTGCGCAAGCATTTGACAGACGCGCAGGTGGTCGATCTCATCCTTGTAAGCGGCGCCTATATGATGATCTCACGCTTTCTCGAGACGACTGGCGTGGAGCTCGACGCTGATCCGATCGACTGGGATGCCTTCACCAAGTCGCAGTGATTTTCGCACGAAACTGGCCCCTTCACTCTATTGGTGGGGCTGGGGCCAGGATTGCCATCGCGACGTAACTTGCATAATACAAGTTACGTCGCGATGTTTGAGTCGTGAGATGTCGAAGCGAGGAGGCAATTATGAAACTGACCTATTTCGAATTTCCCGGCCGGGCAGGGCCAATCCGCATTGCCCTGGGCATTGGCAAAATTGCCTTCGAAGATGAGCGCTTTGCTTATGCCGACTGGCCGAACCTGAAAGGTGAGATGCCGCTCGGCGCGGTGCCGGTGCTGGACGTTCAGGGAACGCGCCTGTGCCAGTCCAATGCTATCCTCCGCTATGCTGGCAGGCTTTCAGGCCTCTATCCCGATGATCTGCTGGAAGCCGCGAAATGCGACCAGATGCTCGATACGATAGAGGAAATTCTCTCGCGCATTGTCGATACGATGATGATGGAGGGTGAAGAACAGAAAGCGGCACGAGACGGGCTTTGCGAAGGTCCACTGCCGTTCTTTCTTGATGCCATGCAGACGATGGTCGGCACGGACGACAAGCCCTATGTCGCCGGTGGGAAGCTCAGCGTGGCGGACCTCAAGCTTGCGAATTTCGTCGGGATGCTTTCGTCTGGTCAGCTCGACTATGTCCCGACCGACTTTGTCGAGCGCAATGCGCCGGGGTTGGCCGCCCATGCCGCGCATATTGGTTCGTTACCGCAAGTGGCCGCCCAGACCGCCTGAGGCCCGACGGGCGTGCGTTCACGCTCTCGGCGGCTGTCTGCGGTAGCTCAGCGCTTCGGCGACATGGATGCGCCCCACGTTCACCGCGCCGGCCAGATCGGCGATGGTGCGCGAGACACGCAGCATGCGGGTGTAACCCCGCGCGGAAAGCCGCATGGCGTCGGCGGCCTGCAGCAGCAGCTTGCGACCAGGCTCGTCCGGCGTGGCATAGGTATCGAGGGCGTCTCCGTCGAGTTCGGCATTGGTGCGCGCGCCGGTCTGCTCGGTGCGGCCGGACTGCACCGCGCGCGCCTTGGCAACCCTTGCGCCAATTTCGGCAGTGCCTTCGGCGGCAGGTGGCAGGGCAAGGTCGGAGGCGGAGACCGGGTCGACCTCAACATGCAGATCAATGCGGTCGAGCAAAGGGCCTGAGACTTTCGACTGGTAATCTGCGGCGCATCGCGGCGTGCGCGAACAGGCCAGCGCCGGATCGTCGAGATGGCCGCAGCGGCATGGGTTCATTGCCGCGATCAGTTGGACGCGTGCCGGGAAAGTGACATGGGCGTTGGCCCGCGCGACGGTGACTTCGCCGGTTTCAAGCGGCTGGCGCAGCGAATCGAGCACCGGGCGCTGGAATTCGGGCAATTCGTCGAGGAACAGCACGCCCAAATGCGCCATCGAGACTTCGCCGGGCCGCACTTTCAGCCCCCCGCCGGTTAGCGCGGCGATCGATGCCGAATGGTGCGGCGCTCTAAAAGGCCGGGCCCGGCTGATACGCCCGCCTTCCAGGGTTCCCGCGACCGAGGCCACCATCGAGACTTCCAGCGCCTCGGACGGGGCAAGCTCGGGCAAAATGCCCGGAAGACAGCTCGCCAGCAGCGACTTGCCCGCACCCGGCGGTCCGATCATCAGCAGATTGTGCCCGCCGGCTGCAGCGATCTCCAACGCGCGCTTTGCGGTCTCCTGGCCCTTGACCTGCTTGAGGTCTGGCCCGTGGTCGGCGGGCTCGGCAATACCCGGCTCGGGCGGGGGCAGCACCTGCACGCCTTTGAGATGGTTGAGCAGGCTGACCAGATTGGGCGCGGCAACCACCGAGACACCGCTCGCCCAGCGCGCCTCGGAGCCCTGCGCGGCGGGGCAGATCAGGCCCTTTTCGTCCCCGCTGGCATGGAGCGCGGCGAGCAGAACGCCGGGGGAGGGAATGATCCGGCCATCCAGAGCGAGTTCGCCTACCGCGACAAAGTCGGCCAATTGTTCGGCATCGCAGACATTCATCGCTGCGAGCAAGGCAAGCGCGATCGGAAGATCGTAATGTGATCCTTCCTTGGGCAGGTCAGCAGGTGAGAGGTTTATGGTGATGCGTTTGGGCGGCAGTGCCAGCCCCATCGCTGCCAGCGCAGCCTGCACCCGGTCGCGGCTTTCTCCCACCGCCTTGTCCGGCAGGCCGACGATCCCGAAGCGCGGCATGCCGGGTGCGACCTGGCACTGCACTTCGACGCTGCGCGCTTCAAGCCCGAGATAGGCAACCGTTGAAACCAGCGCGACCAAAAACGTTCCCCCGTTTGATTGCAAGGAGTTGATGACGCAGCGGAAGGGCAAAGTCGAGAGGGCACGCCGGAAATACCATGGTCCGGGTCTCAATGAGACGCACAAGCTGGCAAATCGGGCTGCATTGCGTAATCTCCGCATTCTGCAGCAAGATTGACGAGGGAATTCGGGAAATGGGACAGCTTACGCCAGAAGAGGGCATCGCGGACGTTTACAGGCGCTATGTCACGGCTTTTAATACAGGCGACGGTGCCAAGGTCGCGCGTGTCATGGCATATCCGGTGATGGTGGGCGGCAGCGGCCATCCGCCCGGAACGATACCCGATGAGGCGGGCTATCAGGCAATGATCGAGAACACCTTCGTAGAATTTCGCAAGCTGGGCTGGGTACGTTCGCAGATTGACCGGATTGAGGCGGTGTCAACCGCTGGCGACACAGGGGTCGTTGCAGCGTGGTTCAGCCGCTGGCGCGAGGACGGCAGCCAAATCGAAGAGGGCAACGGCCACTACATAGCGGTGAAACAAGACGGCGAGTGGAAGCTGACCGCCGCGATTGTGAGCTGACGACGAGGCCATAAGGTCCTTGGGCCCGACATCCCTTTTTGTGTTCATTCGACTGCATGTGCCGAACGTCTGCCTGTGGGTGGGAAGCGGATATTGAGCTCGTCGCCTCGGCATGCAATTCTTCACACATGGATAACTCACCGACGATAGAAGCGGCCCGGCATTTCCTCACCGTCGTCTGGGATGGCAACGCACCCACCGACGAGGCGCTTCTTGCGGCATTGGACAGCCTCGTCGCAGCTTATCACGACACACCTGATGTTGGACCTTCCGAAAACGAGTTGGAGGCACCAAGGACAGGAGGACCGGCGCTCTACAAGGAGGTGGCGAAGCGCTTTCCTGACTATGGATACTATCCCGTTTAAGACCCAGCAGGCTCACCCGGCGATGAAGGCGCAGCAATGACGGGGGATGCAATTGACGACCTAATGGACCTTACCTTGGACATGCGTGAAGTGGTTTGGCTTGCCGACCATGTCGAAGCGGACGATGCGCATTGGTTCTTCAGACTCCACTTCTTCCACTGGGGTCTTCACGCCCGCGAATTGTCGCTCTATCTGCACGCGCGCCAGTTTGGGTGAATGACTGCATTTGAGTTGGAAGCTGCCATCCAGCCAATGCCGCGCCTCAACGACCACTACTGGGTGGGAAGCTGACTCGACAAATTGTGCCGTTTGACGCAACATTAGGGTTATGCCAGAGACGAATTTCTGGGTTTCATTCATTTGGATCGGCGCTGTTGTTGCAGCTTCGGTTGTCTATCGGCTTAGTGTTGGCAAGCCGATACGACCACACATTCCGCACGAAGCCCTTTTCTCCGAACGCCGAGCGGGAGGGCGTTGGGCAAGTAATTGCTTGCTAGTT
>JAQWKP010000272.1 GCA_029247785.1 Novosphingobium sp.
CGGGGTCGGGATTGTGCCGGGCAAGGCCATCTCAATCTCGATGAACGCTTCAACCTATCGCGGTGAGCAGGGCTTCGCTGGTTCCATCGCCGGGCGCGTGACCGATAGCCTCTATGTCACTGCCGGCGTTGCCGGCGCAACGCGAGGAAGCACCACCGGAAGGGTTGGCATGATGTTCGGATTCTGAGGATCACCCCACGGAGCGCCCCGACCCCGCTCAGAAATCGGCGGGCGCGCGGGTTACTGGCATGAAGCTGCGCAAATGCGCGTGGCGCTCCTCGTCTTCCTGCTGGATTTCGACCGCGATGGCGACATGGGCGAGGCTGAGCATCATCCACATGAGCTGCTTGTCACCAGAGTCATAATCGGCGAATTGCTTGGTATCGAGATAGTCCAGCGCCGGGGCAAGCAGGGGCTGTGCCGCCGCGTAAAAGGCATCGCGCACCTCGGACGGAGCCTCGCCCCGCATTTCCGCGCGCCTGCCCGCATTATCGACCGCATAGGTCGCAACGAACGGCTCAAGCGCCTCATAGCCCTCTGGCAACACGCTCATCATAGAGCTCCCTGGGCTTCGAGTTCGGCCTTATAGGCCTGCACCCTGCCGTCGACCTCATTGAAGAAGTGACGCAGTAGCGCTTCATTGGTCTGCAAGTGGATATGCTTGAGCGCGCCGCTTTCCAGGCCGCGCTGGCCGCGTTCGATCACCGAGCGATCCTCGACATGGATATCGCGAGTCATCGCCATGCCATATTCGCGGGCATAACGCTCGCTGGCATTCTCATCGTCACCGACCCAGTAGAGCCGGATCACGCCGCGCGATTTATTCGCCGAGATCGGATAGACGACATGGCTGAAATGCGTGCCCGGATTTCCGAACAGGAAGAAGCTGGGGAACAGGGCAAAATAGTTCTTCTCCGCGCCCGGGATCATCAGGTCGCGCTTGGCCAACGCCTCGCCAATCTTCATGTAGCTGACGCCCTGCACCGCGCTCGGGATACCTGTCTCGGGATTGGTCCAGATTGTCTGCGTGCGATGCGGTCCCTGGAATCCATACTCCTCGGGATAGCCAAAAGGGTTGTCGCCGCCGCAGCCCTGTCCTGCCGTGCTCGGATGGATGAATCGCAGGTGATAGTTCTCCTGGAAGTTATCGTAGGTCAGCTTCCAGTTGGCGTCGATCTCATAGACATATTCGGAGATGGTCGTCGCCCGGGCGATGGGTAGCTCGTCCATCCGGTCGGCCAGCGGGCCCATCGATTCGCGCATGCCCGATTCCGGCGTGCCAAGATGGACAAAGATCAACCCTGCCACCACTTCGACATGGACCTTTGACAGCCCGCAATCCTCCTTGGCGACATTGAACTGTTCAAAATCAGGAGCCGAGAGCAGGCTGCCGTCATCGCCGAAAGTCCAGCTGTGATAGGGGCAGGTGAAGCGCGATTGCTTGCCCGCTGCTTCCTCGACCAGCTGAGTGCCGCGATGGGTGCAGACATTGTGGAAGGCGCGGATCTCCTCGTCCTGACTACGCAGGATCAGGATCGAGGCCTTGAGAACTTCCAGCTCACGGCGAATGAAACTGCCGGGCTCGGGCAGCTCGCAGACATGGCCCATCTGGATCCAGCCGCGACGGAACACCGCCTCGCGCTCAAGCTCAAAATAGGCGGGATCATAGTAGGCAGTGGCGGGGATCGGATCGGTGCCCAGCCAGGCCACATCCTCTTTGGCAACAGATTCGAAAACCGGGGCATGCGTGTTCATGGAATGCTCTCCAATTGACACCTCCCAAGGGTGCCGACGATTTTGTCGCGATCCGCGTTATCATGGCGCGCTGCATGCTCCAAGCATTGCCGCTGCGCGCGAACCGGACATTGCCCGCGCTATCCCGGCGGGTTTTCAGCATCGGATGGGGTAAGGCGAGAGCCCGGCGCTTATCACAACTCCCCGTTCGTCCCGAGCAGCATCAAACGCAGCCGACAAACGAGTGTCGAGGGTTCTCAGCGCGGCTTTCTCGACGACGCTCGAGTTGCGCTCGACACGAACGGATCCGCACTAGCCGATCACCGCTCCATTCAATATTCGCCTTCGTCCACGGTGTTGAATTGGGGGTGGACCTTCTTCCAGTCCATCATCCAGGCCATGCCCTCTTTCGCCCGGTCGAAATCGTCGTCGCGGGCCTTGAGGGCATCGGTCGCGGCCCTTTCGACATCGGCGAGCACAGATGCATCCCAGCCCATCTGCTCGATCTCACTGGCGAGCTGGTCTGCGCCCGCGCTGCGGAGCATCGTCGGCAGGCGATCACGCAACGCAGCCACCGCCCAGGGGATCATCGGCCCGTTCACATCGGGATCGTACCCCCACAGGATGTTGTGCTCGGCATCGGGGAGGCAATAATGATAATGCAGCACCGCTCCGAACACGTCGAAGCGGATATATTCCTCGCTGCGATCGCCGTTGCAGACATGGATCGAGGGTCCGCGCACCATATTATCGGGATCGCTGCCCAGCGCGCGCGCTTCCACGCCAATCGACACAGGGCCGCCATCGAACCAGCGCGTGTGGTGCTCCATGATCGGGATCAGCATGAATTTGTGCAGCTGTCCGCGGATCGTATCGACCTGGCGATTGCTCAGCGGTTCCCGCGCTTCGGGGATATAGGCAAATTGCTCGCTCACGGCATCTCTCTCCTGCAAATTGGCTAGCTGCATTCCAATCCTCTTCGACGCACATGTCAATTGGAGAGTGACGATTGCCAGCTCCCCCTTGCAACTGGCGCCGATGCCGGACAGTTAGGATGCCATAAGCGTGACGGCAGGGAGAAACGGAAGATGGCCGAGACTGAATATGTCCCCCCCAAGGTCTGGAAGTGGGACAAGCCGAGCGGCGGAAGCGTCGCCAGCATCAACCGGCCTATCGCCGGAGCGACCCACGACAAGGAGCTGCCGCGCGGGGAGCATCCCTTCCAGCTCTATTCGCTCGGCTCGCCCAATGGCCAAAAGGTGACGATCCTGTTCGAGGAGCTGCTCGCCGCAGGTTTCGGCGGAGCCGAATATGACGCCTGGCTGATCCATATCATGGAGGGCGATCAGTTCGGCTCGGGCTTTGTCGATATCAATCCCAATTCGAAGATACCCGGCATGCTCGACTGTTCGGGGCCTGAACCGATCCGGGTGTTTGAATCCGCCGCGATCCTGCTGCACCTGGCCGAAAAATTCGGCGCTTTCATTCCGACCGATGAAAAGGGCCGGGCCGAATGCCTGTCATGGTTGTTCTGGCAGATGTCCAACGCGCCTTCGATGGGCGGCGGCTTCGGCCATTTCTACCGCGTCGCGCCGGTCAAGCTTGAATATCCGATCAACCGCTATGCCATGGAAGTGAAACGCATATTCGACGTCGCTGACCGCAGACTGGCCGAAGTGCCTTTTCTGGCAGGCGAAGACTATTCGATCGCCGATATCGCGGTGTTCTGCTGGTTCCGCTATTTCCACAGCGCCAATGCCTATGACGGCGGCACGGAATTTCTCGACATCCTCAGCTATAAGAATGTCGACCGCTGGGTCTGCGAAATCGAGGCACGGGTGCCAGTGAAACGCGGACTTCGCGTCAACCTGCCTGCCGAAGGCTGCACCGCCGAACGCCACAGCGCCGCCGATATCGATGCCGTGATGGGTTGATGCTGGCCCGGCCCGCTGCAATTCGCAGCGGACCGGGGAGCAATTCCTTATTCGCCAATCTTGAACTTGACGCGCATGCCGAACATGCGCGGCACGTTGAGGTGGCCGCCTTCGGCGCCGACCGTGGTAAACGAGCCGGCAGGATAGGTGAACCGCTTCTCGTTGGTCAGGTTGGTAACGAAGAAGGCGATGTCGACCGGCATGCCGCCGATATCTTCCCAGTCAAGATTGAGGTTGACCAGGTTCGATGCCTTGAGCCGGAAGAAGTTCTGCGAGGAATTGGGCGAAACGGCGTTATTGGCCGCGGTATGGCTGAACGACGCCCCGAGGCTGACCCGTCCGATGCTCTCGTCGACAGGCAGCGTATAAGTCGCGCTCAACGTAACACGATGCTTTGGCGCGAGGGGAAGCGGCCCGCCCACGACAGACGCTGGAAAAATCGCCGCAAAGAAAATCGGGACCGGCGGCGGGGTGATGGAAAGCAGCTTTGTGTTGAGGTAGGCATATCCGGCGTCTAGCCGGAAACCTTCGAACAGCCGCAGCCCGGCATCGACTTCGACACCCCAGATCCGCGAAGAACCGGCATTGACGATCGGCTGCGAAGGACTGACGCGCCCTTGAAACGCTGGTGCGACTACCGTGTTCACAGCCAACTGCTGGTCCTTGAACTTGCTGTAGTGAGCCGCAACATTGAAGAAGCCGGAAACCGGTCCGGTAAGTGTCTTCTTGGCGCCGATCTCATAGGTGTCGACTTTCTCCGGACCGACGACCTCAAGGCCGAGGTTGTTGGAGTTGATCGAACCCTGCCGATAGCCCCTCGCCCATTTGGCATAGACGAGCAGGTCGTCGTTGGGCTTGTAGTCGATATTAATCAGCCAGGTCGGCTTCTTCCACTTGTCCCT
>JAQWKP010000297.1 GCA_029247785.1 Novosphingobium sp.
TTATGTCGGACGCACTTTCATTCAGCCCTCGGACGGCGACCGCCATTCGGGAGTCATGCGCAAGCACAACGCCAATCGCGCGATTGTCGAAGGCAAACGAATCATCCTGATCGACGATTCGATTGTGCGCGGCACCACCTCGCACAAGATCATCGAGATGATGCGCGAGGCCGGCGCGGCCGAAGTCCACATGCGCATCGCCAGCCCGCCAACCGGCCATAGCTGTTTCTATGGCGTCGACACGCCCGAGCGCTCAAAATTGCTGGCAGCGAATATGGAGGTGCAGGCGATGACCGAATACATCAATGCGGACAGCCTCGCCTTTGTTTCGATCGATGGCCTCTATCGCGCCGTGGGCGAGGCGGCGCGGGATGATGCGTGCCCGCAATTCTGCGACGCGTGCTTCTCCGGCGAATACCCGACACAGTTGACCGATCTTTCCGACGCCGAGACGCCCGATCTTCTGACCATTCCGGAAAACGAAGACGCGTGAACATGGCTTCATTCAAGGACGAAATCGCCCTGGTGACCGGGGCCAGCCGCGGCATCGGTGCAGCAACCGCGCTCGCCCTCGCTCGTGCCGGCGCGCACGTCGTGCTGACCGGACGCGACACCAAGGCGCTGGAAACGGTCGAGCAGCAAGTCCATGAGGATGGCGGCAGCGCAACAATTGCGCCGGTAGACCTTGCCGAACCCGAGGGGATCGCCCGACTGGCAAGCGCCATTTCCCAGCGCTGGGAGCGCCTCGACATGCTTATCGTCAACGCTGCGGTGTTGCCGCAGCTCAGCTCGGTTGCCGATATCGACCAGCGCGCTTTCAATCAGGCCCTTACCGTCAATGTACTGGCGACCCAGGCGCTGATCGCCAATTTCGACCCGCTGCTGCGCAAAAGCGCCAATCCGCGTGTCGTCGGGCTGACCAGCGGCGTGGCGCGACAGCCCAAGGCCTATTGGGGCGCCTATGCCTCAAGCAAGGCGGGTTTCGAGGTGCTTCTCGACTGCTACGCCCAGGAAGTTCGCAACATCTCCAAAGTCCGCGTCGCGATCGTCAGCCCCGGCGCAACCCGCACCGCTATGCGCGCGCGCGCCTATCCCGGCGAAGACCCCGCTTCCCTCAAACCGCCGGAGGTCGTTGCCGACCGCCTGATTTCCCTCCTTGGTGAACGGTTCGATACCGGCCACCGGGAATCCGTTAACCAATAACGGTAAGCTCCACTTAACGCGGATAGGTGATTCTACGGCGACCAGGTGGAGTAGTACCCACCCGGCGATCGGAGCAGTTAGATGTCGTCAACCAACAGCATGGTAGATCGCTACGCAATCTCCGCACAGGAGGATCGCAGCGCACCGCGAACAAAGGTCACAATCCCCGCATCGCTGCGGCCCTCGGGCTCGCGCAGCTACCAGACGGTCGTCCACGATCTGTCGCTATCGGGCTTTTCCGCGGTCGCCATCAACCGGCTGCACAACGGCAACCTCGTCTGGCTGACCCTGCCCGGCCTCGAGTCGCTGCAGGCCGATGTCATCTGGTGGGACAATTCCATGGTCGGCTGCGCTTTCCAGAGCCTGTTGAGCCCGATCATCCACGACAACATCCTCGCCCGCTGGCGCGGCGACGGGATCTATTATTCGGATATTTGAATCCGGGCTCACTCAAGTGAACCTGTGCCGTTCCGGCTCGCTCAACCGGGCTTGACGAGTGTGACCTGCGCGACTTCGATGCCTCGGCCTCGAAATCCGCCTTCACAATACATCAAATAGTAGCGCCACAGACTGACGAATCGTTCGTCGAAACCGGCTGGCAGTCGGCCTTGCTCGACCACCCGATCGAATCCTTCGCGCCAGAGCCGCAGGGTCTCGGCATAGTCGAGCCCGAAGCTCTCATGCTCCTGCCACTCTAGCCCACGAGCCTCAGTCAGCTCGCGCAGCTGCGTCTCGCTCATCAGCATGCCACCGGGAAAGATATAGGCCTGAATGAAGTCCGGCGAGCGCGCATATCCGTCAAACAACTCGTCGCGTATCGCGATATACTGGATCGCGGCACGCCCGCCGGGCCGAAGGCAACGGGCGACACAATCGACGAAGTCTGGCCAGTATTCGCGGCCCACCGCCTCGATCATCTCGACGCTGGCAACGGCGTCGAACTGGCCCTCTACATCCCGGTAGTCCTGCTTGAGAAAGCTGACGGGCTTTCCGGCATGGGCCTTGCGGGCCCAGTCCAGCTGCTCGTCGGACAGGCTGATCGCGGTCACTTCGGAGCCCCGCGCGGCGAGGTCGCCTGCCAGCGAGCCCCAGCCGCAACCAACCTCAAGCACCGTGCCAGCCCCCTCGATCCGCCGTGCGATGCTTTCAATCTTGCCATGCTGTGCTGCCTCCAGATCGAGCACCTCATTGCCAAAGCGCGCGCTCGAATAGCTCATCGTCGGATCGAGCCAGCCGGCATAGAAATCATTACCAAGGTCGTAATGCGCATGGATATTGCGCAATGACCCAGCCTTGCTGTTGCGATGCCATAAGTGGACGGCCCGTGCCAACCACCGCCAGGGTCCCCGGGCCCGGGCGACATCGCCAAGCCTGTCGGCATTGTCCATGATCAGCGCGAATAGCGAAACCGGATCGGGACTTTCCCACTCGCCCGCTTCCCAGGCCTGGTACCAGCCGATCGATCCGCCGGTCGCAAGGCGAAGAAGCGCGCGCCAGCTATGCAAAGTGATAACCGCGTCAAAGCCAGGAGCTTCGCCCGCGAGCATCCGCGTCGTGCCGTCCGGCAGCTTGGCAAAGATCGAGCCGCGGGTAATGCTCCGGTCGATCCGGTCAACGATCCGATGCAGACCGCCCGACCATGCGCGCGCGAGCCAGTCGGGGCCGAAAGCAACAGCCCGACCGCCCTCGACAAGCTCCTTGCCCCTGATGGGAACTTGCGAATTCATTGTGCCAATATGCCGATATTGCGGATTTTTGGAAGATGCTTTTCGCGAGGAAGCCTATCGCCCGGTCCTTGGCGGCTGCAGGCAGGCAACGCCGGGAAGTGCCACACTGAAGCGGCCACCGCCAAGGCTGGCAAAACGGGCATCATGCAGCACGATCCCCTCGCCGGTCGCAGCCCGCTCGGCATAGGGTGCGCGCGACCAGAACAGGAATGCAGCGAGATCGGGACGCCCCCGGATCAGCGCGTCCGTTTCCGGCGAGGCACACTGAACGGCTGACGATGGCAAGCGATAGCCTTGACCCGCAACAGGACCGTACCATTCGCTCGATTGCCATTGTCCCTTGTGGTCACGCAGCAGCAGTTCACGATGCCAGAATGCAATGGGAGCCGGATTGGTGATCACAATGCTCGGATAGGGCTCGCGCAGAAGTGCGTTCTCCCTGGCCAGCTGCGATATGCCCCAGTTCAGCCCGATGTAGATCAGCGCCGCTGTCAGAGCGAACCTCGCAGGCTTTCTCCACTCGCCACCGGCCCTCCGCTCCCGCCGCAGCGAAATCCACGTCGCGAAACCAAGTCCCAGCCACAGCCAGATATCGATGATGAAAAGCGTGTCGCCATAGAACCATTCGCTCGAAAACGGCTCAAGCAGGCGAATGCCGTAATTATTGAGCCAGTCGAGCGCCGGGTGAGTCAAACAGGCGACGAAAGCGAGCCCAAACAGCCAGCCAAACCGCACTTCGCCCCTGCCCTCGGGTCGCTTGCCACGACGTGCTTGCCAATTGTCGAACCACCACAGCAGGCCGGCGAGCACCAGCGGCAACAGTACCCAGGCAATCGGGCCATGCGTTATCCCGCGCCGCATGGTCAGGCTCTCAATGCCATAAACCACGCAAGCCGCATCGATATCCGGGAGGTTAGCGCCGATGATCAGCGCCGGCATGGCCAGCCCGGTCTTGCGCTTGAGCCCCGCCTGCCCGATCAGCGCTCCAACCAGGCTATGGGTAAGATTGTCCATCTGCCCGCCTTGTCAGCGCGGCCGAGAATTCAGCCTTCGACCGTCCAGCTCTGGCCCTTGCCGAGCAGCGCCGCGAGATCGGCGGTCTTTCCGGCGCTCGACTTTTCGCGTTCTGCAGCGACCTCGCTCTCGAAGGTCGGGCGCGGGTCGTCATAGAGCACGCCCAGCGCCATCGGGAAATCGGCAAAAGCCGGGGCCACTCGCAAGTCGATCAACATATGCGCCAAGGCGCGATTGGTAACGTCATGGACCGCGACGCCCGCCGCCTCCCAGTCACCATCGATGACATCGACCACGTTGAGCGTGCAGCCTGCTATGTCGAATGCGATTCCCTTTGTGCCATTGGCGAACAGCATCGGCCCGCCATCTTCCAGCCAAAGCTGCTGGTCCTCGACACCCTTGGGAGCGGCGAAATCGTGGAACACATCCTTGTTATAGACGATGCAATTCTGGAATATCTCGATGAAGGCCGCGCCCTTGTGGGCATGGGCAGCCTTGAGCACTTCGGGCAGCTTCTTCGATATGTCTATCCCGCGCGCGACAAACCGCGCGCCCGAACCAATCGCGAAGGCACAAGGGCTCGCTGGCCGGTCGACCGAGCCCTGCGGCGTCGATGGCGAAGGCGTTCCGACGCGGCTGGTCGGCGAATACTGGCCCTTGGTGAGACCGTATATCTCATTGTTGAACAGCATGATCTGGCAATCGAGATTGCGGCGCAGGATGTGCATCGTGTGATTGCCGCCGATCGACATGCCATCGCCGTCGCCCGTCACCAGCCAGACATCGAGCTCCGGATTGGCAAGCTTGATGCCCGTCGCAAAGGCCGGCGCACGGCCGTGGATCGTATGAAAACCGTAGCTTTCGATATAATAGGGAAAGCGGCTTGAGCAGCCGATTCCTGAAACGAAGACCGTATTCTTCGGGTCCGCGCCAATCTCCGGCAGAGTGCGTTGCACCGCCTTGAGGATCGCATAATCCCCGCAACCCGGGCACCAGCGTACTTCCTGGTCGGTCACCCAATCCTTGAGGGTGGTTTCGATCTTGGTCATCTCATTCATCGGTCCAACCTTCCTCAGCTCAACATCTCATCGATCGCCGCTTCGAGTTCGGCGATGGTGAAAGGCTGGCCGCTGGTCTTGGTGAGCGGTCTGGCATCGACCAGGAACTGGTCGCGCAGCACTGTCTTGAATTGACCACTATTCATCTCGGGCACGAGGATCTTGTCGTAACCCTTCAGAAGATCGCCTAAATTCCTGGGCAGAGGCCAGACATTGCGAACATGGATATGCGATACTTCAAGGCCCTGGCGGCGCGCCCGGCGAACCGCCTGGTGGATCGGCCCGAAGGTTGAGCCCCAGCCCACTATGGCAAGCTTACCGCTGGTCTCGCCAAGACAGACCTGCTGTTCGGGGACGCCTTTGGCGACACCGTCAATCTTGGCCCGGCGCGCATCGGTCTGCGCCTGGTGAACATCTGCAGAATAATCGATATTGCCGGTGTCGATGCCCTTTTCGATACCGCCGATGCGGTGCATCAGATCGGGAGTGCCCGGCTTGATCCATGGCCGCACGCCGCGCTCGTCGCGCTTGAACGGCAGCAATGTGTCTTCAGGACCGTTCTTCTCTTCAAGGTGCTTCACCGGAAATGGTTCGAACGTATTGGGATCAGGTACTTTCCAAGGCTCTGCGGCATTGGCGATATAACCGTCGGTGAGCAGGATCACCGGCGTCATATATTGCACCGCGAGGCGGCAGGCCTCGATCGCGCATTCAAAGGCGTCGGCTGGCGAAGACGCAGCGACCACCGGCAGCGGCGCATCTCCGTTGCGGCCATAGATCGCCTGGTAGAGATCGGATTGCTCAGTCTTGGTCGGCAGGCCAGTCGACGGACCGCCTCGCTGCGAATTGACGATCACCAGCGGCAATTCGGTCATGATCGCCAGGCCCATCGCCTCACCCTTGAGGGCAATGCCGGGGCCGGAAGATGAGGTCACGCCAAGCTGTCCGGCATAAGACGCACCGATCGCCGCACAAATCGCCGCGATTTCGTCCTCCGCCTGGAAGGTAGTGACGCCGAATTCCTTCATCTTGACGAGATTATGAAGGATCGCCGAGGCAGGCGTGATCGGATAGCCGCCGAAGAACATGTTGAGGCCGGCAAGCTGCGCGCCCGCGACCAGTCCGAGGCTGACAGCTTCAGCGCCGGTAATGGTGCGATACAAGCCCGGCTCGCTCGGTATCGAATCGACCTGGACTTTACGCAGCGGCCCAGCCAACTCGGCAGTTTCGCCATAAGCGTGACCGGCATTGAGCGCGGCGATATTGGCGTTGGCTACGTCCGGAAGCTTCTTGAACTTTGTTGTGAGCCAATCGATGATCGGCTGACGCTCCCGGTCGAACATCCACAGCGCCAACCCCAGCGTCCACATGTTCTTGCAGCGCAGGGCTTCCTTGTTGCCCAGCCCGAACGGCTTGACCGCTTCGATCGTCATCGCGCTGATGTCGAAGGCCAGCAGGTCCCATTTTGCCAGACTGCCATCCTCGACCGGATTGGCGTCATATTTCGCCTTGGCGAGATTGCGCTTCGAAAACTCACCGGTGTCGGCAATGATCAGCCCGCCGGGCTTGAGCGCGTCGACATTGGTCTTGAGCGCTGCCGGGTTCATCGCGACCAGCACGTCGGGCGCATCGCCCGCGGTGGTGATGTCGGTCGATCCGAAATTGATCTGGAAGGCCGATACGCCAAACAGCGTACCCTGCGGCGCGCGAATTTCAGCGGGGAAATCGGGGAAGGTGGCAAGGTCATTGCCAGCAAGCGCGGTGGACAGGGTGAACTGCCCGCCAGTGAGCTGCATGCCATCACCCGAATCACCGGCAAAGCGCACCACGACTGCATCGGGCAGCTTATCTTCGCGCGATTCGGGCCCACGAGCCTTATCGGCTGAAATCGTAGCCATCTGTTTCCTCTATGGCGGAACCAATCCAGATTCGGGCTTTGCCCCTAATCCCATCTCTCCCGGACGCAATCTAGAAAATCTCTCAAGCCGCAAACCGTTACGATCCGCAAGAGAACCCTCAAGGCTGCTAGTCAAGCCCAACTTCGTGACAAATCAACGATTCCCATACATCGTAGCGCCAATTTACTGTTATGCACCCGCTGCCCGATTCTTTCCCCGACCATTTCGAAAAGTGCCCCGAGGATGAACGATCTTGCCCATCTCACCTACCGTCCCTGCGTCGGAGTGATGCTGGTCAATGCCGACGGCCTGGCATTTGTCGGCAAGCGGATCGACATTCGCGAGGGAGATTTCTGGCAGATGCCCCAGGGGGGAGTCGATGAGGGCGAAGATCTTCGCGAGGCGGCCTTGCGCGAATTGTGGGAGGAAACCGGCGTAGAGCGCGATCTCGTCACGCTGCTTTCACAGACCCGCGACGAATTGCTCTACGACCTGCCCGAAGAGGTAATCGGCAAATTATGGGGCGGTAAATATCGCGGCCAGCGCCAGCACTGGTTCCTCGGACGATTTCAAGGCAATGACAGAGATATCAAGCTCGATGCCCACAAGAGCCCAGAGTTCAACGAATGGAAATGGGTAGCGCCCAAACTGCTGCCCGATCTGATCGTGCCATTCAAGAAATCGGTCTATCGCGCCGTTCTCAAGGAATTTTCGGATCTGATCTAGAGCGTCGGACTAGTTTTCCGAAACCTCGACATCGGGAGTAACAGCCTCGGCCGTGACGACACGCGGTGTGGGCCCGCGAGCGATCACCGATGCGAGTTGGCGTGTCGCATCGCATTTCTTGCCGCAGATGCCTTCAAGACGTGCGAGGTTCCGGCGTGCCTTTTCGACTGCGCCCTTCTCGGCCAGCGCCGCACCTTCACCAGCGATCGCCATCAGGTTGCGCGGATCGGATTTGAGAGCTTCCCGGTAGTAATGCAGTGCCTTGCCCTGCAATCCATTTTCGCGCGTAGCCTCAGCCAGGTTCAATAGCACCGTTACACTGCCAGGTTTGCGCACCAGGGCTGATTCGAACAGGCCGACCGCCTCATTGACCTTGCCGGCATCAAGCTCGGCACGACCCTCGGCGATCAGTGCCTTCACCTGTTTGTCGAGCTTTTCTCGCGGCGCAGAATAGCTCACGCTCGCAGTGACAGTGGCAAGCAACGAGAGCGCAAGCGCGGCTGGTGTGAAACGCATCAGGATATCCTTGGCCGAGATCCTAGTCCGGGACATAGGCCATTCACTATCACAAGCGAATGAACCGTGCGATGAAAAACCCGTCCGTCCCATCGCGAAACGGCGACAATCGCAGTCCTTTTCCCCGGATTTCGCCTTGCGTCAATGTGGGCATTTGGGTCTTCCAGTCGGAATGTCGCTCCAGGAAGGCATCAGCCTGATGCGCTCCTTCGGCATCGAGCATCGAACAGGTAACGTAGACCAGGCGTCCTTGTTCAGCCACAAGCACAGCGGCGAGATCGAGCAGGCGAGCTTGCAAGGCAGTATGGCGGGCGAGCAATTGGTCGTTCAGGCGCCAGCGGGCTTCGGGATTGCGCCGCCATGTCCCGGTCCCCGAGCAGGGCGCATCGACCAACACCGCGTCGATCTGTCCGGCAAACCCTGCCAGGGCCTCGGCTTCACGGCCCGGATTGAGCAGCACCGTCTCAGCGATGGTCACGCCGGCCTTTGCTGCGCGGGGCAGCAGCCGCGACAGGCGTCCCCGGTCGGTATCACAGGCAATCAGGCGGCCGCGATTGCCCATCGCCGCTGCGAGCGCCAATGTCTTGCCTCCCGCGCCGGCGCACAGATCGACAACAGTTTCGCCGGGCCGTGCTTCAAGCGCAGTACTGGCAAGCTGCGAACCGCTGTCCTGCACATCGATCAGCCCTTCACGCAATACGTCCCATTGTTCGACCGGCGTTCCGGTTGGCAGCCGCAAGCCATCAGGTGCAGCCGTTGCCTCGCCAGCAACCGGCAAATCAATCGAATCGCGCGAGGATTTGAGCGTGTTGACCCGAATGTCGAGCGGCGCGCGAGTAAGCAGCGACGCTGCCTCTTCACCCTCGACCCCGCTCCCCGCCAGCGCCGTTTCCAGCCAGGCCGGAGCGATTCCGCCTGCTGCCGGCGTCTCGCTGGCGGCAATCGGTCGCGGCGCGTGGTTCGAACCGTCGAACAGATCGAGCAAATGCGGTTCAACCTCAGTCAGCCGAAGCATCGCTGCCCGCCCGTCCGCCGGAAGATCGCCGCAGCTGCGGATCGCGCCATAAACCAGTTCGCGCACCCCGCGCCGATCGCTACTGCCGGCAAACCGGCGCGAGCGGAACCATCCGGCGACGATACGATCTGCAGGCGGACCATTCTCCCGAGCAGCCGTGATCACGAGGTCGAGAATATCAATCGCCGCCTGAACGCGCGCGGCGGGCGTCATGGCCTGAGCCTATTGTGTCGGATAATTCGGTGCCTCGCGGGTGATCGACACGTCATGGACATGGCTTTCACGCAGCCCGGCATTGGTAATGCGGACGAATTTCGCCTTGGTCCGCATTTCCTCGACCGTGCGCGAGCCGGTATAACCCATTGCCGCCTTGATGCCGCCAACCAGCTGGTGAACCACGTCCTTGGCCGGTCCCTTGAACGCCACCTGGCCCTCGATACCCTCGGGCACCAGCTTCATCGCTTCCTTGATGTCCTGCTGGAAATAGCGGTCTGCACTGCCGCGAGCCATCGCCCCGACCGAGCCCATGCCGCGATAGGACTTATAGGCGCGGCCCTGGTAGAGAAATGTCTCGCCCGGCGCTTCCTCTGTGCCAGCGAGCATCGAGCCGATCATGATTGTCGAGGCTCCGGCGGCCAGCGCCTTGGCGGCGTCACCCGAAGTCCTGAGACCGCCATCGGCGATCACCGGGACACCGGCCTTGTCAGCCTCTTCAGCAGCCTCCATCACCGCAGTAAGCTGTGGCACACCGACACCTGCGATAATGCGGGTCGTGCAGATCGAACCCGGACCGATGCCGACCTTGACCGAATCCGCGCCTGCATCGATCAGAGCGCGTACCGCCTCGGTAGTGGCAACATTGCCGGCGATCACCTGGGCCGAATTGGACAGCTTCTTGACCCGCTCGACGGCGCGCGGAACCTCTAGGTTATGACCATGCGCGGTATCGATGACGATGACATCACATTCCGCCGCGAGCAGCGCTTCAGTGCGTTCGTAGCCCGTTTCGCCCACCGTCGTCGCCGCTGCTACGCGCAGCCGCCCGGCGGCATCCTTGGTTGCATTGGGGAAGGTCACAGCCTTCTCGATATCCTTGACTGTGATCAGGCCGATACAATGGAAATCATCGTCGACGACCAGCAGCTTTTCAATCCGGCGCTGGTGCAATAACCGCCGAGCCTCGTCGCCGCTGGTGCCAAGCTTGACCGTCGCCAGGTTCTCCTTGGTCATCAGCTCTCGCACCGGCTGGCCCGGATTGTCGGCAAAGCGCGTATCACGGTTGGTCAGAATACCAACAAGCCTACCGCCCGCTTCGACCACCGGAATGCCGCTGATCCGGTTATTTTTCATCAGAGCTTCCGCCTCGCCCAGCGTGTCGTCCGGCCCAATCGTGATGGGATTGACCACCATGCCGCTTTCAAAGCGCTTGACCGCCCGCACTGCTGCGCATTGCTCTTCGATGGTGAGATTGCGGTGGAGCACGCCCATGCCGCCGACCTGCGCCATGACGATTGCCATGTCCGCCTCGGTCACTGTGTCCATGGCCGAGGAAATTATCGGAATGTTGAGAGCAATCTCACGCGTCAGCTTCGTGCGCGTATCGGCTTGGGTCGGAACAATCTCGGATTCGCCCGGACGTAGCAGTACATCGTCAAAGGTAAGACCGAGAGGGATATCCATATGCGCCACTGTGCCTCCGCTGCGGATTCGTGGCGGCCCATGTAAACAAATGGAGCCTTGGGTGCTAGCGATTCATTCTCCCGCGGGGGAAAACCTCGTCGTATCGGCGAACCAACGCACCAGCGCGATGTGAAACGCCACGTCCTGCGCCGCGCCGCCTAGCTCGATCGGCCGATTGAGATCATCGCCGGGCCGGTGATAATCAGACTCGATGAATTTGCGCATCCGATCGAGGTCGCCATAGCCGCTGGTCACCAGGACCGCCGGAATATCGTGTTGCAGCAGCGCCCATCCGTCCTGCCTGCGGACGAATTCATTCGCTTCATCCCCGGCGACGATGACGCGCTTCTCGCGATCGGCAACTTTTGCAATGGTGGCATCGAGCCCGGTCATGCCGCGCCCGACAATCGCCAGTGGTGTGCCAGCCGGGGCAATCGCCGCGCTGTCGATATTGAATGCAGCGACGATCTTGCCCAATGGCAACGGCGGATTATCGGCGAATGCATGGGCGCCAAGCAGGCCCAGTTCCTCAGCAGTAGTCGCCAGGAAATAGACGTCACGGTCCAACCGGGCAACCTGCGCCAATCTCCTGGCTATCTCGGTCAGAACGGCCAGGCCGCTGGCATTATCGACTGCCCCATTGCAGATCCTGTCCTCGGCCGGCTCTTCCGCACACACTCCGAAATGGTCCCAATGCGCCACAAGCAGCACCGCTCCTGAATCGGGCCGCTTGCCCGGCAGCCTCGCAATCAGATTGTGGGTGCGGATAGTGGTCTCGCGCGTCGTCGCTTCGAATGAGGCCGTAAAGTTCAGAACGCGCGGTGCAAAATCCGCATGTGTAGCCTCTTGCGTGAGCGCCTTGAGGCTGGTTCCAGCGGTAACTAACAGCCTGGCCATGGCATCCTTTGTTATGAAGCCCTCCAGGTCACCGCCCAGCGTGTCGTCGGCCAGCGCATAACCGGATCGCTGTCGCCGCACCGCCACCTGGGTCAAGGTACGCTGGCCGTCGAGAATGGTCAGCACTGCCGAAGCGCCTTCGGCCAACAGCGCATTCTGCCGATCGCTGTCAGACTTGCCGCCATCCAGCATCACCGCAATCCGACCGGCCAACTCATTGCGGGACAGGCCCTGGCCATCCGCCTTTCCGACAAATAGCAGCGGCGCATCCCTGACAAGACTGCGCTTGCCCGACGTCAGCATCAGCGCCTCATCCTCGGTCCAGGGGACAAGCCGGCGTCCGATGCGGAATTGCGCTACCGACGCGGCAGGCTCACGCGCCACAAGGGTGACCGGGACAAACCATTCATTGCCGGGATCGTTGGTTCCGGAAACCAGGCCGATGTCGAACCACTGCATACCAAGATAGCGAAGCGTCAGCGCCTCACCATCGGTGCCGGGTTCGCGTCCGGAAAACTCATCGCTGGCGAGCACTTCGATATGGTCGCGAAGCCGTTGTTCCAGTCCCTTGTCGAGGCGCTCCCTGGCATCGAGTTGGCCTGCGACACAAAAAACCATCACGCAAAGCAACGCGGCATGGCTCCAGGATCGGCGGCGGCCCCTCTTCATGATATCCAACCTATAGTATCGGAAGCTGTCGGCAAGGTTTACAACTGGCTGGGAAATTGGGCTATTGTATGACTAGAAGGGGATATCGGGCCGCATTTGGCTGGATAGTTCAAGGATGAAATTGCGGGAGTGACCCGATGCGGCTAAAACGATTCAACCCGGCCAATATCCGCGTCCGAGGCGGCGGCGGTGGTGGCGGGCTACCGGGCGGCAGCGGCGGCAAGCTTGGCTGCGGTACGATTGTCATCGCGGCGATCGCTGTGTTTGTATTTGATGTCGATCCCGGCCAGCTGCTCGGCACGCTCGATGGCATGCAGCAAGGTGCGCCCGCCGGACAGGCTCCTGCCCCCGGCGCAAGCACTTCCGAAATCTGCGAGCAGAACAATTACTCGCTCGAATCCTGCAACGCGCTGAGCTCCCTGAACGAAACCTGGGATCCGCTGTTTCGCAAGGCGAACATGCGCTTCGAACAGCCCACTCTCAATTTCTATGTCGGCGGGACGCGTTCCGGTTGCGGTGCGGCTTCGAGCGAGATGGGCCCGTTTTACTGCCCGGCGGACCAGGGAATCTACATCGATACCAGCTTCTACGATCAGATGGCCCAGCAGCTCGGCGCGGGAGGTGATTTCGCGCGCTATTACGTGATGGCCCATGAATTCGGCCATCATGTCCAGAAGCTGACCGGCCTCGCCGCTCAGGTCCGCAGTGCCCAACAGCAGAACCCGCGCCAATCCAACAGCCTTCAGGTGCGCATGGAATTGCAGGCTGACTGCTATGCTGGGGTCTGGGCAGGGCAGAATCGCCAGTTGATAGAGCGTGGCGACATGGAAGAAGGGCTGAGAGCCGCCAGCGCCATTGGCGACGACAGCTTGCAGCGCAGCGCCGGAAAGCGAGTCAGCCCTGAAAGCTTCACCCACGGTTCAAGTGAGCAGCGTATGGAATGGCTCAGACGCGGGCTCGAAACCGGTGACGACGAAGCCTGCGACACTTTCGCCGACATGCGACGCTGATTTCAATGCATGTCGTCAGGCCCATTTCGGGTTGAGGAGATTGTTATGCGACGCATCTGCTACCTCCCTATCATGGTCGCCCTGTTGTTTGCAGCCCCGGCAATCGCCCAGAAGTCCGCACCCGTGGGCGATCGCGATCCCGGCGCGGCCGACGTCGCCAAGACGCCCGTCACCGATCTAAATCTGGACAAGAAGGAGATTCCCGAGCTGCTGATCAAGGCGCAGCAAAGGCCCTATGACCTTGGTGGTCTGGCTCGCTGCGGCCAGTTGATCAAGGCAGTCGAGGAACTCGATACCTTGCTCGGTCCTGATTTCGACCTGCCCCAGGAAACGCGCGAACGGCTCGCCGCTGGCCGGGTCGGCAAGGCGGTGGTCGGCTCTTTCATTCCGTTTCGCGGCGTAATCCGGGAGGTTTCCGGTGCGAACGAACATCGGCGCAGGCAACGCGCCGCGATCCAGGCTGGGCTAGCCCGCCGTGGGTTCCTCAAGGGGGTCGGCCAGTTGCGCGGCTGCAAATATCCGGGCCGCCCGGCCACCCGCGCCAATGTCGCCGAATGGATGGCAGCACGGCAGGCTGAACAAGAGGCCAAGGCCGAGCGCAAGCGCGGCAAGTAGGCCGCGCTCTGGTCCAGACGCGCTCAAGCCATTGCGCGCACCGTCAAACTGCCGCTAAGCGGCTGGGATGCGCCTTTCCGATTGCCATAATATCGATGATTTCCGGCTGCTCGCCAAACAGCGCCTGCCGTGGCCGGTGTTCGATTATATCGACGGCGCTGCCGACGACGAGCTGACCAAGGCACGCAATACCGCTGCCTATGCAGAATGCGACCTGGTGCCCAACGTGTTGGCCGGGGTCGCAGAAATCGACACCTCGGTGACGATCCTTGGCCGCAAGAGCGCGCTCCCACTGATCCTCTCACCCACTGCGCTGCAACGTGTGTTCCACTGGCAGGGTGAAAGAGCCGTAGCGCGCGCAGCGGAGAAATTCGGCCTGTGGTTCGGCATATCAAGCCTGGCAACGGTGAGCATCGAAGAGATCGCTGAGCTGGTTTCAACGCCCAAGATGTTCCAGTTCTACTACCACAAGGACCGAGGGTTGAACCGCTCGATGATCGAGCGCTGCCAGGCCGCGAGATTCGATTGCGTGACGCTCACGGTCGACACCATCGTATCGGGCAAGCGCGAGCGCTGCGCCCGAAGCGGATTTACTTCGCCGCCGCGTTTCACTCCCGCCTCGGCCCTGTCCTACGCGATCAAACCGGCCTGGGCGCTCAATTACCTGTTCCGCGAGAAATTTGCCCTGCCCAACCTCGACACCCATGTGCGCGAGGGCACTGGCGAAGCCGTTTCCATCGCCGGCTATTTCAACAATATGCTCGACCAGTCACTGACCTGGGAAATGGCCGACCAGCTGCGAGAGGACTGGGGCGGGACATTCTGCCTCAAGGGGGTGATGAGCGTCGCCGACGCAAAGCGCGCGGTCGAAATCGGAGCCGATGCGATCATGATCTCCAACCATGGCGGCAGACAATTGGATGGCAGTCGCGCACCGTTCGACCAACTCGGCGAGATCGTCGATGCGGTCGGCGGTCAGATCGAGATCATCTGCGATGGCGGCGTCAGGCGCGGCAGCCATGTGCTCAAATCACTGGCGACGGGCGCCAATTGCGCGTCAGGCGGGCGGCTCTATCTCTATGCGCTGGCCGCAGCAGGACAGGCCGGCGTCGAACGCGCGATCGGCCTGCTCAAGGATGAGATGGAGCGCGGAATGAAGCTGATGGGCGTAAAGAGCGTTGGCGAGCTGAACCGCGACCGGCTGCGCAGGCGTTAGGAGAGCAAAGACCATGTCCTACAAACTGATCTATCTCGCCCGCCGGGCTGCAACGGTCTCCCGCGAAGACTGGCCGCGGACCTGGAAGAGCCATGCCATCTTCGCCAGCAAGTTCCCGGTGCTCGAAGCCGAGATTCGCTGGCTGCGCTATTGCAACCGGCTCGATCAGCCGATGCTCGACGGCCAACCCATCGATCTGCCGATGCTCAGCACCGATCATGACGGCGTCGCCATCGCCGGCAGCCCGACACTCGAAGGCATCAGCGGTGCCGGCTTCACCCCCGAAGACCGCGAGCTGATCGACGAGGACGAGCGCCGCGTGTTCGACATGCTGACACCCAATTTCACGTTTTTCACGCAGGAAACCCTGCTGAAGGACGGGAAGCTCGGCGAAGCGGCGCTGTATCATTTCATACCGCGCGCCGAAGGACTGGACCGCGAAGAATTCACTGCCCGTTACCGCGATCAGCACGGGGATGCTGCAAGGTCACTTGTCGATGCCATTCCGGGCCTGAGCCGCGCAGCACTGAACCACCCGGTCAACGATCCACTGCCACTGTTCCCGTTCGACGGTATTTCGGAGTTCTGGTTCGCGAGCGCCGAGGATGCCGTGCGCGCAATCGCGAACAAGGCGTTCGACCCGCTGGCGAACGACCTTGGCGGGATCGGCGACCTGAACCGTTCGCTAGCGATGCTGACAACGGTATATCACCGTTGGCCGAAGGATTAGCCGCATCCCTCTCCCCTCAGGGGGGCAGCGCTATCGACTACTCCACTGCCTCCCGCCTGCCGACACTGCTCCAGTCGACACCGCGCGTCGCATACATCACCCCTGCAAGGGCTACGAACAGCAGCACCGATCCGATCAACAGCGACCACGCCTCCAGGTTCAGCAGCACGAACAGCAGCGCATAGAGCCCCACCAGCAGCGCGCCGATAAATCGCGCGCGCTTCCAGCTTTTCAGCACGGCAGCGCTATAGGCTGTCAGCAGGCCGATAACCCCGCCCGACGCGACGAGATAGGCCGCGGTAAAGCCGATCACCTCAGCAAAGGCCAGCAGCAGCACGAAGAACAACACCAGCCCCGCGCCGGTCAGCAGATATTCCGCCGAAGCCACTCGCGCGCCAGCCACTACATCGAACAGCAGAAAAGCGAGGAAGGTGAAGCCAATGAACAAAAAGCCGTATTTCACCGAGCGATCGACCTTGGAATAGAGATCGACTGGCTCGACCAGGCCGACAGTTACAGCCAGCGATTGGCCGCCGCCAGAATTTTCATAGCGCGAAGCCGAGCTGTACAAATTCGCCTTGCCAGACTCGTCGATCTGCGGCGGCCCGAGATCATCGCTGGATACCGGCGGCTTACCCAGCGCCAGCTTGTCGACGGTGTAGCTGGCCTTGAAGCCGCTGTCGGAAATCTCCCGGTCCTCTGGCAGAAAGTCGCCGCCAAAGCTCGGGCTCGCCCAGCTGGAAGCGACCTGCCAGCTTGTCTGGCCGCCCCTCGGGACCAAGCTCAACGCGCGGCTGCCACGAAGTCCGAAGCTGTAGTCAATCTCCAGGCGCTCTCCTCCGTCCCATGGCAGAAAGGCAAAGAAGCCCTGCCCTGACGTTGCTGCGGGGCCCTTGCCCGGCTGAACCGCAAGCGCTTCGCCATTGGCCAGCAGCTTGCCGCCTTTGGTCAGCCCCCGAGCATCTGATGCACCCATGCGCAACTCAGCCCGGTCCCACAGCAATTTCTCACGGACGACACCGAAGCGCTCCAGATCGGCGGGAAGCTCGAAACTCGCCTTGCCTTTGATCTCGGCTTCGAACAGCACGCTTGAATAGATCGACTTGCGGCGCTTTTTCGGCTCGATTGCCGATTCCAGCCTGTTCTCAGTCGGCGAGATGAATAGCTGCCGCTCGACTTCAACCGTGCGGACGGTCGTCTTGCCATCCTGCTCGACATTCTGTTGCTCCGTCGTCTTGTAGGGCACCACCACAAGCGGCCCGGCAATAACCTGCGCCCCGCCCCAGCCGGCGTTGATCGAGGCCTGTGCGGTGTTGGATTGATCCTGCCGGTCCCAGACCAGCGCATAGACCATCATTAGTGGGATCATCAGCACAAAGCCGACCAGTGCCGCAAACAGCAGCTTCATTCCCGGCGAGCGTTCTTTGCGGATTTCTTCTGACATGGCTGGATGTTCTCCCCTCACCCTCGATACATCGATTCGTCGCTAACACGCAACGGTTCAACGCCATCGCCAATTGCAGATGACTACCGGGTGAACACCGCTGCCACACGTCTAAGCGCTTGCGGTCAGGCAGTTTCCGTAAGACACTGCTGGAACACCACTGAAGGAGAGGATCGCCATGGGTTACGGGGACGATATCGCTGCCCTCAACCAGCTTGCCTATCGCTATGCTGCGGCCGTCGACGCTTGCGACATGGATATGTTCAAATCCGTGTTTACTCAGGATGCCAGGCTGCGCGCCTATAATCCGGGGCAGACCGAGCCATTCAATGACATTCGCGGACATGACGAACTGGTCAAGGTCAACGAGATCATGGCGACCATGTTCGATGGCACAATGCACACGATGACCAACCACCTTGTAACAATCGATGGCGACACGGCGAGCGGCCAGGTGCTGTGCATTGCCCGCCACATCCCCAAGGGCGAGGATAACGTGCTGATCATCACCCTACGCTATGAAGACGATTACGCCCGGTCGGCCGGCGAATGGAAAATCTGCGATCGCCACATCCGCTTCTTGTGGGCCGAGCGCGGCGAGACCACCGAAACCGGCTTCTGAGCTGATTACGAAAGGCGCAAAATGGCGACCAGGACACGTATTGAAATCGATCCGATCAACCCCGTTGTTGGCGCGGTGGCCAGCGGGGCTGACCTGTCGCGCTCGTTCGATCCCGAAGAAGTAGCAACAATTCGCAAGGCGGTGCTGACCCATGGCGCGGTGTTCTTCCGCGACCAGGACATCACGCAGGCCGACACCGTGGCGTTCCTCAAAAATTTCGGGGAGCTGTGCACCGATCCCTTTGCCAAGGCATCGCTGGAAAAGGTGCCCGACGAATTCACCGTCCACGACATGCAGACATACGGCAATGGCCAGGCGACGGCGCTGTGGCACATGGATTCTACGCTGGGTGCAGAACCCGCTGCGTTCCTGACATTGCGCGCGCTCGAACTGCCGCCATCAGGAGGAAGCGACACCTGCTGGGGCTCCATGTATGCCGCCTATGAAACCCTGTCGCAGCCGGTGCGGGATATGATCGACGGGCTTGAGGCCGAGCATTCCGGATACAAGACGCTGCCCCTGCTCGGGCTCGGCTATGGCGAAACATTGCAGCAAGACATGCGCAACACCCATCCGGTGGTGCGGGTCCACCCGGAGACGGGTCGCAAGGCGCTATTCGTCAACGAGCTATGGACCGAAAAGATTGTCGGCGTCTCGAGCCACGAGAGCCAGTCGATCCTCGACATGTTGTGGAAGCATTCGCAGCGGCCCGAATTCACCATGCGTTGGAAATGGCAGGTCAACGACATCGTGATGTGGGACAATATGGCGTTCCAGCACTATGCGGTGAACGACTACGAAGGCAGCCGCGTGCTCCAAAAGGGCTATGTCAAAGGGGACAGGCCGGTCGGGCCAGGGTGAGGCTATTCCCACAATCAATCGTCATTGCGAGCAAAGCGAAGCAATCCAAAGCGTGTCGCATTTCCCTCCTGGATTGCTTCGAAGCTGCGCCACTCGCAATGACGAAATCAACCACCCCTCAACTCAACGTCGGCGACCTCATGCTGCCCGCAAAAGCACAACGCGGGCATGTCAGCTTGCGACCCCAATCCTTGCCGTTAAGACACCTCCATCCGCTGCCCGAAAGTAGTCATAAATTCATGGGGCGTTCAAGGGCTGAACAAGACGACTGCGGTCTTTCCGTTTCAACCCCAGACACAGGGCAAGATCGAACGATGGCACCAGACGCTCAAGAACCGCATCCTGCTGGAAAACTACTTCTTGCCTGGTGACCTGGAGACGCAGATCGAGGCGTTCGTCGAACATTACAACCACCAGCGCGATCACGAGAGCCTGAAAAACGTGACGCCTGCCGATGCCTACTTCGGCAGAGCCGAAACGATCATCAAACAACGAGAAAGGATCAAACGACAAACTGTAACATCGGGTGACTGGCGAGACATTGCGGCTGGTTGATTATAGCCTTTCTCTGAGCGCCTCATAGGGTGTTTTCCCGTTGAAGGCGCCATGGGGTCTGTGGAAGTTGTAGAACCGTTCCCATTCGTCGAGTTTTGCTTCCAGATCGACATCGCCCTTGTAGCTGAGCAGCTGATAAAACT
>JAQWKP010000008.1 GCA_029247785.1 Novosphingobium sp.
GGAATAGGGAAAGGCGATTGGGCGATTCGAGCCGCTGACTTCGGCGATTGCGTCGGGGCTGAGCGGCTTTTTCAGCCAAGCGCCCTCGGCATGTTCGGCAATCTGCGACATTTTTGACCAGATCAGCGCCGATTCAGCCTGTCCCTCGGCAAGGCTCTGGCCAAGCGCAGGGCGCAGCGCGTTCTCATACAGCGGATAGATCTCACCCGGGTTGACCAGACCATATTTTCGCCTGAGGTCGGTCGCCATTTCGAGCGATTTGGTGAACAGTGCGCCACCACCGCCGCTGCGCCGCGCTGCCGAGCGCAGCGCCTCTCCGCCGGTGATTGCGACGATCTTCGCTGAGCCGTCGCCAATGGCATTGGCGGCATCATTGAGCAGCCGCACCGGCGAATCGCCAGAGGCTATTGGCGCTTCCTGGATCGTGGCGGGGTCCAGCCCGGTCTGCGCTGCCAGCGCTGTCGGCACGTCTATGTCCCAGGATATCTGAGGGACGACATGCAGCAGGTCCAAGTCAGCCAGACAGCCGCCGCCCGCATCCATGTCGGCCCGGCGTAAGGCCTCTGCCATGAGGCCCGCCGAATCGAGGCCATCGTCGGGATTGTCGGGGCGGTCATTGAATTCGCCCACGCCAATGATGACCGGAATGCGCGTCGCAGAATTGCTCATGTTTGCCTGTCTTTCCAATGCAGCGGCGATGCTGCATTGTTTCGCCACAATCGCGAGGGGATGCAACCGTGCTTTACGAAAGCAGGAGTGAATTGCCGGACCACGTGCCGCCTTCGCTGGTGGTCGATCATGATGTGTTCACGGTCGACGCGCCGGACGGTGATTTTGCCGGAGCGATGGTGCGCTTGCGCGAATCGGACGTGCCTGCGCTATTCTGGACGCAGCGCAACGGTGGCCACTGGGTCGCGACTGATGGCGAACAGATTCGTACAATTCTGGTAGACCCGGAGCGATTCTCCAGTCGAGCGATGCGCGTGCCCAAAGCGGCCAATCCGGTTCCGCCGATTATCCCGCTGATGATCGATCCGCCCGATCATGTGCAATACCGGCGACTGATCGCGCCGGCGATGACACCTGCCAAGGTCAGAAAGCTGGAAGGCAGTGCACGGGCCTTGTCGATCGGGATCATCGAGCAGCTGGAACCAAAAGGCGCTTGCGAATTCGTGTCGGAATTCGCCCAGCAGATGCCGATCGCGATCTTCATGGGCATGCTTGACCTGCCGGCCAGCGATCAGCCGGTGATCATGGACATTGTCGATCGCATCATTCGCCCGGACGTGCCTGAAACCCGGATGTGCGGCTTTGCCGATCTTGTCGATTACACCATGGCGAGAGTGGCTGAACGCCGGGCTGAGCCGGGTGATGATCTCGTCAGTAGCCTTGCCCATGCGAAGATCGATGGTCGGCCGCTGCGAGACGATGAATTGCAGGGGCTGATGTTCGTGCTGCTGCTGGCCGGGCTCGATACGGTCGCGGCGATGCTGACTTATATCACGTGTTTTCTGGCCGGGAGTTCTGACCATCGGAGGGAACTGCAAGAGAAGCCGGAGCTTATCACCGAAGCGATTGAGGAGTTCCTTCGGCGCATGGCGATGGTCAACCTCACCCGCGAAGTGAATCGCGACACCGAGTTGGGCGGTATCGTGCTCAAAGCTGGTGACCTGATTGTTTGCCCGTCGCCCCTGTGCAATTTTCCGGAAGACGGGACTGACTGGCTGGCGGTTGATTTCCACCGTCCGCGCCAGGTCCACGCAACTTTCGGCGCTGGGCCGCATTATTGCCTGGGCTCAATGCTGGCTCGCGCGGAAATCCGCATTTTCCTGGAGGAATGGCTGGCGCGCATCCCCGACTTTGCCATCGAGGAGGGCGCCCAGCTGGAGGTCAAGGCAGGCGCAGCAGTAATGATCCCGCGCCTGCCGCTGGTGTGGAGGCCACGAGGGAAAACCACCTGAAATCCTCTCCATGCCGGGGAGGATGGGGGCGCCTGACTAGTGCTTCTTATAAACCCAGATCTGCGCGGTATCGAGGTCTATCGCGTCGGTCATCGGCATTTCGCCGGCACCGGCACGGCGCATCATTTCGGACAGCGCATCGGCAGGGTTTTCGGCGACGATTTCATAGGTCGCGACATAGGGTGTCGGCGGCGCATTGGGCGAAACCTCCGGCATCGCGTCCCAGCGCTGGCCTTCGCCGATGCCGGGCGTGGCGCAAACATCGTGGATATGCTGGTTGTCATACCAGGTGTTATATTCGTCGTCGCGGCCATCCTTGGCGGCGCTGGTCACGAGCATCATGTAATTTGCCATTGGTCTCTCCCGTTTATCTGAACTTGCGGCGGCAATTCGCCTTACCGCCATGGTTGCACCTGTTGCAGCCGATGCCAATGCGAAAATCTCCTGCTTTGCGCCAATTTTCGGATTTTGGCGGATAACGAGCTAACGGCAAGCTAAAAATCGATGCGGGAGAGCGCCTCGCGATAGGGCTTGCGGGCAATCATCAGAACGATCGCGGAAATCGGTGCGGCAATCACCATGACCGTTGCAATCGACATGCCGACTGCCCCGTCATCTCCGTAGATGCTGTCGGTGAACAATGCGATCAGGGTTGGGCCAAAGGCCAGTCCGATAAAATTGAGGAAGAACAGGTAGATCGCCGATATCTGCCCGCGTAGCTGGTTGGGCGTTATCTCCTGCATCGCCGCTGCCGCGCAGCCCCAGGGCATGCAGGTGCCGAACAGGAACAGGGCAATCCCGGCAAGCGCCATCGCGCCGCTGCTCGCCATCATGCCAGCAACGCCGAACGGCACAGCGAATGCGAGCGCGATCAGACCGATGACGATATTTGCGTCCTCGCGCCCGTTCGCACGCATGCGCGAGCCGAGCGCACCGCCTGTGAGAATGCCGCTGGTTCCGGCAATGAAGATCGTCAGCCCATAATAGAGGCCGACGTCTGCCGGGCTCCATCCAAAGCTTCGCATCAGGAAGGTTGGAAACCAGGCGAGTGAACCGTTCCACAACATCCCGCTGAGCGCATAGCCGACCATGGTGAGAAGATAAGCGCCCTTGTTTCGGCCAATGTGGCTGACAAGTTCGGAAATTCCCGGCGGATCGCCCGCTTTCATGCTGGTGCGCGCGGGTTCCCTGAGGAAAAACACGGCAAGAGCGACCAGCACGCCCGGAAGGCCGATGACGATGAAGACGGCCTGCCAGGGCTCCAGCGCGCCGACGACAGGCAAGGTCATGGCAGGCATCAGTGCGATCACCGTGCCGCCGATCATAATTGCCAGGCCCGATCCGGCATAGGCCGCGCTGGTATAGATGCTGAGCGCCAGCGGCAGGCGGCGCTTGGGGAAATAGTCGCCAATCAGCGAAAACGCACCAGGAGACAGCGCTGCCTCGCCTACGCCCACGCCAATGCGGGCGAGGAACATATGGAAGAAATTGCGCGCAAGGCCGCAGGCTGCGGTCATCAGGCTCCACACGACGATCCCGGCAGCAATGATCCAGGTGCGCTTCCTGCGATCCACCATGCGCCCGATCGGTATGCCCATGATCGAATAGAAGATGGCAAAGGCAAAGCCGTGCAGCAGGCTGATCTCGGTATCGGTGATACCCAGAGTCTCACGGATCGGATCGACCATCAAGGTGAGGGCCTGGCGGTCGATAAAGGAGATCGTATAGGCTAGGATCAGCACGAACAGCGCATACCAGGCATAGCCGCCATGCTGCGTCTCTTCGTCCTGCGGCAGTGCCGCGTCGCTTGCCTGCGTTGCCATAAGCTGCCGTTCTCCCTCATGTTCGGCAAGACTGCTTGGAACAGGCCTGCTTGGAACAGGAATGTGCTTGCCTTTGCAAGTGTCTTGCCGGAAGTGCGCAAAGCAGATTGCGGAGACAGGAGAGCAAATTGGCGGGCAAGCTTGAGGGACGCAAAATCCTCATCACTGGCGCGGCAAGCGGTATGGGCCGCGAAATCGCGCGGCTGTTTGCCGCCGAGGGCGGGGCGCTGGCGCTGTTCGACCTCAACGAAGATGGCGTGCGGCAGGTGGGCGCGGAACTCGCCATGGCAGGCAATGGCTGCAATGTGGCCGATCGCGAACAGGTCAACGCGGTTGTGAGTGCCGCGGGACAGGCGCTGGGCGGGCTTGACGGTGTCGTCAACGCCGCTGGAATTCTGGACATCACGCCATTTGCCGATCTTTAGCCGGAAAGCTGGGACCGGATGATCGCGGTCAACACCACGGGCCCGTTCAACGTGATCAAGGCCGCGCTGCCATTTCTGCAGGCGGCGGATAAGGCGACGATCGTAAACATCGCCTCGGTCAGCGCGCTGATGCCGATGGCCGGCACGACCGGCTATTCTGCCAGTAAGGCAGGGGTGGCGATGTTCACCAAAGGCCTGGCTTTCGATCTTGGTCCCAACATCCGCGCCAATACCATCTGCCCCGGCGTCGTTGTCACAGAAATGACCCGCTATCTATGGGAAAACCCAGAACATACCGAGCGCGCCAAGGACCGTGTGGCTCTGAAACGACTGGGCGAGGCCGAGGACGTCGCCCGCGCCGCCTTGTTTTTCTCGACCGAGGATTCTGGATTTACCACCGGGACCGAATTGCCGGTCGATGGCGGCTTTTCCTGGCGCTGAGCCGAGTTTGACGAAATTTCTTCTAGGAGATTCGAACATGACAGCACTTCCGCGCCGCAAGGTTTTGATCACGGGCGCCGCTGGCGGTATGGGCCGGGCATGCGCTCGAATGTTCGGAGCCGCTGACGATCTCGTGCTGACTGATATCTCGCAGGACAGACTCGACGCTTTCGCTAATGAGCTGCGCACGGACAGCTATAATGTCGCGGCACATGCCGGCGACATGTCTGACCCGGCACTGATCGCGACGCTGGTCAATGAGCTGTCAGACGGCAAGCCCTTCGCTCTGGTCCATACCGCGGGCCTGTCTCCCGCGCTGGGGGATTGGAAGGCGATCATGCAGGTCAATCTGGTGGCCAGCGAATTGCTGCTCAATGCGCTTGAGTCGATTCTGGTTCCCGGCTCGGCCGCTGTGCTGATTGCCTCCTCTGCTGGGCATATGATGCCGCCAGTTCCCGAGATCGACGCTGTGCTGGCCGAGCCGCTGTCAGATGGTTTTCTCGACCGGATCGAACAGATCATCGTCGGCATGAGCGGTGCCAATTCGCAAGGCGGAATGGGCGGCATCAGCTATACGCTCAGCAAACGCGCAATCCACACGCTGGTCCAGCGCCGGTCCCAGACATGGGGGCCAAATGGCTGCCGCATTACGAGCATTTCGCCGGGCATGATTGACACCTTCATGGGCCGGTCGGAGATTGAAAATACCGGCGGCGCGCAGGAACTGCTTGACGCCACGCCCGCAGGCAGGATCGGCACGCCGATGGATATCGCAATGGCTGCTCACTTCCTGACCAGCGACAACGCCAGCTTCATTTCAGGAACTGACCTGCTGGTCGATGGTGCCGGGACCTATGGGATCAAGGCGAGCATGGCTGCAGCGCAGGGGTGAGCCGACTTAGCCCTCTGCCTCAGTGATCCTTCTAGCGTCATCGCGCAACACATCCTTGCGCACCTTGCCGGATGGCACACGAGGCAGGTCGTCAACCAGCACGACATGCTCGGGAAATTTTTGCTTGGCGAGGCCTGCCTCGTTCAGGAACCGCCCGATTTCGGGCAAATCTAGGCTTTGTCCTTCGCGAGGGATGATGAAGGCACATCCTTTCTCGCCTGTAAGCGTGCTTGGCATGGCGACGATCGCAACCTCGGCAATGGCCGGGTGGCCGAACAATATGTCTTCAACCTCCTTCGGGCTGATGTTCTCGCCCGATCGGATAATGATATCCTTCTTGCGACCGGTGATGACGAGATAATCGCCGAACACCTGTCGGCCAAGATCGCCCATGCGGAAGAAGCCGTCATCCAGGAAGCTGCCGTCATTGTCTGACTGCGCGATATAGCCTGCGAACAGGCCGGGGCCGCGCATCAGGATTTCGCCTTCTTCGCCCTCAGCGAGCAACTCGTCGGTGACGGCATCGACGATCCGCATTTCAACCGGATAGACGATCTTGCCGTCGGTTTCGGCGCCATATCTCGCCTCGGCCTTGTCGGTATGGCCGAGCGTGGCGGTGAGCATTTCGGTCGAGCCATAGGCGCGGTAGAACAGGGCATTGGGGAATGTATTTGCCGCCCGATTTATCAGCTCGGGCGATACGGTTGTGCCGCCGCAGAAATACAGGCGCAGCGAAGCGAGCCGTTCGGGCGTATTCTCTGCGATATCGAGCATTTGCTGAAGGAATGGCGTCGCTCCGCCAGTGACGGTGCAGCCATTGCGCTCGATTATGTCGATGCCCTCGGCAGGGGACCACACATCCATCAACACGCTGACATTGCCGGCGAGCCACGGCATGTCGAACGCCCAGATCGCGCCGGTGATATGGGTGACGGGTGAGGGCATGAACACTACATCGGCATCATTCATGCCATAGGCATCGACCATCGCGCCGACGCGGTGCCCATAGGTGAGGTGGGTGTGCAGCACGCCCTTGGGTTTGCCGGTCGTGCCCGAAGTATACATGGCGATGACCACTGCTGCGGGATCAACCTCAGGTAGGTCGGCTTCGTCAACCGGCTCGCGGGCAATAAGATCATCGAAAGTCAGCGCACCTTCGGCGCGCACGGTGACGATATCTTTCAGCGCCGGCAGCTTCTCTCGCAGGCCTTCCAGCATCGCGGTATGATCCTGCTTGCGGAAGACGCCCGGCACGAAAATCAGCTTCGACTTGCAGTCTGCGAGAATATAGGAGAGCTCGGATTCGCGGTAGATCGGCGGCACCGGGTTGATGACCAACCCGCACATCCGCGCTGCGAGCGCGATCACTGCGGCTTCCGTCCAGTTGGGAATCTGGAAGGAAATAACGTCGCCCGGCTCCAGCCCGCGTGACAGCAAGAATCCGGCGACGCGCAGCGACTGATCCCAGACCTGCGCGCGCGTCATGCTGCGCTCACCCTCGATCTGATAGGTGCGGTTGGGGTCAGCCGCCAATGTCCTGCGGGCGGCATCGACCAGCGTTTCCTTCTGCCAGTGCCCCTCGGCGAACCAGCGCTGCGCGGTCTCGTCGCACCAGCGGGTTTTGAAGCCGCTGGGGTCAGTCCGGGTGATCCAATCCATGGTAATTCCTTCAGACGGTCAATATTCCAGCGCCATGCCGCGTCCCTGGTCGGATGCGGCGTCGATCGTGTCGAGCAGCTTTGTCAGCCGTAGCGCGGTGTCGAAATTCGGCACGGTGCGCGTGCCGGTGCGGATGTCGGCCTCGAGTTGGGCATAGACCTGCGCGACGTTGATGGCCGCCCCGGATAGGTCGGGGTAGGCTGGCGCAGGCTGGGGTTCGGTTTCAGCCGTGGTGGACACCACCAGTTCTCCGCACTGATATCCGCCCGGATGGTCACCGTTGATCGTCAGCATCCCCTCGGTCCCGCGCAATTCGAACCGCAGCGGAGCAATCTCGCCGCCAATGATTTCAACGCTCGAGACGCAGCCACCTTCGTGCTCGCCGATGATCATCATGTGGTCGGGGCAGGTGCGCTCGACCACCTCATCGCTTCCGGCAATCGGGACGCGGTCCCTAAGAATTGTGTTGCGGGCGGCAAGCTGACGATAGGGTCCAACTACCGCCTCGACCGCGGCGAGCGTGTGGCCGCCGCCAATTGTCGCCAGGGTCGCACCGTTCCGCTTGTCCTGGAGATAGGCATAGAAGGGCGGGGCGACCGGTCCCCATCCACCAGTCGGCGAGATGACGCGCAAATTCAGCAGGCGGCCGATGGCACCTTCGCGCACAAGCTTGCCGGCATGGCGTATTGCGAGCGCATTCGCGCCTTGCAGGCCGACCGCGGCGTGGACTCCGGCCCGCTGCGCCGCCTCGGCCATTTCCTCGGCCTCGGCGAAGTCGCGGCCTAGCGGCCATTCGCAATAAAGGTGCTTGCCGGCCTCCAGGGCTGCAAGGACGATGGCCCGGTGTTCCGGGACTTTGCAGGTGACTGCGATGATGTCGATGTCCGGATCGCGGACCATTTCCAGCGTATCGCCATAGGCCCTTGCCGCACCGAAAACTGCAGCCGCCGCATCAGCAAGCCCTTGACTACGCGCCGAAACGGCATGGATTGTCAGTCCGTCAATGGCGGCAAGCGCGGGAACATGCGCGTCCTTTGCCCATGCACGCTCGGCATTGGCGCCGGCGATCCCGATCCTCAATGGTCTGTCCACCACATTACCTCGCTTTGGGCAGCTCTAGCACCCTGTCGGCTGTAATTTCGCGCTGAATCTCGTTGGTCCCGCCGGCAATGGAGAACACCCAGCTCCACAGATAATCATGCGTCCAGGGATTGGTCGCGCGGTCGCCGTCAAATTCCATGAAGCCCCAGCCCAGGAACTCGCCGACGAGCTGGCTCAGCGCCTTGTGGGTGGTGGTGACCATCAGCTTCATCATCGAGCCCTTGGGGCCGGGCTCGCCGGTGCGGTCGGTCTCGGTGATCTCGGCCAGGGTCATCGCCCTTATCGCCATGGTATCGGCCTTGATCGAAGCGAGGCGCTGGGCGATGTCGTCATGTTCGATCGCCAGCCGTCCATCGTCGAGTCGGACCGTGCCTGCCAGCTCAATCGCGCGGCCGACCCGTTCGAACAGCTCGAGCTGGTCGGCGATGAATCCGAGCCCGCGCTCAAATGACAGCGTGGCAAGCGCAGTCGACCAACCGCCACCGACTTCACCGACGACATTGGCAAGCGGGATGCGCACATCGTCGAAGAACACCATGTTGACGTGATCGTCCTGGAGCATGGTGCGGATCGGCTTGATGTCGATGCCGGGCGTCGTCATGTCGCAGATCAGCCAGGTCAGGCCCTTGTGGCGCTGCGAGTCCGGATCGGTGCGGATCAGCAATTCCATGAAATCGGCATGGGCTGCATCGGTGGTCCACATCTTGGCGCCGTTGACGATAATGGTATCGCCATCGACCGTGCCTTTTGTCTTCAAAGCGGCAAGGTCTGAGCCCGCATTGGGCTCGGAAAAACCTTGGCACCACAGCGATTTGCCTGACAGGATGCGCGGCAAGTGGAACGCCCTCTGTTCCTCGGTGCCACGCGCCATCACCGTCGGCCCGGCATGCATCTGCGCGACATAGGCGGTGCTGATATGCTGCGCCGGGGCATGAGCTCGGGAAAGTTCTTCGTACCAGATTACTTGCTGCAACCCGGACAGGCCAAGCCCGCCATATTCCTTGGGCCAGGCCACTCCGGCCCAGCCATTCTCGAACAGTTTCCCTTGCCAGTCTCGGTCGAATTGCGATGCCGCTTTGCCGCTCGCCGGGCGGCGTTCTTGCGGGACATTATCCTTCAGCCATTCGCGGGCGCGGGCGCGAAACGCAATGTCTTCGTCTGAGTAGCGCAGGTCCATCGTCAGTCTTCCAGCCGCGCGTGGAGCAGCCTGGAGAGCAGCCCTCGCTTCGATCCGAAAATGCGGGTGAGCAGCAAGGCGTGCTTCAACAGCAGATGCGCGTCATGCTCATCGGTGACGCCGATTCCGCCGTGCAGCTGAATATTGGCATCGGCGCTCCCCATCGCCGCCTCATTGGCGAGGTGCTTGGCAGCGTCGATATGGGCTGATGCGTCGCCGCGGCTCTCCTTGAGAGCGGTGGAAGCATACCACAGCTGCGCTCGGGCAGCTTCGGTGCGTATCGCCATGTCGGCGCAGGCGTGGCGCACGGCCTGGTAGGCCCCGATCGGTCTTCCGAAAGTTTCGCGCACCTTGGCATAATCGACAATGAGATCGAGCGCGGCCTCACCGATGCCGACCAGCATTGCCGCCGCGCCAAGCTGGCCAAGCTGCCAGAGCTGCTCGCCTTCCCGGCTTTCGAGTGGGTCAGGCAGGGCCGAAACAACACGCAGCGAATTGGCCGGGTCAAGCGCCGCGCGGTCCTCGCAGGCGGCGTCCGCAAGTGAATACAGGCTGGCGTCTTCGGGCGTAACCAGCAGTCCAAGCTCGGCCTCATGCGAACCGAGTAAGCGCCAGCAATCCCCATCCGCGACGAGCATGGCGACGCCTTTTGCACCGGCAACCAGCGCTTCGCGGCGCTCGGCAGAGCTGCACAGATTCGCAGCGAGCGCCTGGGCGAGAATGTCGATGGGCCCGCATTGTCTCCCGACCTCGCGGAAGAACAGGGCATGTTCGACCGCCGTCAGCCCGCTGCCACCGCGCGCTTCGGGCAGGGCGAGGGCGAACCAGCCCATCTCACCCAGCAGCGCGCGCAGCGACGCATCCATGTCCGCACAATCGGGCGCGTGGAGTCGCTCAATGGGCAGCGCATCCGAGAGGAATGCGGCGGCGGCATCGGCAATCTCGGCTTCGTCACCCTCGGGCGCGAGGAACATCGATCAGCCTCCTTGGGCCCCATTCCGCTGATTGCGCGAAATGACACAATCGAAATGCATTGCGGCGGAGATTTCCTACTAAGCGGAGGCCGAATTATTGCAACAGGCGAATGCCATTTCGCTTGGACTACCCGCGCAGTGGCACTTCTGGAACGCCGCTTTCGCCCGGTTGGAGCTGATAGATCGGGCCGTTGGGTGCGCTGGCTTCCTTGGTCGCTGGTATCTCCAGCTGCGTGGAGGTGACATAGAGTGTATTCAGATTCGACCCGCCGAACGCCGGCTTGGTCGGATTGGTGAAAGGCAGTTCGATGATCCGGTCGAGCGTGCCATCGGGCAGGTAGCGGCGCAAGCGCCCGGCAGCGACGTTGGCCAGCCAGTATCCGCCCTCGGCATCGACCGTAGCCCCATCGGCGAAGCCTTCGCCGTCCTGCAATTGCAGAAATACTCGCTGGTTTGAGAGTTCGCCGCTTGCAGGATCAAGGTCATAGGCATGGATAGAATTCGTGCGGGATTCAGCGCAATACATCGTTTGTCCATCAGGGCTGAAGGCAAGGCCGTTGGCGACTGCCACGCCTTCGATCACTGGAGTCAGTGTGTCGCCGTCGAGCCGGAAATAGGACCCGCCTCTGGCTTCGCGGTCGGCGGGGAAGTGGTGGTCATAGGCACCGATCCAGAACCGGCCCTGGCGGTCGCAATGGCATTCGTGCAGCTTGACATGCTCGGGCAGGCCGGAAGCAACCCGCAGATCCAGCGCGCCGCTCCCCGGATCAAAATCATACAGCCCGTCAGCCAGTGCCACCAGCAGCCCGCCTCCGGCCTTGGGAACGAAGCCGCCGACGCGCCGGGGCATATCCCATTTGCGATGCGCACCGGTGGAAGGCGACCAGCGGTGAAGTCCCGGTGGGTTCTCGCAATTGACCCACCACAGCGCCTGATCGTCGCTCGACCAGATCGGGGTCTCGCCAAGGTAATTGCCCGCATCAAAGGCTACCGTCACGTCCGTCATTGCGAAATTCCTTCCAGACAGCTTGCGATATGTGCTGCCGCTCTCACCAGCCCGGGTTCCTGCCCTTCGGCCTGCATTCTGGGGCCAATGATCTCGAGGTCGTAATAGCCAGTGAACCCGGCGGCAGCGAAGGCAGGGATCAGCCGCTCGAACGGGATTTCGCCGTCACCTGGCACGGCGCGGCAGGGCAGCCCGCGGTCGCCATAGACCTGGTCGCTGATCTGAATCAGAGAGATATGCGGTCCGGCCTCGGCGATGGCATCCTCGATGTCGGAATCCACCCAACAGGCGAAGATATCGGGGATCACGCTGATCCCGGCCTTGCGTGCGACTGCAGTCGTGTCTGCCAATCCGTGGACGATCGAGGCGTCGGCATAGAGATGAGATGTCGGCTCGATGCCGAGTTGGATGCCGGCGGAGTTGGCCGTCTCGACGCAAGGTGCAATCGCTTCTGCGAAACGGTCTCTGGCCTGCGCCCATGTCAGGGCTCCGCGTCCGCCGGTGGTCATGATAATCGTTGGTGCACCGATCTGCGCGGCGATGCCGATTGTGCTGTCGAGCCTCTCGCGCGCGGCTCTTTCCTCCTCGGCGTTGGCAAAGCCAAAAGCACGATGCGTCAGGACGGCCACTTCGAGCCCGGCATCGCCAATCTGGCGCGTGCTTTCGGCAATCCCGTATTCCTCGACATGCGTCAGGTCGGGGCTGATCGCCCGGCAACCCAGCCGCGCGACAATATCGATCTGGTTGCCTAGCGAATCGGGAGCGAGGCACAGCGTATTGATTGAGATCTGAGAGTGCATGGTACGGCTTTCTGGCATTCAATCCTTGAGCGGGGTCGACTGGAAGGCGACCAGCCGCCACTCGCCGTCGCTCTTTGCCCATGCGGTGATGACCCGGTTTTTCAGCTGCTTTTCCGCGCCCTCAACCGTCACGGAATTGACCATCCGTCCGGTGAGAAGTGCCGCCTCGTCGCCGAGCGCTATCACCGTCCCTTCGCTCCAGTCGATGCTTGTATAGACGATCCGTCCTGCCGCCATCTTGGCCAGATAGGCCGGCTTGTCATCGACCGCTCCGGTGGCGTGACTGAATTGCAGGCGCTCGTCGAGCAGGGCGTCGAGCGCTTCATTGTCATTGGCCAGCATCGCGTCGCAGCGCTTGCGCTCGGCTGCGAGAATTTCCACCGCGATCATACTGGACATTGAATCGTCTCCCCTCAGCCATGGTGCATGGGACCAAGGCTGGCAAAATGACCATGGCGCGTGTTAATTGTCGCGTCAAAGACAGATTCTTGCTCTGAACGAACCGGAGAAAGCTACATGGCCAGTATCGCGACCGCCTATGAAGTCTCGCCGCTCGATGATCGCATCCCATTCGGTGCGAAGGTCAGCGGGCTGACACGCGATCAGCTTGAGGATCCGCAGATCCGCAAGTCCCTGAACGATTTGTGGACCGAAAAGGGTGTCCTGCTGTTCCGCGACGGTGACGGTTCGCCAGAAATGCAGATTGAGCTAAGCCGCTGCTTCGGCGAACTCGAACCGCATCTGTTCAAGGAGACTCGCTCCGAGGGTAATCCTGATCTCGTCAGGCTCAAATATTACCCCGAGGATGGCACGCTCTACAAGGTCAATGGTGAGCTGCGTGGTTCCTGGCTGCCCTGGCACAGCGATCTGGTCTACAGCGCGCAGATCAATCGTGGCGGCATATTGCGCCCGGTGCAGCTGCCGTCGTGGCTCGGCCATACCGGCTTTCTGTGCCAGATCGCCGCTTACGAACGACTGCCGCAAGAGTTGCGGGAGCGTATCGAGGGCCTGCATGTCGTCTATGAGGTGCGGATCAACCTTTCGCTGAACCCCTTCACCAATGCTGGCGATGTGGAACTGGAACATTTCGCCGAATCGGGCGGCAATATCGAGAGACGGCGGCACACATTCCCGCGCGTGATTCACCCGATGGTCTATACGCAGGCAGATACCGGCCGGAAGGTGCTCAATGTCTCGCCCGGCTTTTCCATTGGTATCTATGAGGATGGCGGCCCCGAAGGCGAAGAATTGCTGCGCGAAGTCGTTGAGTACTGCACCGACCCCGAACTGTCCTATTTCCACGAATGGGAGCCAGACGACATGGTGCTGTGGGACAATTGGCGCGTATTGCATTGTGCCACCGGCGTGCCACCCGATGCGACGAGGGTGATGGAGCGCACCACGATCAAGGGCGATTACGCACAGGGCCGCGTGCTGGGTCTCGACGGACCGGTCGCCCAATTCGACATGTGATCGGCGAATTGCGGGTTTCGCCTGCTTGCCCGCCGCGAACAATGCGCTAAGCGTGTTTCATTGTAGCCCCTCCGGGCGGCACTTTGGGAGAGACGCGGAGTGAACCTTGCATTGTACCGGCCGGTGTTCAGCGCCGATCTGGTTGCCCGGGCGCTGAGCCGTGATCTCGACCGTCCTGTCCTGGTGATGGATGGCGGGGAGCAGGTTACGGCAGGGCAGCTTAGGGACACGGTCAGCCGTTACCAGCAGGTGCTCGAGTCGCTTTCACCGCGTCCACAGCGCGTTGCGATCCTTTCGAAGAACCGCGTCGAGGTTCCTGCAGTGATGACGGCGCTCACCTTTGGTGCCTTCGCTGCCACGCCGCTGCACCCGATGGGTTCGATCGACGATTATCTCTATGTCATCGATGATGCCGAGATCGACCTACTAATCTACGATTCCGATCATTTCGAGCAGATGGCCGCCGAACTCAGGGAACGCGAGCCCCGCCTCAAGCATTTCCTCGCCATCGGTCCTGCCGGTACCGGCACATCGATTGACGAGCTTGCTGCTGATTTCGATCCCGGGCCACTCGCCGCGCCAGAAATTGACGATCCGGAAGCACTCGCCCGTATCGCCTATTCGGGCGGCACTACCGGCAAGCCCAAGGGCATTATCATTACCCATCGCGGGATCGCTACATCAACCCAGATCATGCTGTCCGAATGGGAATGGCCGGAGGAAATCCGCCACCTGATCTGCGCGCCGCTGAGCCATGCCGGGGCATCGGTGCTGACCCCGATCCTGCTGCGCGGCGGCTCAATGGTGGTCCAGCCCGGTTTCAATCCCGTCGCCTTCATGCAGGCGGTCGAGACTTACAAGATCACATCCACGCTGATGGTGCCGACGATGGTGCTGGCCCTGCTCGATTCGCCCAGTTTCGGCGAATTTGACCTCTCAAGCCTCGAAGTCATCTTCTACGGGGCCTCTGCTTTTCCTGCTGCGCGGCTCAAGGAAGCGATCGACAAGCTTGGTCCGATCTTCTTCCAGTTCTACGGCCAGGCAGAAGCGCCGATGTCGGTCACGCTTCTGCGCAAGGCCGAACACCTCATTGACGACCCGCTGCGCATCGCCGGTTGCGGGAGGCCGAGCCCATGGTGCCACGTCAAACTGCTCGACGATGATTGCAACGAGGTCGCCGATGGCGAGCCCGGCGAGATTTGTGTGCGCGGGCCGCTGTTGATGGGCGGTTATCTGGGCAAATCCGAAGAGACTGCCAAGGCTTTCGAGGGCGGCTGGCTGCACACGGGCGATGTCGCGATACGCAATCCGGTCGATGGCTTTCTGCGCATTGTCGATCGCAAGAAGGACATGATCGTCACCGGCGGATTCAACGTATTCGCCCGCGAGGTTGAGGACGTGCTGGCGACTCATCCGGCAGTCCAGCAGGTTTGCGTGATCGGCGTGCCCGATCCCAAATGGGGAGAGGCGGTCAAGGCGGTGATCGTCAGGGACCCGGCCGTCGAGGTGGAGGGGGACGAGTTGATCGCGCTGGTCAAGGCGGAGAAGGGGCGTCACCAGGCACCCAAATCGGTGGATTTCGTCGATGCGATCCCGCTTTCGCCGGTCGGCAAGCCCGACAAGAAGGCCTTGCGCGCAAGATACGCCGCGTGATCGCTGCCACGGCTATCGACACGGTGCCGGTAAGCGCCAGGGTCGAATGGAAGCGCAATTGGGGCGTTGTTCTGTCCGGGGCGCTGGGTATCGCGCTGGCGTCGCTGACGATCTATTCGATCGGGGCATTCATTGCCCCGCTTGAGGCGGAGTTTGGCTGGAGCAGGGGCCAGATCACGCTGGGGCTGACGCTCGTATCGGTCCTTGGCATGTCGCTCTCGCCATTTATTGGCCTGGCAGTTGACCGTTTCGGCCCGAGGCGGCTCGGTATCGCCGGGGTCATTCTTTATTGCATCAACTTCGCCTGTTTCTCCTTCACCACCGCCGCGATGTGGACGTGGCTGGGTCTTTGGTTCCTGCTGGGTCTGTCCTCGGCACTGATCAAGCCGACGATCTGGACGACGGGCGTTTCCAGCCTGTTTGACACAGGGCGTGGGTTTGCCTTGTCAGCCATGCTTTGCGGCACTGCACTTGGCTCAACCTTCACCCCGATTGTCGCGACCTGGCTGATCGACACCTATGGCTGGCGAGTGGCCTATGTCGGACTTTCCGGATTTTGGGCGATATTTGTCATCCCTGCCGTTCTCTTTCTATTTTCCAGCGCTGCAGACAGTCATCGCGTCAAGGGTATCTCACCCGGTGAGGAGAAAGCGACCGCCATGCCGCTGTTGCCTGGCCTGCATTGGCGCGAAGCCATGCCAACCTGGAAATTCGTGAGGCTCGCGGGCTCAGCCTTCATCCCGTCACTCACAGTGGTATCATTCGTTGCCAGCATTATTCCGATTCTGTCCTTTGCCGGTATTGAGCGCTCGACGGCCGCGGGAATTGCCGGACTGGTCGGACTATCGACCGTGGTTGGCCGATTGACCGGAGGCTATCTGCTCGACCGCATCAATGGCGGGATCGTTGGTGGAGTAAGTATGCTGCTGCCGGTGATATCCTGTGTGCTGATATTGAGCTTTCCCGGCTCTGTGCCGGCTGCGACCGCGGCGGTGATGGTTCTAGGGCTGTCGCTGGGTGCAGAGCTCGATGCGGTAGCCTATCTGACGACGCGCCATTTCGGATTGCGCAGTTTCGGGGTGATTTTCGGGACGATTTCGGGTCTGCTGGCGCTGGCGACCGGGCTGGGGCCGTTTCTGGTCAACACGTCCTATGATTACACGGGGAGCTATTATCCTGCGGTGATGGCCTATATCCCTTTGTTCCTGCTGGCCTCCGCGCTGTTTTTCAGTCTGGGGCGCTACCCGGTATTTGAGAGCGTGGAATAGGAGGCGGTGATGCATAGCGATGATCTGATCGGCAGCTGGCGTCTCGAAGGCGTCGAACTGGTTGAGGATGATGTTTCTGCGGGGCCGCCACCGTTTGGGGGAAACCCGGAAGGTATCCTCCACTATCTGCCTGACCGACGCATGGCGGTGATTATCCAGCAGCCCGATCGTCCGCCGATCGAGGGTGGCAGGCGCGGTGGTAGCGACGCGGAATGGCGCAGCGCTGCGCGCAGCTTCACCGCCTATGCGGGAAGCTGGACGCTTGAACCGGGCCGGGTCATCCATCACGTTGAGTTCAACAACTTCCCCAATGATGTCGGGGTCGATTATGTCCGCATCGCGCGGATCGAGGGCGATGTGCTCCATCTCGAAACCCCGCCAGACCTTCCCGCCGACCAGCGGCCGATGCGCCTTGTCTGGAGGCGCTTCGCCGCCTGAACCTTTCCGATACCGCCAGGAGACCAAGCCATGAAAGCTGCCGTAATGCGCGCGATCAACGCGCCAATGGAAATCGAGGAAATCGCGATATCCAAACCAATTGGGCGCGAGGTACTGGTTAAGGTTGCCGCCGTTGGCTTGTGCCATTCCGATCTCAGCGTGCTCAATGGCACGATCGAGAACCCGCTTCCCGCCGTGCTCGGTCACGAGGTCGCGGGTGTTGTCGAGCAGGTCGGTCCCGATGTCAGGACGGTCAATCCCGGCGATCATGTCATCGTCTGCCTGACATTCTATTGTGGCCATTGCGAGCAGTGCCATGGCGGGCATTCGCACCGCTGCATGACACCGGAAGCCTCACGCGGCGAGGATGAAGCGGCCAGGCTCACTGTTGGCCCGGAGAACCTCGACGGCTTCATGCGGATCGGCGGTTTTGCCGAGCAGGTGCTGGTCCATGAAAGCGGCTGCGTCTCGATCCGGCGGGACATGCCGTTTGATCGCGCCTGCCTGATCGGCTGCGGCGTGACCACTGGCTTTGGCGCTGCGACCAGGACAGCGGCAATCCGGCCCGGCGAAACGGTCGCCATCATCGGCTGCGGCGGTGTCGGTCTGGCCGCGGTAAACGGGGCGGCAGTGGCGGGCGCAGGGCGGATCATTGCGATTGATATGCTTCCCGGCAAGCTGGAGATGGCCCGCGCATTCGGGGCAACTGACACGGTCGATGCCTCGCAAGGTGACGTCGTCAAGCAGATCAAGGCGCTGACGGACGGGCGCGGGGTTGATCACGCGCTTGAACTGATCGGTCTCAAGCCGACCATCGAGCAGGCCTTTGGCATGCTTGCAAAAGGCGGGA
>JAQWKP010000064.1 GCA_029247785.1 Novosphingobium sp.
GAAGTCTATGGCGAATTGGGCATTCCGATCCTCGCCGACCGTCCATTTGCGCATCTGCTGAGGCTGGACCTGTCTGGCCGCTATACGCACTACAAATCCTTCGGTTCTGATTTCACTTACAACATCAGGGGACAATGGGCCCCCACGGAATATCTCAAGTTCCGCGGCAGCTATGGCACCAATTTTCGTGCGCCAAACCTGTTCGAGCAATTCGTTGGCGACCAGGTCGGTTTCCTTGGCGGCGGCGTCGATCCTTGCAACCTGTTCGCATTGACCTCTGCGCCAAGCGATACAGTTTACCAGAATTGTCTTGCAGAGCTGACGCCGATCCTTGGACCGGCCGGTGCCCTCAACTATTTTGCCATATCCGGTCCGGCAGCCATCACACGCGGTGGCCTCGACGGGATCAAAGCAGAAAAGTCCACCTCGTGGGGCCTGGGCGCGGTTTTGAACGTGTCGCCAGGCAATGTCGATCTGGTCTTTTCGATCGACTACTGGAATATCACGGTCAAGGATGAGGTCTTCATTCTGAACAACCTGATCCTCAACCGCTGCTATGAAGCGCAGGATTTCCCAAATAACGAGTTCTGCAATCTCATCGCTCCGCGCCTGCCTGCGACCCCGCAATCGGGCCCGCTGGCCGGCACGCTGACTTCCTTCATCAACCCCTATCTCAATATTTCCAGGCAAAAGGTATCGGGGATCGACTTCGACCTTCTCCTGGCGACCGAGATCGGCGGCGGGGAATTCGTGTTCAAGGCTCGGGCAACGCGCAACCTTCACCAGCAATTCCAACTATTTGATGGTGCTCCGCTCCAGGAATTCAACGGCACGCTGGGCACCCAGGGTTTCGGTGCAGGTCCGAAATTTGTCGCCGATATGGACGCCCAATATACCGTGCCATCGGGCAACATCACGTTCCACTATGGCATCAAGATCGTCGGCAAACAGGATTCGACCGATCTCGTCGGGCCTTACGTCGCGGGTCTGGGCGTAGGCCCGCTGAACACTGACTTTGTCGCCGAATCCTATTGGGAGCACGCCGCCTCGATCCAGTTCAGGATCGAAGACCTCGGCGAAATCACGATGGGCGTGAGCAATCTGTTCAACGAGAAGCCGCCAACGATCAGCCAGATCCCGGTTAGCCGGGGCCGTTATGCGCGGATTGGAAATTACTTCAATTCGAGCAATTACGACTATGTCGGGCGTTCGTTCTTTCTCAATGTGACGCGCTCGTTCAAATAGGCTTGTCGGCGAGAACGGCAATTGGGGCTTGCGCCGGAATGAGCGATTGCCCATTTTGGCCCGATGCAAAGTGAAAACCCCCTGCTTGCCGATTTCGCCAAGTTGATGAACAGCGCCGCCGGAACCTTCGCCGGCATGACCCGTGAGGCCCGCGACACCGCCCGCGAGCGCTTCAAGGAGACGATGGGCGGCGTGGATTTCGTCAGCCGCGAAGAGTTCGAAGCCGTCAAGCAGATGGCAGCGAAAGCGCGCGAAGAGAACGAGGCGCTGAAAGCCCGGATCGATGCGCTGGAAGCCCAGGCTTCGGACCCCAAATAGACTGGCGGAAGTTTGGTTGTTGCAGCGATGACCGATGTCATTGGCGCAACCACAAGACCAACCCTCAAACTTCTCCCTCGCCTTGCCTTGCCGCGCTGCCCGCGCCACATGAACAGTCATGCACATACGCGCTCCCGCGATTGTCTGCGCCAGCCGCCAGCATGGCGAAACGGCGGCGATCGCGCGCCTGCTGACCAGCGAGCACGGTCTGGTCGCCGGCTATGTCGCGGGAGCGCGCGGGCGGCAGCTGCGACCGGTGCTTATTCCAGGTAACATCGTCGAGGCCGAACTTACGTCTCGCTCGGAAAGTCAATTGCCCTTTGCCCGGCTGGAACTTGTCCAAAGTCGCGGGCCGTGGCTGACAGAGCCATTGCCTGCCGCTGCCATCGCCTGGGTCACAGCGCTTGCCGCCACGGTCCTGCCGGAGCGTCAACCCTATCCCGCCCTCTACGAAGCTCTGGCGGCGCTGCTGGATGCGATCTGTGTGGCACCTTCTGCGCGTGGCTGGGCCATGCCGCTGCTGTCATATGAAGTGCTGATGATGCGCGAACTTGGCTATGGTGTGCCGGTGACCAGGCCGGAGGATGACAATTGGGCGGCCATGCTGCGTACATTCGACAAGCTCGGCCAAAGCATCGCCCGCTACGCGCTTGCTGAAAGGCAGAGCGATGTTATGGCTGCGCGATCGATGCTGCGTGACAAATTGGCGCGGATCGAGAGCGATGAGAAGGATAGCGAGCTCCCATGAAAGTAGCGGTATTTGCAGGCGACGGCATCGGGCCGGAAGTGATCGAACAGGCTGTGCGGGTGATCGACAAGCTCTCCATCAAGGAGCTGGAGATGGTCGAGGGCGATGTCGGCGCGAGCGCCTATCGCAAACATGGCCACCCACTCCCCCAAGCAACATTGGACATCGCGCGCTCGGCTGATGCCATCCTTTTCGGCTCGGTCGGCGATTTTGACTGCGATGATCTTGAGCGCCATTTGCGGCCCGAACAAGCGATCCTGGGATTGCGCAAAGAACTGGACCTGTTTGCGAACCTGCGTCCGGCCAAGGTCTATGCCGGACTGGAGGAGATGTCCTCGCTCAGACCCGAAGTTGCGCTCAGCATCGATATATTGATCATTCGCGAACTCACTGGCGACGTCTATTTCGGCGAGAAGGGCATTCGCACGCTCGATGATGGAAGACGCCAGGGTTATGACATCATGACCTATGCCGAGGATGAAGTCCGGCGCATCGCCCACGTTGGCTTCAAGGCAGCGCAAGGTAGACGCGGGAAACTGTGCTCGGTCGACAAGGCCAATGTGCTGGAGACGTCGCAACTATGGCGCGATGTCGTCATAGAGGTGTCGTCCGAATATCCCGATGTCGAACTCAGCCACGTGCTGGTCGACAATGCCGCGATGCAGCTGGTCAAGGAGCCCGGCCAATTTGACGTGATCGTCACCGGCAATATGTTTGGCGATATTTTATCCGACCAGGCGAGCATGTGCGTCGGCTCGATCGGCCTGCTTGCATCGGCGGCGATGGCCGAAGGGACGATGGGGCTGTACGAGCCGATCCACGGCAGCGCGCCCGACATTGCCGGCAAGAATATCGCCAACCCGATGGCAACGATCTTGTCCGCTGCGATGCTGCTGCGCCACAGTTTTGGGCGAGAGGCAGAAGCCCAGCGGATCGAGACCGCCGTGGCAAGCGCATTGGCGGACGGCATCAGGGGCGGCGACCTGGGCGGCAGCGCGGGCACGAGCGCAATAGGCGATGCGATCTTAGCAAGGCTTTAGCGGGCGGTACGTGGTAAACAGAATGTTTACATTTACCATTTATCGAGCGGGTATATGGACATGACCCATTCGGATTTTGCCCCGGCTCTCGATGTGGCGCTTCGCCCGTTGGAGCTTGCTATCGTTCTTCCTACGTTCAACGAGCGCGATAATCTGGCTTCGCTGATCGAGCGGATGCATGGAGCTCTCGCCGGGATTTCCTGGGAAGCGATCTTCGTCGACGACAATAGCCCCGATGGCACTTCGGATGAGGCGCGCGCCTTGTCGCTGAGCGATCCCCATGTACGGGTGATCCAGCGTATCAACCGGCGCGGCCTGGCCTCAGCGGCAATCGAGGGCATGCTTTCGACTGCATCCCCTGTCGTCGCGGTGATGGATGCTGACCATCAGCACGATCCCAAGCTCCTGCCAGACATGCTCAAGGCAGTGATGAGCGGCGAATGCGATGTCGCTGTCGCTTCGCGCTTTGCTGAAGGCTCGAGCACCGAGGCGTGGAACGCACCAAAGCGCGAAAAAGCCTCAAATATTGCCAATGCCATCGCCCGCAAGGTGACTGGTGTTGAGCTAAGCGACCCAATGAGCGGTTATTTCATGCTGCGGTCCGATGCCTTGCGTGAGACTGCTCCGAGACTTTCGGGTGTTGGCTTCAAGATCCTGCTCGACATTCTCGCGACATCGGAGAAAAAATTGAACGTGAAGGACTTCCCGCTCACCTTCGGCGCGCGCGCATCGGGCGAAAGCAAGCTCGACCGGACCGTGGTGTTCGAATTCCTCGTCGGGCTTTACGATAAATGGCTCGGGCGCATCATCCCGACCCGCTTCGCCCTGTTTGGCACCATCGGCGCGATGGGTGTTGTTGTTCACATGGCGGTGTTGGCGCTGGTTCTGGGATTTGCCGGTGCCAGCTTGCAAGGCGGGGCGATAACCGCATTCGAGATCGGCCAGACGCTTGCCGCGCTGGTGGCGATGAGCTTCAACTTCGTGCTCAACAACGCACTGACTTATGCCGACAAGCGCCTTACTGGCACTGCCGCGCTGATCAAGGGCTGGGTCAAATTCGGGCTGACTTGCTCGGTCGGCCTGCTCGCCAATGTTGGTGTTGCCGCCGTACTGGTGCGCTTTGGCATCCATCCCTACGCAGCTGCGCTGACCGGAATCATCATCGGATCGGTCTGGAACTTTGCCCTGAGCTCTCGCTTCGTATGGGGCCGTTACGGCAATTGACGGCGGGCGGGCTCAATATCCTGCCAGGTCGTCACAACCAGCTCTCGAACCAGACCCAACTCGTCCAGCTGTCGTCGACGGGCAGCGGCGTTGCCGAGATCACCGGGTAGAAGTAGACGAACATCGCCGCGGCCAATGCGGTAAACCACGCGAGGATTCGTGCACCAAGCGCTCCGAAAGAGGCGAAAAAGGTGGCAATCACCATGCAAAGCACCACGCCTGAAAAGTTGTAATAGTAAAAAAATCCGATCTGCTTGGGCAATATCACCCAGATCAGGACGGAAAATACCCAGACACCGATCGATGCCATCATTTCGGGAGTTCGCTGGCTCATCCAATCGCTCGCCGCAGCCAGCATGACCAGCAACCCGCCCCAGTAAACGACAGGGTTGCCGACAAGCAGTATCGCCAGAAAATTGTCTCCAACTTGTTCGAAGAGGTACCATATTGGCCGCAGCATGAGCGGCCAGCTCCACCAATCGCTCTGATAGGGATGGGGTTCCAGCGCCCCGGACTGGGAATCCAACATGTCAAACTGGTGGCCGATAAGCCCGCCAATTGTCATTGGATCCTGGGAATAGAGGAAGGCTGGCCAGAAGGTGATTAAATAGGCACCAAGCATGGCAAGCCCGAGCTTGACGATATCCGGGGTGACCTTGTCGATGGTGAAGACTAAATCGTAGCTTCTTGCGCGCGATTTAGCCCAGGCTGTCAGGCCCAGGGCCAGCACAGCAAACGGTATTGCTAGCCATTTTGCTCCGACCGCTAGGCCTAGCGCGATCACTCCGGCATATTCCCAACGGCGGGCACCCTCACTGACTTGCTGGCCCCGGGTAAGGCAACAGGCGCCGACCAAAAGCAGCGCCGTCATCGGCATTTCCAGCATGGCGATGCGCGCCTGAATGAAGTGGGTCTGGTTGAACACCAGCAGCAATGCGGCAAGCGTGGCGATCTTGAGGTCGCGCAGCAGCATCAAGGCGAGCCAGAACAACGCTGCGACCGCAATCGCCGCAAAGAAGGCGCTGGGCAGGCGCCAGCCCAGGCTGTTGTCGCCGAACAGCATTATACCGGCTGCGATTATGGTTTTCGCCAGAAGCGGATGCTCGATATTGACCGGCCCCGAAGCTTCGATCAGCGCCCGGGCTGCGGGTACATAGTGGACTTCGTCAAAATAGGTCTTAGCTGGGCGAACAATATTCCAGGCGAACAGCGCGAAGCTGCCGATAGTCAGCAGGAGCGCAACCAGCCTGGCATCGAGCCAGCTCCATAGGGCTCGGGATCTAGCCATCGTTCTTCCCCGTTTCTTCATGCCTTGTCCACGCGGGGGCGTCAGTCCCTGGTCGGATGCTCCGCGTGGCCTTCATTGGGCCATTTGAAATTCGTGTAGGTCATGGAAACGCTGAAATCGAGCGCTTCGACCTGGTGCCACCAGCCGATCGGGATGAACAGGGCCTCGCCCGGTTCGAGGATGATCTCGGCCCTCCTCACAATCTTTGCGAGAGGATATGCTGCAAGGTCTATTTCAGGATCGCCTATGTCGCCAATATCGCTGAATACGTGGGTGTTGTTATAGAGCTTGGGCGTTTCGGCGGGCGACACCAGGACCACCCGCTTGCGACCGGTGATCTGCAGCAGCAGGTTGTTGGTCAGGTCGTGGTGCAGCGGCGTGAACGTGCCTCGCGGGCCAATCCAGCTCAAGCCGCCAGACAGTGGCTCGGGATGGTCTAGGATGGGATCGATCCGGCCGAGGTCGTCTTCCAGCGGGGCCAGTGCCGCTGCATTTTCTGCTGAATTATAGGCGGTCACATAGATGTCGTTGCCGCCTTTTGCCGTCACTTCGTCGATGAAGCGGTCGAACGGCATGTGGTGGCGGTGGGCATCTTTATCGAGCTCGAAGCGGCTATTTCCGTTGCGGCCTGCCTGGCATTCGATACTTGCCCCGCCGACCTTCGAACGCAGGTATTCGGGAGTCCACTTGCCGAGCGCTGGCCAGTCGTCGATTGCTCCGCACAGGATGACGGGGCGGCCCGGCGCATAAAAATTGTCGAGAAATTCCTCGCCAGTGAGGTCCTGACAGCGGAATATTCCACTTGCCGAGGGCGAGAGTGCGCGCTGGCGTTCCATGGTCTCGAACAACCATTCATATTTTGCCAGCTGCCATTCGGCATCTCCGGGCGCGATTTGCGCGGTCATCTGTTGTGCGGATGACGGCTTGGGATCAGCGATGCGGGCTGGTTCTGCGGGAACAACCAGCCCCGGATTGGCAAATTCCTTTACGCGCAGCTTGGACTGGTGGTCTGCAACCGGGCACTGGCCGTCGGGCATCAACCCGCGGTAGTAAAATTTCTGCCACTTGTCGGCGGGCTTTTCCGGCGGATGTTCTTGCACATGCGCCTGGAAGGCATCTCGCGAGCGTGACCATTGCTCGAAGCTGGCCTTGAGCTCCGGGTCTTCGTCGATCGGTACAAAGCGCGGCTCGACATTCTCGATGGTCTTGCGTTCAACCGGAAAGATATGCGCGATCGGCTCATTTTCCTCGAAGCGCACCACCAGACCGGGGCGCGTCAGCTGCCAGTTCATCGTGAAAGTATAGGGTGCCCAGTCGGTCTCGATGATGCCGGACAGGGGGGCAACGCCGTCCTTGGCGCAATTGGGCGGGCCGCCGACGTGGATGTTCCAGCCGGGAGGCGTGCGCAGCAGTCCCTCGATGTGGATCGTGAATGTGGCCTGGCCAAACAGGGCTACGGGCACCTCATGCGGGCGCACACCGGTATCGGCGCGCACTGTTACGTCATCCACAGCCATGCCGCCGTTCCACTCGACCTCGAAGCCGCAGGGGCTGAGGATGTCCCAGCCGTGGCTGTTGGCGATGCTCAGGGGGAGGCAGCGATAGGGAAAGGATTCCGGCGCATCGTCCATCCAGTCGCGCTTGGATGACGCTGGGCGAATCCGTGGTTTCCAGCCGGGGAAAACATAGCATTTGAGATCCATCACCGGGTTCCTGTCATGGTGCGTGCTGCCTTGCCTGATCGGCGGCCTGGCTTCCCGGTTACCGGAAAGGAGACTAGCGGGTAAGCCCCGGCGACGGGTCAGTTGCAGCGCGAATTTTCCGACCCAGGTTCGACGTGTTCACGGGCGGGATGCTGGCTCGCAGTTGACACGGCTAACTGTCCCCCTATGAGCCACGGTCAATCATAAAAAACTCGTCTTGGAGAAAACTGCATGCGTCATCCTTATGGTCTCACTGGCAAGATCCTTGCTCTGGCAGCTGTTTCCTCGATGGCGATGGCACCAGCCCTTGCGGAAGAGCAGAGGAAGTCTTCGGAGATCGGTCAGGACGAGCAAGACCAGGATCAAACCGACAAGCCCAAGAAAAAGAAGAAGAAACA
>JAQWKP010000077.1 GCA_029247785.1 Novosphingobium sp.
GCTAGCGGATTGTTGCTGAGACTTTCGCCGAAGGTCTTCGCCAGCGACGCCTGGTTCTTGCGAAAATTATCCATCGAGGCTTCGAGGTAATGCGGGACCAGCGACTGCATCGAATTGCCATACATGCAAATCAGGTCTCGCAGAAAATTGACAGGAAGCATCTGCTCGCCATGGGTTTCCTCGTCCATGATGATCTGCGTGAGAATCTGGTGGGTGATGTCATTCCCGCTTTTGGCATCGAGCACCTTGTAGTCGACCCGCTCCCGGGTCATCGCCGCAAGGTGCTCAAGCGTGATGTAGCTGGACGAACGGGTATTGTAGAGCCGACGATTGGCATATTTCTTGATGATTACCGTGTCTTCGTCTTTGGCAGCCGCTTCGGCCATGGCCATCCCCTTCTGATCTTGCCATGCACAAATACCATGAGTTTGTACCGCAGCGCAACAAATTTTGCTGCGCAGCAATGCTGCAGATTGGAATGTTTCAGCGGGAAAACCGGGTTCCCAGAATTGTGAGGAGTTCATATTGGGAAAGCCCGCTCGCAGCCGCAGCATCGGGAAGCGAGTATTCCGCTTCCACCCAGTCTCCCTCGACAAGCTCTGGCGCATGGCTGAGGTCAATCACGGTCATGTCCATGCTCACCCGGCCCACGACCGGCAGACATTTGCCTGCCGCCATCATGGCGCCCCTGTCAGACCAGCAGCGCAGATAACCATCAGCATAGCCCATTGCGATGGTGCCAACGCGCATTTCACCCGAAGCGACGAAAGTGGAATTATAGCCGACTCCATCCCCCGCTGCGATCGTGCGCACCTGCATGATCGCCGCTTGCGGTCGAGCAACCTGCCGAATGATGCCTTCTAGCTCACGGCGTGGAATGCCTCCATAGAGAGACAGACCGGGTCGAGTGAGATCGCCGTGATAGGCGTCGCCGAGGGCAATGCCGGCGCTATTGGCAAGGCTGCCGCGTCGATGCTTCAGCTGCCTACGGGCCTGCGTCCAACGCTCTCGTTGCAGCGCATTGAGTGCGACATCCTCGTCTGCCGATGCCAGGTGGGACATAAGGACGTTGATTTCCAGCGCGCCGATCGCCTCATCTGCCAGATCGGCAAGCGGTAGGCCAAGGCGATTGATCCCGGTGTCGACCATCACGTCACAGACGCCGCCGCCGCTCTCCTGCCACAGCCGCGCCTGAGCCACGCTGTTGATCACCGGCCTCACCCCGGTTGCCCGCGCAAATGCGGCATCGCCAAAGTTCATGGGCCCGTGCAACACCGAGATGCTCTCCGGATCGACAATCTCGACAAGACTTGCCACCTCGCTCCAATGCGCGACGAGGAAATCGTGGCAGCCAGCATCGCGCAGCACTGGAACCGCCTGGAGCACACCGACCCCATAGGCATCGGCCTTTACCGCCGCTGCAGTAGCGGCGCTGCCAGACAAGCGATCAAGCGCCAGCCAATTCGCGCGCAGTGCTTCTGTATCGATACCCAGCCTGAGCGCTGCAGGCGGTGGCTCAGGCGGCATCGTCTTCAAAGTCTCTCGGAGGTCCGCCGCGCAAGCCCCAGATTGCGACTACAAGCCCGAATGCGACGATCACCCATGTGTACCACAGGCCTGAATAAGCATCACCGGTTCGGGCATTGATATAGCTAGCGATCAGCGGCAGAAAACCGCCGAGGTAGCCAGCGCCAATATGGTAAGGAATTGACATCGAGCTATAGCGGATTTTGGCAGGAAACATCTCAGTAAGCTGCGCGGCGACACCACCATAGGTCAGCGCCGACAACACGCCAAATACCATCAGCACGGCCCCGATCCCCAGCAGGGCTGAAAGCGGGGGACTCTGCACACTGAAATCAAAGCCACGTGCGGTGAGCGCAGACTCAAGGCCCTGCTTGCGCGCTGCGCCGTCAGACAGCCAGGCCGGATCGATCGCGACAGGTTCGCCGCCCACAGTGAGTGCAAGCGTGTCTGCCGCTTCAACGGTATAGGTCACACCATTGGCAGTCAGCGCTTCGAGAATATTGCCGCAAGCGCTCTGTTTCCGGTCGAACAGATCGGCGAAGGGATCAGTGCTGCAGGCATTGCCTGCAACCACCACTGGATTTGCCCTTGCGCTTTCCTCAAGCCCCGGATTGGCAAGCGAACCCATCGTCCAGAACAGCGGAAACAGCAGAATGAGCGAGGCCACAGCGCCGATCACCAGCGGCTTTTTGCGGCCAACCCGATCTGACCATTTACCGACGATCACATAGAGCGCCATGGACAACAGGCCGGCGGTACCGATGACTACTTCAGCCGAAGTGGCGTCAACCCGCATCGGCCCTTTGAGAAACGACAGGCTGGTGAAGAAGGCGGTGTACCAGATCGTCGTCAGGATGCCGGTCACGCCGAACAGGGCGATGAAGATACGCAGCTTGTTGCCGGGATAGGTGAAGCTTTCGACGAAAGGATTCTTGGCGATCTTGCCCTCGGCTTGCATCGCTTTGAACACCGGGCTCTCATTGAGCTTGAGGCGCATCCAAAGCGAGATTACCAGCAGAAGAATCGAAAGCAGGAAGGGTATGCGCCATCCCCACGCCTCGAAAGTCTCTGTAGGAATGAGGAACCGGCAGGCAAGCACAACTGCGATGCTCAGTACGAAACCACCGACGACGCTCGCCTGGATGTAGCCGGTATATTGCCCGCGTTTGTCCGGCGGCGAGTGCTCAGCGACATAGATCGCCGCACCGCCATATTCACCGCCCAGCGCCAGACCCTGAAGAATGCGCAGGAGAATGATGATGATTGGTGCAGCAAGGCCAATCGATTCAGCTGAGGGAATCATACCGACCCCGGCAGTGGCGATGCCCATCAGCGTGACAGTGACAAGGAAGGTGTATTTGCGTCCAAGCTTGTCGCCCAGATAGCCAAACAGGATCGCGCCCAGCGGGCGGAAACCGAAGCCGACCGCGAAGCCTGCCCAGACCAACAGCATTTGTAGAGTCTCATTACCTGCGGGAAAGAAGGTCCTGCCAATGATCGCGGCGAGCGTCCCGTAGATAAAGAAATCATACCACTCGAACACGGTGCCTGCCGAAGAGGCGGCTATCACCAGCCGAATATCTGATGCGCTCGGTTCGGGTCCGGTAGGTTGCCCTGCTGGTTGCCCTGCTGGTTGGCCTGTTGTTGGCGATGCCGCGTCAGCCATGAATTCTCCCCGTTCGTCCTGTCCGGGTCCCTGTAGCGCCGCAATCAGCCTGAGGGAAGAAGCTGACGTGCTGCCTGCCAAGCCAGCAGAATCGCGCCGTGACGCGCGGGATAATCAAGGGCGGCCTCGAGCACCGAGATACCGGGCCAGTCGGGCGTCTCCCCCTCACCGACCAACCACGATTCGATCTGCGTTGCGCTTCGATCGATCTCCTCAAGACTCCGGCCCTTCGCTGCACAAGCAAAGATCGCGGCCGCGGCCTGCCCTATCGCGCAAGCGTGGCTCTTGAGTGCGATTTGCGCCACTCGGCTCCCAGCATCCAGCGAGAGCGCCAGCGCGATGGTGCTGCCGCAACTGCGCGACCGCCCTTCTCCCTTGAGTGGCAGGCCTTCATCCCAGGAAAATTTGGCGAGACTGGTTGCGAGGCCCAAAATCTCGGGAGTGTAAAGTACTGTAGCCATGATATTTGGCTAGCTGCCCGTGATCTGCTTGTCTGCACCGCTCGCCTGGCGACGCCTTTCGGCAATCATGGTCACCAGCGCTTCGCTGCTGGCATTGACGAAGGGATAGGTACGGGCCTGCGTGATCCATTGCGGTCTACCGCCAGCACCCCACACCGTGTCATAGCCGAGCACCAGCACAGAATAGCCAAGCACGATGATTATTATACCCTTGAGTGTCCCGAACCCGAAACCAAGCACCCGGTCGATCGGACCCAGGACGGAGGCTCTGCTCTTGCGTCCGGCCCATCGCGCGACCAGCTTGACGAAGGCATAGGGAACCAGCAGAAGCAGGGCGAAAGACAGGATCGCCGCGCCCGAACCGGTGCCGACCGTCGGCTCAATGGCCTTGGCCAGTGGTGTGTGCAGGGCGCGGATCGCGAACAGTGCGAAAAGCCACGCAAGAAGCGCAAGAATTTCCTGTACGAAACCCCGCGCGAAGCCCGTTGCCGCGCCGAGCCCGACGAACAGCAGAACAGCAATATCGAAACCAGTCATAGCGGCGGGAGACTATGCTTCAGACATGATCCGGTCAACGAGGTTTGGCAGCAATGTCAATTCCGTCAGGGCGACGCCCGGCTGCCCATGAAGGCCGCCAGCAGGACCAAATGCCTGCCCAAACCCGAGCTTTGCCGATTCACGCTGGCGGATGGCGGCATGTGCAACCGGGCGAATCTCTCCAGCGAGCGAGACTTCCCCGAACCATACCGCATCGCGCGCCAGAGGTTTCTCGCTCAAAGCCGAAACAAGCGCTGCGGCGACGGCAAGGTCTGCCGCCGGATCAGACAGCCGATAGCCGCCCGCGACATTGAGATAGACTTCGGCAGTCGAAAAGCTGAGCCCGCAGCGTGCCTCAAGCACTGCGAGCAACATCGCAAGGCGTCCACCGTCCCAGCCGACCACCGCACGGCGCGGCGTGGCTCCACTGGCAAGACGCACAATCAGCGCCTGGATCTCGACCAGTACTGGCCGGGTTCCTTCCATAGCCGGAAAAACTGCACTGCCCGCTACTTGTTCTTCCCGTCCCGAGAGGAACAAGGTCGAGGGATTGGCGACTTCCTCAAGTCCCTGTCCCGCCATGGCGAATACGCCAATCTCATCGACCGGGCCAAAGCGGTTCTTTAGCGAACGCAGAATGCGATATTGGTGGCTGCGCTCACCCTCAAAGCTCATCACCACATCGACCATGTGTTCGAGCACGCGCGGACCGGCAATCGCGCCGTCCTTGGTAACATGGCCGACCAATACCAGCGTCACGCCGGTCTGCTTGGCGTAGCGGATCAATTCGAACGCGCAGCCGCGCACCTGGCTGACCGTGCCTGGCGCTCCTTCGATCTGGTCCGAATGCATCGTCTGGATCGAATCGATTATCAGCAAAGCCGGCGAATCCATATCTCCCAAGGTGGTGAGAATGTCGCGCACCGATGTAGCAGCGGCAAATTTGATCGGCGCGTCGGAAAGCCCGAGGCGCTCCGCCCTGAGCCGGACCTGCCCCGCCGCTTCCTCACCACTGACATAGACGACTTCGGCCTTTGCCCGCGCGATATGGGCCGCGACCTGGAGCAATATGGTCGACTTGCCGATACCCGGATCACCGCCCATCAGGATCGCCGAACCCGGAACCAGTCCGCCGCCCAGCGCCCGGTCGAATTCGGCAATACCGCTCCCGCGTCGCTCCAGCCTTTCAGACGGCGCATCAAGCGGTTCGAAAGCAATCCCCCTCCCGCCTGACGAAAGATCGTGTTTGGCGGAAAACACGGTCTGTGGCGCTTCTTCGGCGAGCGTGTTCCATTCGGCGCAATCGGCGCATTGGCCCTGCCACCGGTGCGTTACCGAGCCACAGGCCTGACAGACATATTTTCGTTTGGGCTTGGCCATGCCCTAGGACCTAATTGGAACATAGTAAGAACGCAAGCGACAAGCGCCTAATAAAGCGAAGAATCACTCTGTTTTGTCATTTCGTCAAATGGTGCCAGCAACTCAGGCTGCTCCAGCGCCTCGGAATATATCTTGCCGAAGGAAATCCGGGTCGAGGCGTCCCAGCTGGCGGGATTCCACAAACCTGCGCGACGGGCTGAGCGGACGCAGTGAAATGCAGCCCGGTCTACATCCACGCGAATGATCAGCACCGCCGGCTTTCCGCCCGCAGACATTCGCTCGCATATATCGCTATCGTCGAGCAAACTCGCACGGCCAGAAATCCGTAGTACCTCGTCCGTCGCCGGACGGATCAACGCCAGCCCCACTTTCGGCTCTCGCAGAATATTCTGCAGCCCGAGCGCAAGGTGATTGCCGACATATTCGGGGATCAGAAGCGTACGATTGTCCAGCCTTTCGATGAAGCCGGGATCACCGCCTTTCTGGCTGATCTCGATCCCGTAATCGCCGAGCGTTGACAGCATTGCAAAAGGGCAGCGCTCGAGGAAGGCCGCGCCCTGCTCGCAGATATGATCGCGTATCTTCGCGGCTCCGCGCGGGCCGTAGTCGGTGATGATCTCGCGCAGGCGTTCCACGGAATCGACCTGTGCCATGGTTCCTCTCCCTCCAATTGCGGCAATGTTGGTGACGATGCTAGCGGGCCAATTCCGTGGTGGAAGTCGGCAACCGATCATACCGCCAGGGCGATGCGCCCGCACTAACCTATCGTCCTGGCGATAGAAACTGGCGGTTCTCGTCAAGCTCTGGCATCAGGCCACGATGCGTCAGAAAGAGCTCCGTATCGCGCTTGTCTGCTACGGCGGGGTCAGCCTCGCGGTCTACATGCATGGTGTGACCAAGGAGATCTGGAAGGCGGTTCGCGCCAGCAGGGCTTATCGAGACGGCATCACGGTGGAGAGCGGGACTGAGGCGATCTATGCGCGATTGCTCGGCAGGATCGAAGAGCAGCACAAGCTGCGGCTGCGTATCCTCACCGATATCGTTGCAGGCGCCAGTGCGGGCGGAATCAACAGCATTTTTCTCGCGCAGGCTATTCATTCAGGCCAGTCACTCGAGCCGCTTACCGAGCTTTGGCTTGAGCGCGCTGATGTCGATATCTTACTCGATCCGGATGCGCGGCCGTGGTCGCGTTTCACCAAATTCTGGGCCGCGCCGCTCGTCCGCTTCGTGCTCAGCCGTCCGGGAAATGCGATTTCGTCGAGTGTCGCAACTGAAACTCGTGCGGAAGTACGCGGGAAACTCTCGCGCTTGATTCGGTCGCGTTGGTTCGAGCCGCCGTTCAGCGGCATCGGATTTTCGCGCCTGATCTGCGAGGCGATTGCGGCAATGAGCCAGAGCGAGACAACCGGTCCACTGCTTCCGCAGTCCCACCCGATCGACCTGTTTGTCACCGCTACCGATTTCAAGGGACATCTGGAAGCGCTTCACTTGCACAGCCCCAAGGTAGTGCAGGAAAGCGAGCACCGCCTGCCGATCGGTATTCACGCTGCCACACCTCTGGAAAGCGGCGAGTCAATGGCCTCGCCAGTCGAGCTCGTCTTCGCGGCCCGGGCGACCGCAAGCTTTCCCGGCGCGTTCCCACCGCTGCAAATTAACGAGATCGACAAGCTGGCGGCCGAACGCAATCTGTTATGGGACACGCGCGAAGCATTCCTCAACCGGATCATGCCCGAACATTCTCAGCATAATGAGCTTGACGGCGTCTCGCTGATCGATGGATCGGTACTCGTCAATGCGCCCTTCGCCGATGCCATGGCGGTGCTCCGCGGTCGTCCGGCGCATAGAGAAGTTGACCGCAGGATTGTCTATATTGATCCCCGGCCAGATCGCATCGGCAGTGCGCGGCGCGACGATCCGCACGCGCCCGGCTTCTTCTCGGTGATATTCGGGTCCCTTTCATCGATCCCCCGCGAACAGCCGATACGGGACAATCTCGAAGTTCTGGAACAGCAATCCCGGGAAATGGCAACGCTCCGCTCGATCGTTCATGCGCTGCGGCCCGAAGTTGAGCAGACGGTTGAGAAACTGTTCGGGCGGACCCTTTTCTTCTACAAACCGTCAATCAAGCGGCTTGGGGCATGGCGCGCAAAGGCCCAGAACGCAGCGTGCAAGCAATCGGGTTTCGCTTACCAGGGCTATGCGCAGGTCAAGTTTAGCGGGATTGTCGGCATGCTGGCGGAGACCGTCCTGAAGACGGCACCGCAACTTGACCTGGGAACAGCGGACCCGATTGCCAACTGCATAACTACCTATCTGCGAAGCATCGGGCTTAACCGGCTGACGGAAACGCATGGCGGCGCTACCGCTCAAGCGATCGACTTCTTCCGCGCGAATGACATCGCTTTCAGAGTAAGGCGGCTAAGGCTGCTGTTGCGGCGGCTGACACAGGATTGGGACGGCAGTGACGAAATTACCGAGGATGTTCGGGAGCATGCGCGCGACGTCGTCTATGATGCATTGTCGCTCTATTTCGAATGCGAAAATCCGGCGCTGCTCGGCGAGGATTTTCCGGAGCTAGCCGGTGCTATCTTCGAAGACCCCTCAGCAGTCCTGACAAGGATCGCACTGAAGCGAGACCTTACCGAGCTGGACCTGAAGGTTGATTCGATTCTGGCCTCTGCCATGGTCGAAATGCCGAATGAATTGCGGCGCCACCTGCTCCTCGCCTATCTCGGCTTTCCCTTCTACGACACGGTTACCCTGCCGCTCCTGCGTGGTGAAGGTATGACTGAATTCGACCCGGTCAAGGTGGATCGGATTTCACCCGACGATGCCGGCTCGATCCGGCCCGGCGGTGCCCAGGACACACTACGCGGCGTTGAATTCTACAATTTCGGAGCCTTTTTCAGCCGCGCCTACCGCGAAAACGACTATCTCTGGGGCCGATTGCACGGAGCTGAAAGAGTCGTCGACCTGATCGCATCAGCCCTGCCAGAGGGAGACCGGTTCGACCCTTCTGAACTGGCGCTGCTAAAGCACGACGCCTTTCTCGCAATCCTCGATGAGGAAGAGGATCGCCTGAGGTCCGAGCCCTCGTTGGTGCCGAGGATCAGGGCGGAAGTTCTCGCGAAGAGGGGCTAGCAGATGACGGAGGACAACATGTCGGACGGGCAATTTCGTTTCGCCTTTTTTACCCCAGAATATCAGGCGACAATCACATTTCTGCGTGATGATCTAGAGTTCGAAATCCAATGCGCCTGGGATCGATCACCAGATGACCGGGGAACCTTGTTTCACGCCGCTTCAGGCCTGATTGAAGTCCTGGCGCTGCCTGGCGACAGGAAGGCCGAGCATGTCTTCGACGATCGCCCTGCTCAAGGCGCATTCATTGTAATCGAAGTCGATGACCTGGACGCGCGATACAAGCGCGTGGTCGAAAAAGGCATTGCTCTACAGCAGGACCTGAAAAGCCAATCCTGGGGACACCGCAGCTTCTGCGTGCGTGAACCAAACGGACTGACGCTCTATTTCTTCAGCAGGTAGACGACGTAATCCTACCGGCGAACGTCGATGTGATCGCAAGCCGGCGATGCCTCGCTCAATCTGTCAGATCGGTCCAGGCTTCCTTGATCCGCTCAAAGAAGCCTTTCGATTCCGGACATTCATCGCCGGTTTCGGTCTCCTGCAACTCGCGCAGGATTTCCTTTTGTCGCGCCGTCAGCCGACTCGGGGTCTCGACGGTGATTTCGATTACGAGATCGCCTCGTCCTCTACCCTGCAGCACCGGCATGCCGCCGCCGCGCTTCCTGAGTTGCTTGCCGGACTGGATGCCAGCGGGGATATCGATAGCGAGACGCTCGCCATCCAGCCCTGGTATCTCAATCTCGCCGCCCAACGCCGCAATGGTGAAAGTGATTGGCACGCGAGTGACGAGCGTCGTCGCTTCGCGTTCGAACACCGCATGGCGACGGATATGCAGGAATATGTAGAGATCGCCGGCCGCCGAGCCGTACGGTCCTGCTTCACCCTTGCCGGACAGGCGAATGCGGGTACCCGAATCGACGCCGGGCGGAATCTCGACTTCCAGCGTCTGCGGCGTATCGACGCGGCCTTCGCCGCGGCAGGCCCGACACGGGCTTTCAATGACTTCGCCGCGACCATTGCAACTGGGACAGGTCCGCTCGACCATGAAGAAACCCTGCTGTGAGCGTACTTTGCCGTGCCCCCCGCAAGTGCCGCAGCGGCGCGCCCCCGTTCCAGGTTCCGCGCCAGATCCCTCACAGGGTTCGCAGGCCTGAGAGACCTCAATTTCGATTTCGGTCTGCTTGCCATGGAACGCCTCGTCCAGGGAAATTTCCATGTCATAGCGCAGATCGGCACCCCGCTGAGCCTGCTGCCTGCCGCCACCGCCTCCACCACCGAATGCGCTTCCAAAGATCGACTCGAATATGTCGCCAATGTCGCCGAAATCGGCCTGGCCGCCGCCCATCCCGCCTTGTTCGAAGGCGGCGTGACCATATTGATCATAGGCTGCGCGCTTTTGCGGGTCTTTCAGGCAGTCATAGGCCACGCTGATGGACTTGAAGCGTGCCTCAGCCTCCGCGTCACCTGGATTCTTGTCCGGATGGTAACGCATAGCGAGCCTGCGATACGCAGATTTGAGCACCTTGTCGTCGGCTGTCCGTTCGACCTCGAGAAGCTCATAAAAATCGATTTCG
>JAQWKP010000083.1 GCA_029247785.1 Novosphingobium sp.
ATTGGTCTGCGAGCAGCTGGGACTCGATCTCGCCAGGGCGGGAGCGGAACTCGACGTAACCGCTGATCGTCAGTTCGATGGCGGGGAGGGCACGATGTCGCTTGCCGCGGGACCGCTGCGCTTTGGCGCGAACGCGATCCGTTCGGCGAAGGGTGAGGCTCGCGTCACCTATCGCAAGGACGCGCTGGTTGCGCATTACCAAGTCGGAGCGGAAGGGCTCGCGTCACCGCTGGCTGGGCTTTCCGCTCTGGCAATCGATGGTAGCGCTCGGTCGACGGGCGGGCTCGGGCGGTTCGACCTGCAAGCTGATCTTGATGGCGAGGGCCTGGCGATGGGCCGGAGCTTCGAATCGTCGCTAGCGAGCATGGCGCGGTCGGGCGAGGGCACTCTCGTTCAGCCAGTGCTCGATCGGATCCGGGCTTCGCTGTCTCGTGAGAGCCGCGGCAGCAGGCTTTCGGGCAGTTTCATCCTTCGCCAGTCACCAGACGGCACCAGCCTGGTTGTTCCGCAAGCGGCCATGAAAGGCGGCAGCGGGAAGTCGCTCCTGTCCCTCTCTCGTTTGAAGATCGCCTTGGCAAGCAAGGACGGCCCCCGCGTTACCGGCAATTTTGCCATTGGCGGTGCTGGCCTGCCAGTGATTTCCGGGCGGATGGAAGGCGCGCCCGGGGCGAGGCTGGCCTTGAACATCCGCATGCCTGAATATCGCGCAGGCACAGCAAGCCTGGCGCTTCCTCGACTGGTCATGGTCCAGCGACCGGGCGGCGCGCTGGGCTTTTCCGGTGAGGCCAGGCTCAGCGGTGCAATACCGGGAGGGCGCGTCGATGGTTTGGTCGTGCCGCTCGAGGGCAATTGGTCGGGCCGCAGCGGAATTGCCCTGTGGCGCAAATGTGTCGAATTGCGCTTTGACCGCCTCGAGATGGCCGATCTTGGGCTGGTCAGCAGTAGTCTGCCGGTTTGTCCTTCCAGAAGCGGTGCGATTGTCCAAAGCGGGGCGCAGGGCATTAGGGTCATTGCCGGACTGCCAGGCATGGAACTGGTCGGCAGCCTGGGTTCGAGCCCGATAAGGATAACCAGCGGTCCGGCGGCCGTTGCCTGGCCCGGCAAGATTACCGTGCGCGACGTTTCAGTGGCTCTCGGTTCGCCATTCTATGTTTCCAACTTTCTGATCGGCAAGCTCGATGGACAGTTGGGCAGCGTCCTGACGGGCCGGTTCGAAGATAGTGACGTTCTTCTCGATGCCGTCCCGCTCGATGTCCTCGATGCCGCCGGGGCATGGCAATTCGCCGATGGAGTACTTACTCTCGCGGAGGGAAGTTTCCGGTTGGAAGATCGCGAGCAGGTCGACCGTTTCCAGCCGCTGGTGGCGCGTGATGCGGTCCTTCGCCTGGCCGATAATGTCATCACCGCACAGGCAAGGTTGCGCGAACCGCAAAGTCTGCGCGAAATCGTCCGGAGCGATTTGGTTCACGACCTGACGACGGGAGTGGGTAGCGCAGACCTTTTTGCCGATGGTATTCGCTTCGATGGACAACTC
>JAQWKP010000087.1 GCA_029247785.1 Novosphingobium sp.
ACAGAAACTCAACCTCGCCCTGCGGCGATCCCGGAGCGGCTTGCCCAGAAGGTTCGAGAGTGTAGTTGACCTTGTATTCCATGGTCGGATTTGTGCCATGCTGGCGGCGCAGTGGCAATCGGGGCAAGGGCGCCTCTGTGTCTCCGGGCGTGATCCTAAACTCCTGTCCCCGGATGCAATCGGTGCGTATAGACCCCGCTCACCCCAAAGGAGCGACGATGGCCGATCTCTATCTCAAGGCGCTGGAATCCGAACGTCGGGCGCTGTGGGCCACCTGCCGCCTCAAGGGGTTGGCCCGGGACACGCCGGAACGCCAGCGCATTGCCGCGCTCGACGAACAGATCGCCGCGCATAAGGGCAAGAAATCGTGAGTTGGGCGGTAATCTAGAGCCTCGGTTCGCAGACGAAGATCGGGATGTCGCGGCTGGTCCGCGCGCGGTAATCTACGAAGGGCGCGTAATGGGAGTCGCACACGGGCCACAGGGCGGGTTTTTCCTCTGGCTCCGCGAGCCGGGCGCGCAGTTGCATGCGGCGAGTGTGGTGACGCACCTCGATATCGGGATGGGCTACGAGATTGTTGTACCAAACGGGGTTTTTCGGCGCTCCGCCCTGCGATGCGACCAGCAGCACGCCGTCGCCATGGGGCACATACATCAGCGGCACGATCAGCGTCCGGCCGCTTTTCGCGCCGATCATGGTAACAAAGCAGACCTCGTCGCCGCCCAGCGTATTGAAAGCGCGGCCGCCGACCAGCCGGTTGAGGAACACGTGCACCCGCGTGATGGTTCTAAGGAGCCAGCGTGGCGGGACTTTCTCGGAAGACTGGTCTTGATCTGGCATGTATCATCTCCTCACCGCGATTGCGCTAGTCCTGCATGTGCCGCGCGCGAGGGACGGTCAAGAGAGAGGCCCAACCGGCGATTGTAGCGCAGCAGTGGTCGACCAGGCCGGATCGCTGTATCGCTGGTGATCAGCAAGGGTGAGAATGATTAGGAGCGCCGCGATGGCAATAGTCGAAACAGCTTCCAGCACAGAGCAGTTCGCCGACGCCTTTCTGCCGCGCAAGGATGTCGAGGAGTGGGGCCGCGATGCCCGCCGCCGGATCATCGACGAAATTCGCGAACGCGGGCTGGTCGAACGGGCCTGGGAGCTCGATGTCGATGGCTATACCGTGCTTTCGCCTGAGGAAGCCGGAACCGCCGAGATCGCGCCACAAGTACTCGACGCGAGCCTCGACTTCACGGAGCGCAAATATGGCTGGCGGCCCGATCTTGACAGGGAAGGCGAGCGTGAGGGGCTGATCTCGCCATTCGGCAATGTCCAGCCGGAAATCGGCGTCCTTGGTGAGGGGCGGGTCTTCGAACAGGCACTGCTCAACCCGGTGGTGCTGGCAATGATGCGCTATCTGCTCGGCGAGAGCTGCGCGCTGATCCACCAGTCGCTGTTCCTCAAATGCCCCGGCCCCGACCATCTGCCGCTGCATACGGACCAGGACCAGACCGTCGGCCCATCTCCGCTCCAGTCCTATGCGCAGGTCGCCAACGCCAATTGGGCGCTAACCGACTATACGGTCGAGAACGGGGCGATCTGTTTTGTGCCGGGCTCGCACCGGCTGGGCCGAGCGCCGACGCGGCATGAAGCAACCGATCTGTCGCTGTTCGAGCCTGTGGAAATGAAGGCCGGTTCGGTGGTCATCTGGCACGGCAACACCTGGCACGGCGCATTACGGCGCTCTGCTCCCGGGGTGCGCGCCACGCTGGTCGAATATTTCGGGCGCCAGCACCTCGCCGGCGCGAATACCAGCACCGTCACCCAGGAAATGCTCGACCGAAACCCGCCGCAATTTGCCGAACTTCTGCGCACCCAGGCGCAAATGCAGGGCTTGGGCGAAACGAAATTCCAGGCAGCGAAGGAAACGCTTTACGGTTGAGCCGTCAGGCTGCTGGCAAGGCCGTCAGCGATACCGGGATCGCGCCCATTCGGGGCATGCCGCTGTAGCGATCATAGTCGTCGTCGAGCGCGGTCAGGCGATTGACGTTGGAACCATGCTTCCTCGGGTCGGCTTGCTCTTCTGGTGAAAGGCCGAAACCATGAGCGATCGCCAACACGCCGGGGCGCAGGTCTTCGTCAGCTTCGACCACCGCCTCGATCACGCCGTGGCGCGAACGAACTTGCGCAAGATCACCGGGAGCAAGGCCATGGGCAGCAAGTTCGGAGGGGTGCAGGAAAGCAGGGTTGGTCATGACGCGGAGCCGCTTCGCATCGAGACGCATCGTGCCATTGGTGACATTCTGCATCCGCTTGGGAATCATCAGCAGCGGGTATTGCTCACCGGTGCCGCGCCGCACCGCAATGTCCTCACCGGCCACTTCAGCAAGATCGGCAAGCATCTCGGCGTTGGCGAGGTCGAGCTTGTCGTCACAGTCCGGATCACGCGGGGCGATATGGACCCGCGCTTCCTCGAAGACATGGCCCGCTGGATATTGCTTGATCCGCTCCAGCGGCACAGCCGAACCAGCGGCAATCAAATCGTGGATGTCTTCGGTGTCAGGCTCATTGTCCATATCGAGCGGCGCGCCCTTTTCAGCGAACATGCTGCCGCATTCGAGCGCAAATCCGAGCTTCTGCCCGAGCCGGTAGTAGAGCCGCCAGGCATCGATTACATCAGCGCCTGCCGGCGGTTCGACCAGCGCCGGTTGGGCCGCGGCGTAGGGATCGGGATAGCCGTAACCCTTATGCAGCGAGCTGTTGAGTTCGACGAGGAAGGACAAGACCGGAATTTCGAAGCCGAGCGTGGAAGCGATAACATAGTCGGAGACCCGCGCGGTCGGCGACATCTCGATGTCATGGGTGACCAGCAGGTCGAGCGAACGCAGCGCCTCATGGGTGCGTGCTTCCTCGGGCATGGTCCGCATTGCGCCGGCGTGCATGAACACGGCGCGGACCTGGCCTTCGCCAGGCATCAGGATCTCGTCGATCAGCGCTGCGGCAGGCATTCCGGCTGGCGATTGTTCGAGCCCGCGCACCCGCATCTTCTCGCCGAAGCCAGTTGTTGGCGTCGGCGCGCACGGTTGGGCGCAGGGCGCTGCAGGCGGGAGCAACACGGGCGAATAGAGCATCTCATCGCCCTCGCGCGCCCAGAAACCGCGCAAGGTCTGCAAGCAATTGTAGAGATAGGTAGCGAGCGTGCCGCGCCCGGTCATGGAGAGGCCAGTACCGGTGGCAAAATTGGCGCGTTTGGCTTCGGCGATCAGCTTGGCGGCGGCGCGCAAATCATCCTCGACCACGCCGGCGCGGCTGGCAACATAGTCAGGCGTAAATGGCCTGACCGCCTCGCTCAACTCGGCGAGCCCGGTGGCGTTTCCGGCGACGAATTCTGCGTCCACTCCGCCCATGGCGATCACCAGGTGGATCAGTCCCGCAACGACCACTTCGTCCTGGCCCGGAATCGGTTGGAGATGGACTGCGGCGCGGCGCGCGGTCTCGCTGCGACGGGGATCAACAACGATCAGCTTGCAGCCCGAGCGCACCAGCTTCTTGAGCCGCATCCCCGGATTCTGCCCGAAATACTGCTTGGAGATAACCGGGTTGCCCCCGGCAATAAGGAATACGTCCAAAGTCTCCGGCCGCATCCGCCCGCCGTCCCAGGCGCCGTGCATCGCGTCGGCGAGCGGGATATTGGGCTGGTCGAGCGTAGCCATGGTGAAGAACATCGGCGAGCCGATCGCGCGCAAGAGCGAGAGCATGACTGGGGCGGTGGCAATTTGTTCGACGCCAGGATTACCTAAGAATCCGGCAACGGAGCGCGGGCCACCCCGCTCGACGATGGGGCCCAGCTTCTCGGCGATCTCGGCAATGGCGACATCGGTTGCAATCGGCGTGTAGCTGCCGTCAGCCTGCCGTTTCATGCTAGTGAGCAATCGTTCGGGATGGTCATGCAGAGCCGGAAGCGCGCGGCCTTTTGGGCAGGTGAACCCGCCATACATCGGCACTTCGGGATTGCCGGTGACTTGCAACACCTTGCCAGTGTCCGTGGTCACCAGCACGGGACAGTAGGCCGAGCAGGCGCGGCAGGTCGATGGTTGGATGTCGATCCCCAACTCCCCAATCCTTCCAGGTCAAGCCCGCTTCGCTGGCGGTTCACGCAAGGCATCGAGTGGCATCGTGCGAGTGTCGCGGCCCGAGCGAAGCACCGTGCCCGGCAGCTTGCCGGTGTGTTCGCCATCGCGCACGATCTGGGTCCCGTTGACGAAGACATGATCGATACCTTCTGCATCGGCGTAGATGCGGAATTGGTCACAGGGCACGTCGTAGCGATTGTAAGTCGGGCCCCGACCGGCGGTTTCCGCGTCAAACACGACGATGTCTGCATGGTAGCCGGGCTTAAGCATGCCCCGCTCAATCAGCCCGGCATAGCGTGCTGGTCGCTCGGTAAGCTGATGCACCGCTGCCTCCAACGTCAGGACCTTGTGGTTGCGCACGCCTTCCTGCAGTACCGTGGTCGAAAAGGCGAAAGTGTCGATCATGTCGAGATGCGCGCCAGCATCAGATGCTCCGATGATCGTGCGATCATCCTGCCAGATTCTCCCGCGCAAGACGAAGGTCTCGTGATCGAAGCCGCGCAGTCCGGGAAGGAATATCGTCGTCAATTCATCATCGAGCGCCAGATCGAGCATGACGTCAATCGGCTCGCAGCCCCGCTCTTCGGCGATCTCATCGATCAGTCGGCCTTCGCAATTCCGGTTTTTCTCGGACTTGACCGAAACCACCTTATAGCCCCCGAGTCTGGACACGAACATGAAGATCGAGTCCTCAGGCACGCTAGCCGCGTCCTCGGCCAGTTGGTGGCGCAAATCCGGGTCGCGGAAGCGGGTCATGCGCTCTTCCAGCGGCCATTTGAACACTTCGCGCCAGATCCCCGGCAAGCTGTCGAAGACGAAACCGGAACTGAAATTCAGATATGCATTGGGCGTGCAAGGCAGCGCCAGCGCGATGATCTCACCGCCTCGCGAGCGGGCATGGTCGGTCATGGCAAGCTGGCTCGCCGCCATTTCGGCATCGTCAGGCCTTCCGGTCAGCGCGATCGCATTCCAGTTGACCGCGCGCTGGCTCGCCAGCGAGAGATCGGTCATCAGCTCCTTTGTATCGTCATCGAAATCGATGCCCGGCAGAAATTCAACGCCGGTACCCTCATGCTCACTGACCACCCTGGCGAGTTCGATATGTTCCTCTCGGCTCGCCCAGCGCGAAGGCACGGGATTGCCGTCGCCGTCATTGTGAGTCGGCGAAATCGTCGAGGACAGGCCGAGCGCTCCCTCGGAAAGCGATGTGCCGAGCAGTACCTTCATTTGGGCCAATTCCTCGGGATTCGCCTCTTCGCCAACTGCGCGCTCGCCCATCACCACCCGACGAATGGCACTGTGACCGGCGTAGAAGCCAGCATTGAGGCCGAGCTTGCCCTCGAGAAGTCCGAGATAGTCACCGAAGCTCTCCCAGTTCCATGGCACAGCGGTTTCGAGCGTTTCCAGCGGCATGCCTTCAACCCGTGCCAGCATCGGCGCGAGGTATCCCGCAGCCTCCTTAGTCAGCGGCGCGACCGAAAAGCCGCAGAAACCGCCCAGCACGGTGGTCACGCCATGAAAACACGATGGGCTCAGCGCAGGGTCCCAGAAGACCTGCGCGTCATAGTGGGTGTGGACGTCGACGAAACCGGGTGCGACAATCCGGCCAGTCGCATCGAGCGTCTCTCGCGCTTCCTCGCTGACTTCGCCGACAGCGACAATCCGGCCATCCCTGACGCCGACCTCGCCCAGGTAACCGGGGCCACCGCTGCCATCGATGATCGTTCCTCCGACTATCTTCAGATCGAGCATGGCTATCTCCCTTTCTCCGCCCGCCAGGGGAATCTCCCGAAGCGGGGGCTCCTGGCCCCGTGGCTGTCCCATTCTATCAAGCGGCGAACGTGATAGCTTGATAATACGGGTCTAGGCGGGAAGCCATAGAGGTGACCTTGCCTTCCCGGATGGCCGGGTGGAGATTCGAACCAATTATGCGGGTTATCGAGCCTGCACCCAGATAGGGGACCGCGATGCCTTACAGTGTCGAACCGCTTTCGCCGGACCTTAGCTTCGGCAAGATCATCAGAGGCCTGACCTCCAGCGACATTGAACAGGAATTGGTGCGCGAGGACTTGCGGCGCTACTGGGTCGAGGACGGCTTGGTGCTATTTCGCGATGGCGAGGTCAACGAAGACTTCCAGCTCAACCTCAGCCGCGTCTTCGGGCCGCTGGAAGCGCATCCTGTCAAGGAGATTCATACCCAGGGCAAGCCCGAGCTGATAACCCTGACCAGCGCGCCCGACGATGTCACAATCCTCGAAATCGACGGCGAGATTGGCGGCGGTTTTCTTGGCTGGCATACCGATCTCGTCTATGTCGACCGTATCAACCACGGCGGCGTGCTGCGTGCCTTGCAGACCAGCAGCCGTGGCGGCATCACCGGCTTCATCGACCAGATCAACTGCTACGAGCGGCTACCGGAAGACCTCAAGGAACGGATCGAAGGGCTAGACATCGTTTACCAGCTCGGACCCTTCACCAAGTTTCCCTATATGACTCACAGTCGCTTGCGCATCATCCAGGAAGCCGAATCGGCAAGGGGCGCGCTTGACCGGGCCAAAAGCGAATTCCCGCCGGTCGCCCATCCGCTGGTCTTCACCCAGCCCGAGACCGGCCGCAAGGTGCTCAACCTCTCGCCGTTCTTTGCGCTACATATCGATGGCATGGACGCTTCCGAGAGCGACGCACTGATGCGGCAGCTGTCCGATCACGTCCTCAACAGCCCTGCCTATCACCACGCATGGTCGCTCGACGAGATGATCCTGTGGGACAATTGGCGGATGCTGCACTCTGTCAGCCAGATTCCGATCGACGAGACCCGAATTATGCAACGCACGACGATCACTGGCGACTATGCGAAGGGCCGCAAACTCGCGGCTTGAGCCCTTAGCTACCCCATACTGGCCGAGGGGCTTTTCGCCTCGCCAACAATGTGTCGACCGCTGGGCCTACTTCTGCGGGGACCCACTTGCGCTGGCGGTCGATCATCGGGCCAAGGTCCCAGCCGTCCTCCAGCGCGATCATGCCGCCGCCGACTTCGAAGACGCAGCCGGTAACATGGCCCGATTGCTCGGAGCCGAGCCAAACCAGCGCTGCGGCGACATTGGCCGGGTCCATGAAGTCAAAGCCCTCATTCGGCATGGCGGTCTGTTCCGGCCAGAATTCGCTGGTCATGCGCGTTCGAGCGGTAGGCGCGATGGCATTGACCGTGATACCAAGGTCCGCCAGCTCGACTGCGAGTGTCAGGGTAAGTGAGGCAATGCCGCCCTTGGCCGTCGCATAAGGCGCTTGTCCTGTCGCGCCCTGCAGCCCTGCGCCGCTCGAAATGTTGATGATCCGCGCCGCCACCGGCCTACCTGCGCGATGTTCACTCTTCCAGTAGTCCGAAGCGCGACGTGACACGCAGAAATGGCCCCGCAGATGGACACGAGTGGTTTGGTCCCAGTTTTCGAGCGTATCCTCAAGGAACGGGACGATGCGCATGATGCCGGCATTATTGACGACAACGTCCAATCCGCCGAATTCGCCCAATGCGGCCTCGACCAGACGCCCAGCGCCGTCCCAGTCCGTAACGTCCTCGTAATTGGCGATGGCCTTGCCGCCCGCCGCGCGGATTTCATCGGCGACACCATCCGCGGCGGAGTGATCCTTGCCACCCCCGGACAGCGCACCGCCAAGATCATTGACGACGACATTGGCGCCCTCGGCAGCGAAACCCAGGGCATATTCGCGCCCCAGCCCTCGCCCCGCTCCGGTGACAATGACCGTACGCCCCTCACAAATCCCCATCCGGACCTCCTCTTCAGGTCAACCCCGCTACCATGCTGTCCGCAAGCGAGTCGATGGCTACCAATGCCCTGACCTGTTGGGTCAAGCTAGGCGGTTCACGCGATGATAGATCGGACTTGGTATCACAGAGGACGCCCATGGCCTGCATGATAGAAAAGCTTTCGGACGATCTCACATTCGGCTGCGTCGTCACCGGGCTGACACAGCAGGATCTGGAATCGCCCGAGACCCGGGATGAGCTGCGCCAACGCTGGCTGATCGACGGGCTCGTGATCTTTAGGGGGAGCACCGTAACGCCCGCATTTCAGATCGCGCTGAGTGATTGTTTTGCTGAGACCATCATCCATCCGGTAAAGGAAATCCGCCACCCCGAACACGAGAAGCTGATCCGCCTCGTCTCCAACCCGCAAGGCGAAGATGAGGATCTTATCGAGGTGGACGGCGTTGCTGGCTGCGGCTGGCTGCCGTGGCACAAGGACATCATCTTTACTGACAAGATCAATCACGGGGGAATTCTCCACGCCACCAAGATCACCAGCACGGGCGGCGAGACCGGCTATATCGACCAGATCGACGCTTGGGATCGCCTGGAGGATAAGAGCAAGAGAGAGATCGAGGATCTCGAAGTGGTCTACAAGTTCGGGCCGCCCGAGAGCTCGCCATGGTGCTGCCGCGAGCAGGTGAGATACATCAAGACCGGCCCTGCCAATCGCTCAATGTATGCCAGGGCAGAGAGCGACTGGCCAGCAGTTGTCCATCCACTGGTCTTCACCCAGCAAGCAACCGGTCGCAAAGCGCTCAACCTCTCGCCGCGCTTCGCCCAGTCGATTGTCGGCATGGGCAAGACCCGCGGCGACGAACTGCTGACGATTCTGTCGAACCACTTGTGGGACAGCCCGTCTTATCATCACACATGGTCACCCGACGAAATGGTGTTGTGGGACAATTGGCGTATGCTCCACCGGGTAACGCCTGCCCCCTATGAGGAAGTGCGGATCGTTGAGCGGACCACGCTTGACGGCGATTACGGTCTCGGGCGCAAGCTTCCGACAGCAGCCTGAGCGGCTTGGCTGTGGACCCGATCTGCTTCGGCATCGATGTCGGCGGCACCTTTACCGATTGCGTGCTGACCGAGGGGGAACGCATCTGGCGGGCGAAATCGCCAACCACTCCCGGCGAACTCGGCAAGGGTGTGATTGCGGCTGCCCGTCTCGCCGCGCATCGCCGGGGCGAGAGCCTTGAGGCGACGCTGCCAAATGTCGCGCGTTTCGGCTTGGGGACTACGGCGATCACCAATGTTTTGGCTTCGCGCACCGGTCGCCGGGTCGGCTTGGTCACCACCGAGGGATTCGAGCAAATGCTGCCGATGGCGCGCGGCGCGCGCGAAATTGACGAGGAAGGCTGGCTGGCCGCGCCGCAATCGGTGGTCGACATCGAAACGATCGCAGGGGTGAGCGAGCGGATCGACCGCAACGGTGATGTCATCACCGCACTGGACCTCGCCGAGGCGGAAGCAGCAATCCGCTTGCTGGTCGAAGACCAGCAGGTTGAGGCACTGGCGGTCTCGTTCCTCTGGGCTTTCCTGAACCCCGCTCACGAGAATGCCGTGACCGAATTGGCACGCCGACTCTACCCCGACGTACCGGTAATCTCAGCTGCCGAATTGCACCCCGCCGCGCGAGAATTCGAGCGCACCAGCTTTGCCGTGCTCAACGCCTATGTCTCCGGCGCGCTGGGTGGAATCGAGGAGCTGGAAGGCGAGCTTGCCGCGATGGGTCTCACCTCGCCGCTGCTGCTGGTCCATTCGGGCGGCGGCTCGGTGACCGTGGCCGAGGCAAAACGGCGTCCACTTGGGCTTGCCGTCTCGGGGCCCGCTGCCGGGGTTGCCGCATCGGTCGCTGTCGGCGCGGCGGCAGGCATAGAAACCTTTGTTACCTGTGATCTTGGCGGCACCAGTTTCGACGTTTCGGTGATCCAGCATGGCCAGCCAGCGCGGCGCACGCGCGGCGAGGTGATGGGCACCTGGACAGCGTTGTCGCTGGTCGATGTCGCCTCGATCGGTGCGGGCGGCGGCTCGCTCGGATGGATCGACGCGCGGGGGGCGCTGCGCGTCGGACCGCGCTCTGCCGGGGCGGTGCCGGGGCCAGCCTGTTACGGGCGTGGCGGCACTGAGGCGACGGTGACCGATGCACTGGTCGTGCTCGGCTATATCGATCCTGAGAATTTCCTCGGCGGCGAGTTTACACTCGATGCCGAGGCGGCGCAGCGAGCCTGCACGAAGCTTGGCGAGGCGCTCGAAATGGACGCTGAAACCATCGCATGGGGCATTCGCCAGCTTGCGCTCACCGACATGATCCGGGCGACGCGCGGGCGTACAGGTGCACTCGGGCTTGATCTGCGCGAGCACGCTTTCATGTGTTTTGGAGGAAGTGGCGCATTGTTCGTGCCAGACCTCGCCCGCGCGGTTGAAGCCCCGCGCGTGTTGGTCCCCGAACTTGCATCGGTGCTCTCTGCATTCGGCGCTGCCAGCACCGATGTGCGCCGCGAACGCATTCGCACTGTGATGACACCCTTCCCGCTCGCTTCTGCGCGCGTCGAGGCAGTGAAAAGCGAATTGGCGCAAAGCGCGCTGGCCGATCTTGAAGCCGATGGCGTCGCCGAAGCTGACCGCTCCGTACTCTTCGAGGCGGATATCCGTTTTTCCAAACAAATCTCCGAAATCCAGCTGCCCGTGCCGGACGGCCCCTTCGATGCTGCCATCGAAGCGGAGCTGCTCGACGCATTCCGCGAGGAATATGCCAAGCGCTATGGCAAGGGCTCGATCGTGCTTGGCGCACCGATCGAACTGGTCACCTTGCGCGCGGTCGGCATCGGCAGGACGACCCGCGCGCGCGTGGTCGCGGGAGCTCTGGAAGAGGTAGCGCAAGACACCGACGCCCAGCCCGTGCGGTCTCGCTCGGTGAGACTCGAACGCGGCGACGGCGGCAGACGCGACATCGCAGTGCATGACGGTGCTGGCTTGCTGCCCGGCCATATGCTTGTCGGACCCGCTCTGATCGACGCCAGCGACACCACCATCTGGGTGCCGGATGGTATGTCAGCCATGGTCAATTCCCAAGGAACACTGGTAATGGAAAGCGCATCATGACGGTTCACGACATCGACCCGATCGACCTCGAAGTGTTCCGCTCGCGTCTGGAATCAGTCGGCGAGCAGGCTTGCCGCGCGGTCGAGCAGACCGCGATCAGTCCCAATGTCACTGAGAGCAAGGATTACTCTGTCACCCTGCTCGATGCCGCTGGTGGGCTGATCGTCGGCTCCGGGGAGGTGATCTACCACTATGGCGCGGCGGTCCATGCAGTACGCTCGACGATCGAGCGGCACGGCGAGAGCATCGCGCCGGGAGATGTGTTCCTGTCGAATGATCCGCATAATGGCGGCGGGCTGCATCCCCAGGATGTGATGGTTCAGCAGCCGGTGTTTCATAAAGGCCAGCTGGTCGCTTGGGTCGCAGTCTCGGCGCATCTCATGGATATGGGCGGGATGGTAGTCGGCTCATTCTCGCCCGACGCAACCGAATGCTACCAGGAGGCCTTTCGGGTTCCACCAGTTAGGCTCTTCAGGGGAGGCGAAGAAGCCAGTGACATCTGGGACCTACTGCGCGTCAATGTCCGCATGTCGGAGCTGGTCGAGATGGATATGCGAGGGCTGTGCGCCGGCGCCCATTTCGCTGCCGCGCGGATCGAGGAGCTGATCGCGCGCAGCGGCGAGGCCAAATTTGTCGACAGCCTCACTGCGATCCGCGACCTCACCGAGGCAGAATTCCGGCGTCGTATCACTCTGATCGCCGACGGCACCTACCGCTCGACATCCTGGACTGAATTCAAGACCACCTTCTACAAGATCCCCTGCGAGCTGACCGTTGCAGGCGACACACTGCATTTCAATTTCACCGGGGCCTCGCCCCAGACCAGCCATTTCTTCAATTCCAAAGACTATATCGTCGCCGCAGAGCTGCTGGTGATGGCCGCCAATGTGCTGGCCCGCGACCTTCCGTTCAACGATGGTATCTTCGCTCCAGTGACGATCACCTGCGAGCAAGGTTCGATCCTTGACTGCACGCCGCCCGCGCCGATAGCGGCGGCACATATGCACGCCAGCCTCAACGCCGCCGGAGTCGGTATGGAAGCGCTGATGCTGGCGCTCGGCGCTTCGCCCGAGATCGAACAGCATCATTATCTCGGAGGGGCAGCCTGGGATTCGGCGATCGGCATGGCGCTATGGTCATGGACCGGAAACGATGGGCTGCAGGACGCCTATATGGCCTTCGACGGTCTATGGGCGGGCAGTTCTGCGGGGAGTGAGCGCGACGGCAATGATCTTGGCCGCAACACCGTCGGCCCGAAAGTCGAAGGGCAGTTTCCCGATATCGAGGTGCTGGAGAGTTGGTACCCGCTGTTGTTCCTGGAACGCGGGCTGCGACCCAGCGCGGAGGGCGCGGGCACGTACCGAGCCGGTGCCGGCAATCGCTTCAGCTATCGCCCGCACGGCGTCGATACGCTACACGGCGTCACATTCGGTATGCGCCGCTACTTGCCGCTGCAAGGTATTGCCGGAGGCCGTCCGGGTGCCTGCAACGAATTCGTCATCCACCGCGGCGACGGCAGCGAGGAGATGATCGACGTTTCGACCAGCGGCGAATTGGTCGGCGCACACGACTGGTTCGAAATGCGGATCGCCTCGGGCGGCGGCTTTGGCGACCCGCTCGACCGCGAGCCGGAGCAGGTCCAGCGCGACATCCGCCATGGCCGGATCGATGCAGACCAGGCCCGCGCGGCTTATGGAGTCGTGCCCGGCGATGTACACGCCACGGAAAACCTGCGGCATGAAATGCGAAGTGTCCGTCTGGAACAAGCCCGGCCCCCGGCAAAGCAAGTCGCGCTCGGCTCTAAAACGCATACGGACGAGCCAATCCCGCTCTATCCCGGCATCGTCCAGATTGGCAGCGTCGCCATTGCCGGCGAAAGCGGCGCGCCGCTCGCCCTCGCCCCCGATCACTGGACCCAGGGCTGCCCGCTGCTGGTAGAACGCCGTTGGGAAGGCGACGGCCCAGCAGTCGTGTACAACAGCTGGCTCGATCCCGAGAGTGGCCGCGTGCTGCATGTCGAAGTGGCGCTAGAAGGCGAGGAGCGTGGTTTCGAAGTCGCGCCGAGCCGCTGGACCCAGGCGGCGTGATCCGGCAGGTTGGAAACTAGAGAGGTTTCACCAATGACAAGCGATACCACCACGCCCATCGAAGTCGATGTCGAGGCGCTGACCCGCAAATATGCCGAGGAACGCGAGAAGCGCCTGCGCGCCGACGGCAATGATCAATATCGCCACATGGAAGGCAAATTCGCCTGGCTCGGCACCGACCCACGTGCCGATCCGGACTTCACCCGCGATCCGATTGTCGAGGAAATCGACGTGCTGATGATCGGCGGAGGATTCGCCGGGTTACTAGCGGGCGGGCGGTTGCGCGAAGCCGGGATCGAGAGCCTGCGGATCGTCGAGAAAGGCGCAGATTTTGGCGGCGCATGGTATTGGAACCGATATCCAGGCGCGGCCTGCGACGTCGAATCCTATGTCTATATGCCGCTGATCGAGGAGATGAATTACATCCCCACCCAGAAATACGCCAAGGCCACCGAGATCTATGATTATTGCAAGATGGTCGGCGAGCGCTACGACCTTTACCGCGCGGCGCTGTTCCAGACTGAAGTAGAACAAGTGCGCTGGGACGAGGCGAGCAAACGCTGGATCGTCACCACTGACCGCAATGACGCAATCGCCGCGCGTTTCGTGATGATCGGCAATGGCTTGCTGACCAATCCCAAGCTCCCGGCCATTCCCGGCATTCTCGATTTTGAGGGCAAGAGCTTCCACACCAGTCGCTGGGATTATGACTATACTGGCGGCAGCCAGACGACGCCGATGGTCAATCTTGCAGACAAGGTCGTCGGCATCATCGGCACCGGTGCAACTGCGGTTCAGGCCGTGCCAGAATTGGCCAAGGACGCGAGGCAGCTGTTTGTTTTCCAGCGCACGCCCTCTTCGATCGATGCGCGCGGAAATCAGCCGACCGATCCGGATTTCATCAAGTCGCTGACCCCGGGCTGGGCGCGAAGGCGGCGTGACAATTTCTCTAATATCGTCGCCGGCGGTCACGAAGAGGAGGACATGGTCCACGATGGCTGGACCGACATCATCAATCACATCGGCGCGATGACCGGCGGCAAGAACAAACATACCAGCGCCGAAGCGCTACAATTGGCGCAGATGCGCAAGATGGAGATGACCCGGCGCCGGGTGGATTCGATCGTCGAAGACCCAGAGACTGCCGAGGCGCTGAAGCCCTATTACAATTATTTCTGCAAGCGGCCCT
>JAQWKP010000122.1 GCA_029247785.1 Novosphingobium sp.
TGAAATGACCACGAATCCGCCGACCAGACTTTACAGGCGCGATGAACCGAACCTTCTCAAAGCCGTAATTGACGGTCATCTCAAGCTCCGGCCGCGGGAATCCTTTTTCCAGGAACGGCGCCAGCATGGACAGGGTCAGGAAACCGTGCGCGATGGTCTGACCAAATGGAGAATCCTTAGCTTGCTCTGGATCGACATGAATGAATTGGTGGTCGTCCGTCGCATCGGCAAAGCGATTGATCCGGTCTTGCCCGATATCAAACCAGTCCGAACTTCCGATTGTCTCGCCAAGCTTCGCCTGCAGATCTTCAATTTGCATCTCGGTCCCCAATTTGTCCGCAACAATCATGGCCGAAGGCGGTGAGGGGCGCAACGCACGCTTGCCACCAGGCCGATGATTGCGCCCGCTCGATCCATGCAAGTTACCGATGGGTTAACCTTCTTCCGCTATTCTCGGCTGGTAGATCGGGTGTCTCCTCCCGACACCCTATCCCGGCCATCGAAGCAGGTCAGAAATGAACGGCATTCCTGTTTCCAGATTTCTCACTCGACCCGTGCTCGCGTTTGCCGTCATTGGTCTGGTTTGCGTTGTCGAATTGGCGATTGCGGACCGCAAATACGGCGTCTTTTCCGGCGGCTTCGGTCAATCGAGCGCGGTGGACACGGCGCCCGAGATCGCGATATTCCTGGCGGGCTACTTCACCTCCCAATTCGCCATTGCCGTTACAATTTGGGGACTTTGCGCTCGGCTTAACCGCCGAAATGGCAGCTGGCCTGCGCTATTCCATTTTTCTTTCGCCTATGGCGGCCTCAACCTCGGCTTGTTGAACGCTCAATACCAGTTGCACAGCTATTTCAGCGATGTCGTCGATTTTGCCTTACTCAAGCAATTGGGGGGCGGAAGCATCAAGGACGCGTTGCTGTTCAGCAAAGACGAGATCGCCCTCGGCGTTGCAGCCCTGGCGGTCTACTTGCTGTTGTGGTGGGGGTGTTGGCGCGTCGCCAGGCGCTGGTTCCCGACCGCCATCGCCGCGAGCCAGCTATCTCGGGGCAGTAAGTTGCTCACTATCTCTTGGCTTGCATTCATAGCCATGTTGGCGATTGTTCCGCGAACCGGCAGCGACACAGCTCACGGCCTCAACCGAATGCTGGCATGGAGCAAGATCGGAACACTGGCAGACTTGGCCAGCGATTTCGACGGCGACAATTATGGGCTGTTCGGCCTGCGAAATGATGCCTATCCATTCGATTCCACAAGATATCCGCTCGCTTTAGACATACCGGGCAACGGCATCGACGAAGATGGCTATGCGGGCGATCTCTCGCCCGTCGCAATACCACAGCCCTTGCCTGAATCCGTTCCGCCCGAGGGCGGGCTTAACCTGGTCCTCGTTATATTCGAGAGTACACGCGGCGATGTCCTCGGCAAACGCTTAAACGGAAAGCTTGTCGCCCCCAACCTTGCCGCGCTCGCGGCAAGCGGAACCGCGATCGCTCCCAGCTACAGCCATGTCGGATTCACCACGGAATCGTTGAAGTCCATCTTCAGCGGCCGACTGGTACCACGGCGGGGCGACCCCAGTCTGTTCACCGAATTGAAAAAGGCGGGCTACGGCATCAGCGTCTTTTCCGGCCAACCCGAGGATTTCGGGGACATATCGGCTACCGTCGGCATGCGAGAGAATGCTGACATTTTCGTCGATGCTGAACGCCTCAAGGACAAACGGGCATTCGGTTTCGCGGCGCAAGGCTCACTACTGATCGACGAGGCAATCCTGCTCAACGAATTCGACAAGGCGCTCGGCACGCCGGAAGCATGGAATGAACCGCAATTCGTCTACATGAATTTCCAGAGCCCCCACTATCCCTATCATCACGAGGGGGTGCCCAGGCGATTTGCCGATCCGCCCGTAGAGCGCAGTGCAATCTCGGCTGAAAATCGAGAGCTGGTCGAGCGAACCTATTGGAACGCTGTGGCCAATGCAGACGCGAGATTGGGAGAGCTCATCGCCAGGCTCAAGCAGCTCGACGTTTGGGAACGAACAATCCTCGCAGTGAGCGGAGACCACGGCGAGGCGCTGTTCGAAGATGGCTTCCTTGGCCATGGACATATTATCAATCAGCGCCAGTTCGCTACATTCTTCGCAGTGAACCGCAAGCTACGTGATCTGCAGGCACCGATTGCAATAAGCGATTACCGCAGAACCCTGCTCGGCCTGCTGCAGGGCAAAGCTGAGACGCGCCGGTCGCAACCACCGTTCATGCATATTGGTAGCCTGGAGGCGCCATCCACGATCGGGATGGCAACGAAAGAATACGGTGTCGTTTCGCTGCGGCTGGATACGGGCAAGGCCTGTTTCCAACGGCCAAGCCATTGCGCCAACTATTCCAAACTGAATGCCCCCGAGCGAGAAGTAATCGACAAACTCGTCGCAAGGTGGGGGACCGAGCGTTGGTCGATCAGTCAAGCAGCGACGAAAAGATCAGATGAACCGGAGGCAATTGCCGCAAACATTCGCTGAAATCTGCGAGCCTCGGACATTCATACAGCGGGTTTAACGATGAGCGGCTTGGGCTTCCTCCGCTTCCGCATGGCCTCCTGGGTACTACCATCGATCCGCTTGAGATAGGTCCACAATGCGCATTGCAGGCCGATCAACATCAGCATGAATGGCTGGAACGCGATGCCTACGAAGAGCGAGCCCAGCAGGTAAACGAGGTGCGACTGCTGCAGAGCATTGGCGAGCGGGGCTTGCCATTGCTCGTCCTGCCCTGTCCGGTCTTTCCAGCGGCGGCGTATGCGTTCCATATGCCAGAGACCCGAAGCCTGTATCCAAAGCCACAGAATCAACCCGGGGAAACCCTGTTCGCCAAGCATCTCGAAATAGGCCGAATGGTATGCACGGCCAGCATCCTCGACATCTTCGGACCTGACAATTGTTGTGCTGCCAGCCGTCTCGGCGCTGACCGTCTTGTATTCGAGCTTGTTGGCGAGATAGGCTTCGAAGCCTCCCCCCATCGGGTTGTGCTTCACGTAATCCAGCGTCCATTTCCACACCGCGATCCGCGTGGAAGCTGACTGGTCCGACTGATGATTCTCGATCGTGCTCATCCGATCCGTGAAACTTTGCGGAAGGAATGGAATAGATAGCAGTCCGACCGCCCCCATAAGGCCGAAGTAGAGCAAGCGCCGCTTTGCCGACCGAAGCAAAAGCACGCAAAGAAATCCGAAACAGACGAGACCGGTGCGCGCCTGAGTCCCGATCGGCATGAGAATGCAAGCCAGAATAAGGCCTGCCGCAAAGGCCTTTACGCGCCAGTCCGGGACATAGATGGTCCCGTGTTTGACCAGCCAGAGGATCAGCGGGATTATCGCGATCGCGACGCAAGAAATGATCGATCCTTCATAAAGACCGGTGTTGTTGTCGACGAGCAGGCGCAATGTCCCATATCCGCCGCCGCCCATCGCTGTCTTGATGCCGCCACTGACTATGATTGCCGCAGCCGAAAGAACCATCACCAACGCCGCAGCCTCAATCCGTAGCCGCGTCCGCAGGGTAAGCGGTAGGAAGATCGCGAAGACCAGCGCCTTCCAGACCCACTCCCACTTGCCCAGCGCCTCCTCGTGAAAGTCAGCGCTATAGGTCGTAAAGGCGCAATAACCGAGCAGCAGCAGCAGCAGGCCCTGCCGGTAGTTGAAGCGAGATTCTTGTTTGTCGTCGAGAACGAGCCAACCGCCAAATGCTGCCAGAAAGACGATCAACGAGATCGGCAAAGACGACAGGAACCCCCAGGAGATCATCTGCGGCGCGACGATGTCGACATAGAGATAGGCGAGGACCCAGATGAACGGTCGCCGCAGTCCCAGCAGCAGCAGTCCGGCAAGATAGGCGGCGAAAGCAAGATCAAGCATCGCGCGACCTTGCCTTCG
>JAQWKP010000219.1 GCA_029247785.1 Novosphingobium sp.
CGGCGCATACCCCTGCGCGAAGGCGATATTTTTCTTTTAGGGACAGCCATTTCGGCACCTGATCCTGAAAATACGGTTTTGTCAAAAACGTCGCCGGCACCGAATTTTCCGGTCGGAGACGACGAACGCGGGCCTATACCCGATTTTGAACGAGTTGCAACCCGTCGGCGGCTGTCGCATGGTCCTGCGCGCAAACGGGGAGAGAATCATGATCTTGCAAACGACTCTATCGCTAGCCGCGGCCGCGGCGATCCTGAATATCTGGCTGTCTATCCGGATCGGCCAGGTCCGGGCCAAGGAAAAAATCATTCATGGCGACGGCGGCAATGAGGCGCTGATCCGGCGGATGCGCGCTCAGGCAAATTTCATCGAGAATGCGCCGCTGGTACTCATCCTGATCGCCGTGATCGAAGCCTCGGAAAAAGGGGGCAGCTGGCTGCCAATCGTCGGCGGGGTATTCATCTTGGCCAGAGTGAGCCACGGCCTCGGAATGGAAAACCCCAAGGGCGGTCCATTGCGGTCGATCGGTGTCCTGGTGACAATGCTCACGCTACTCGGTCTTTCGGTCGTCGCGGCCCTGATCGCCCTCGGACGGATGTAGCTCCTACAGCTTCTGGGGTTCAGGCCTCTGCAGCTTCAGGCCAGAGCGGCATCACCGACAAATGGGTTGGTCTGCCGTTCCTCGCCAAACGTGCTGGTGGGGCCGTGGCCGGGTACGAATGTGACCTCATTGCCAAGCGGCCACAGCTTGCTGGTGATCGATGATATCAGCTGCTGGTGATCGCCTTTGGGAAAGTCCGTGCGGCCGATCGAGCCCTGGAACAGCACGTCGCCAACGATAGCGAAATGCGACGGGGCGTGGTGAAATACGATGTGCCCCGGGGTGTGACCCGGGCAATGATAGACGTCGAGCGTCAGATCACCGACGGTGACGCTGTCGCCCTCGACCAGCCAGCGGTCGGGCTCAAAGCTCGCCCCCGGCACGCCCCAGCGATCGCCGTCGCTATCGAGCTGCTCGATCCAGAAGCGGTCTTCCTCATGCGGCCCTTCGAGCGGAACGCCCATTTCCTTGGCCAGTTCGCCAGCCAATCCGCAATGATCGAGATGGCCATGGGTGACGAGCACCTTTTCAAGCGTGGTGCCGGTCTTCTCCAGCCCCTGCTTCAATAGATCGAGATCGCCGCCGGGATCGACCAGGGCACTTCGCATGGTTGCGGTGCACCAAATCAGCGAACAGTTCTGCTGAAGCGGCGTAACCGGAATGATCGCAACGCGCATCGGTGGTTGGGGAGTGTCGTTCATGAAGGCGGATTTGGCGGTTGGGGACGGGAATTGCAATGGCGCGCGGCTAGAGCCGCCCGCTCTTCCACACCACTCGTCCGATCACTTGCACATCCCCGGGCTCGACCTCGATGGGACGGTAGGCCTGGTTATCGCTCAGCAGTGCGATCCGGCCCGGCTGCCCCGTCTCGATCCTCTTGACCAGTAGAGTATCGTCGAGACGCACGACATGGATGCCCTCACGCAAGGGACGCTGGCTTCGGTCGACGAGGATCTCGTCTCCGTCGCGCAAGGTCGGTTCCATCGAATCGCCGGTCACCGCGATCGCTGACAACATCGCCGATTCGAAACCTTGCTCGCGCAGCCACGGCCTTGAAAAACGGAACGCGCCAATTGCTTCCTCACCATCGGCATGCGCACCGGGACCGGCAGATGCACCCAGCGCAAGGCGCGGCACATCGACCCAGCTTCCTCGCGGAGTCCCGCCATCCAGTCCATCGTAGGAAATATCCTTCGGGGCACCCAGTCCGGCCTCATCCACCCCGAAAAAGCGCGCGAGCTTGCCGCGATCGGTCTCTTCCAGCTTCTTGGGACTACCCTTGCGAACGAATTGTTGCAGGTAACTCGCGTTCTTCCCGATCAGCCCAGACAAGCGGGAAAGGCTGACTTCCCGCTCCTCAGCCAGTTCGAGCAATCGCTTCCTGGGATCAGCTTCCGACATAAATCGTCCCTACATCAAAGAAATATCCTAGACAAGTAGGATTTCCGACATATCCCCTTCGCATACGTAGCATTATCTAGGATTTTTCCTACATAAATGATAGGGTGACGCAATGTTTGAAAGTCAGCTAAACCAGACTCTCCGAATCGGGAGAGAACATGGCCGACAAGATTCCTGCTGGGCAGACACCAGAACTGGTCAACAGCCCAATGGATTGCCCTACCATCGTCGTGGACGGGACGGCGGGCCTCGCGATGGGCGAACACATGACAAAAATTCATTTTGTCGAACACACAGCCGCCAAGGATCAAAAGGTTCTGGCGAGGTATGTTGTCAACCTTGCGATGCCCAACGATCAGTTCTTGAAGGTAGCGGCATCATTCACGAAGGCAGTCGAGCAGTTGAAAGTGGTCGCCGGAGATGGGGCGGATCAGGTGGAGGACTAGGTGGTGGCGCAGAACGACGAAGAAAGTGTCGTGCTGCCATTCCAGACGCCTTCTGGGAACTTACGAACATTTTCCGAACCGGGGCTGACTGCCGCAGCTCCGGGTTTTGATGGAGGAGGTCCAATGGACACGAGCGTCAACATGAAAGACTATGTAGATGCGCGCGATGACGCGATTGAATCGCGTCTGAGCACGAAGCTCGACAAACTTCCGACTAGGTCCACGGTGTGGGGAGCAGTTGCCACAGGAGTCGGCCTCATCTTGGCGGCCCTCGCTTTTGGTGGTGATCGATTTGACGGTGGCGTTGGGGCGGGCGGTCTATTGCAGGACCAGGCGGGAAAACAGGCCGCCACCGATGAGGCCCAAGATGCCAAGCTTGAGCTAATGAACCAGAAGCTCGATATTCTCATCAAGCAAACGGCTGACAAATGACAACCCTCAAAGAGGCACGCGAGACCGGCAAACTAGACAAGTTCATCAAGGAACGCCGGGAGGACGCCAAGGGCGATCCCGCGCAGTTCAATCGAACTTTGAAGGCAATGGCCGGAAAGTCGCCAGAAGCTCGTCCAGCATCGTCTCAGGACGACGCCGACGATTGAAGCGGAACTCAGCTTCCTTCGCATATTTCCAGAGATACTTGGGGCTGACGTGAATGTGCGTGCCCTGAATTGACCGCTTCAACTGAGCCCAAAAGCCTTCGATCCCGTTCACGCCAATGCCCGTTGCGGTGACATACTCACCAGCGGAGTGATTGACGCGCCTGTGAGCGTAACCCTCATAGGCCAGATCGCCATAACCGCGATGCTCGTCAGTGTGGATTTCAGCGCCCGGTTCGACGTGATCGAACACATGGGAAAGCAGCGTGTCGGAACGGCGGTTGGCAACAACCTCGGTTATGACATTGCCGCCGCGTTCCATCATGCCAAAGACAATCGCCTTGCCCTTGCCGCCCTGCCCGCCAGCCTTGTGACCGCCTACGAAAGTCTCGTCAGCTTCGACGATGCCATCAAGGATGCCGTCGCCGTCCACATCTGCCATGTGCTCGCGGATTTTCGCGGCCATGCGGTGCGCACACTTGTAAGTGACGCCCAGCTGGCGCTCCAATTCCTTCGCCGCGACACCATTGCGCGTCGTGGTGAACAGAAAGATCGCATAGAACCACAGTTGCAGCGGTGTGCGGCTCTTTTCAAAGGGCGTGCCGACTGTCGGATGCAGGTGATGCCCGCACC
>JAQWKP010000138.1 GCA_029247785.1 Novosphingobium sp.
TGTTATAGCTGTCGAACCGGGCCAGAGCCATCTGGCCGAATTTGCGCAACGGCCCCTTCGCCTTGAAGTCCGCGCTGTCCTTGCCCTTGTCGGTGGCGGTGGCAAACAGCACCAGATCGCGGATGTCGTGCGGCTCTTCAACCTCCAACCAGCCCCACATATAGGCTTCGCCGGCCCCGACTTGCGGATAGCGGGCAATGTGATTTGCCGCTTTTCGGTTTGTCAGCCGAAGGCGGATCGGATCGCCTGGACCGGTGCCATATTCATGGACCGAGCCGTCATGATCGGTGACGACGAGCCGGCCATTTCTGACCAGCTTCTGGAGCATTTTATCGAGTAGCCACATCGTTCAGGACACTAGTGCACCAGATCATGTGCGCAAGTCCCCTGATCGGTCGGTGATCAATCCCGTGCGAGGTAGAGTACGTCGCGGGGCTGTGAGAGCAGGTGCTGGCCGGAATCGACGAACAGCGTCTCGCCGCTGGCCAGCCAGCCGTCTGCGAGGAACAGCGCTGCCTCGGCCAGTTCCTGCGGGGACGTAATCCGTTCCAGTAGGTTCATTTTCCCGCTGATGAGGTGCTCTTCGGGCTGCTGGTCAAAACTCGCCATGATCGCGCCGGGAGCCAGGCCGTAGACGCGGTCCTCCTCGCCCAGTGCTGCCATCGCCATCATCCTGACGCTTGCAGCCAGAGCGTGTTTAGACATGGTGTAAGAGAAAAAATCCGGATTGGGATTGAGCAGCTTCATGTCGAGGAAGTCGATGACGCGTTTCCCACCCTGACTGCTCGCATCGGCGAAGAAGGCCTGGGTCATGCGCACAGGTGCTTCGGCGTTTACCGCCATGGCTTCTGCGAATATGCCTGGATCGAGCGCCTGATCGGTGTCTTCGCGGAATACGGCGGCGCAATTTATCAACAGGCGCCAATCATCAAGCCTTGCGGCCAGTTCGCCTGCCATCGCTGCGGCTGCATCTCCATCGGCAAGGTCGCACTGGATGCATTCGGCGGACGGCAGCTCGTTCGCGAGCGCCTCGGCTTCTTCGCGCGAATGTCCGAAATGGATGACGACATGCCAGCCTGCTTCGCCAAACGCGCGGGACAGCACTGCGCCGATGCGCTTGGCGCCGCCGGTGACAAGGACAGATGGTGGCATGGCTTTACCCAAGCACAGCGAGCTGCACCGGGAAACAGCTAAATCACGCGTAAACCCAGATTGTCAGCGGCATTTGATATTGCCGCGGTCGAGCGAACGGCCAAGCAGACCGCCTCCGACAACACCGAGGATCGTGCCGAGCGTCTTGTCTCCCCTGCCGGCGATCTCGTGTCCGGCAAGTCCGCCGACTGCCGCACCAATTACCAGGCCAGTGGTGCCATTGTCGCGGCGGCACCGGTAACGGCCATTCCGGTCGCGCCAGACTCGATCATTTCTGCCGAGTCTGCGGGGCTCATAATAGCGGCCGTGCGAATCATATTTCTTGTGCTTGGCGCGTTTGCCATGAGCCGGGGCCCATGGCGGCGGATCGGCCAGGACTGGAGCTGCGGGCATCGCGAAAGCTGCGAGAGTCAGTGCAAGGATCATCTTGCGCATTCGAATTTCCCCTTTCGACGAATTGTTCTGTTCGATTGCGATGTCCCGATCATTCCCGAAACACCACAACCTACGATGAATGGGTCTGGTTACCGCAAAACAAGGCGATGAATCTTGGCTGCAACACGACGAATTGAGCTGACCGACGCCGGAGTCACTGCCTGATGTGGTGATATTCGCAGTAGCCGTGCACCCGGGCAGGCTTTAGTCGTTGGCCTGAAGGAGAATCTGCCTCGTGCTACTCGATCTGGTCGACGTATTTGGCTCGCGCGCCCTTGCCGGCAATCCGCTGGGCGTCGTTCATGGCGGCGCGGGGCTTGATGACGAGGCGATGCTGCGGCTGACGCAATGGCTTGGCTTTTCCGAGACGACATTCCTGGTGCCGCCTGAAAACCCTGAAGCGGACTACAGGGTGCGGATATTTTATCCGGCGGGGGAGCTTCCATTTGCTGGGCACCCGACGCTTGGAACCTGCCACGCTTGGTTGCGGGCAGGTGGCAAGCCGAAGCACGACGGTGTGATCGTGCAGGAATGCGGCGTCGGGCTGGTCGAAGTGAGGCAGGAGAACGAATTGCTGGCGTTCAAGGCCCCTCCGTTGAGTCGCACTGGAGCGCTCAGCGATACCGAACGTTCCGAGGCCGCCCAGCTGGCCGGTGTGCCAGAGGCCGCCGTGGTTGAGGCGGTCCACATTGCGAATGGTCCGAACTGGCAGCTGTTGCGGCTGCGCTCGGCAGACGATGTGCTTGATGCGGAACCAGCCGCGAAAGCGCCCGAAGGAACCGAGTTCGGTTTGGCCGGACCATGGCCGGAGGGCTCGCAAATTTCATGGGAATTGCGTGCCTTTTTTGTGCCAGGCCACGAGCGTTTCGCCGAGGACCCGGTGACAGGCAGCTTCAATGCTGGCGTTGCCATGCATCTGTTCGCCAATGGTCTTGCAAAGGACAGCTATATCGCTGGTCAGGGGCAAATGGTCGGCGCGGACGGTCGTATCCATTGCTCGATCGATGCCAACGGCGCGGTGTGGATCGGCGGAAAAGTGGCGACCATTGCGGCTGGGGGTGAATTGCCCAATTCGGGAGGTCAGGCATGAGCCGCGAGATGAAGCGCTATGAAGGCAGCTGTCATTGCGGGTCTGTGCGCTTTGTTATTGAAACGGATTTTCCAGAGCTGACGACCTGTGATTGCTCAATCTGCCGCCGCAAAAACGCGCTGATGGTCAAGGTCCACGAAAGCCAATTTGAGCTGATCTCTGGCGAAGATCACCTGACAGAATACCAGTTTCATACCCACACAGCGCGGCACTTCTTCTGCAAGACCTGCGGGATATATCCCTTTCACGGCAAACGGGTGACACCTGACTATTTCGGTATCAACGTGTTCTGCCTGGAGGATTTTGAGCCTGACGGTATTCCGGTCAGGGCGACGATTGGCAGGGACATGGACTAAGGCCCCGATTCTCCATCAATCCAGCGCGGCCTGCTTTTCGGCCCACAGCCGTTCCAGTTCGGCGCGGCTCTTTTTCTCCGCAGCGGTTTTGAGCTGGCCACAGGCGGCATCGATGTCGCGGCCACGCGGCGTTCGCACCGGGGCCGAAATGCCTGATTCGAAGATGATCTCCGAAAATCGGCGAATGCGCTCGGGCTCCGAACATTCATAGGGTGCGCCGGGCCAGGGGTTGAACGGGATCAGATTGACCTTGGCGGGCAGCTTGTATTTGCGAAGCAGACGGACCAGTTCCCGCGCGTCGTCGTCGCTGTCATTCATGTCCTTGAGCATGACATACTCGAAGGTGATGCGACGGGAGTTGGATGCGCGGGGATAGGCGGCGCAGGCTTCGAGCAGCTCTTCAATCCCATATTTCTTGTTGATCGGCACGATCTCGTCGCGAACTTCCTTTGTCACGGCGTGGAGCGACACCGCGAGATTGACGCCAATTTCCTCGCCGGCGCGAATCATCAGCGGTACAATACCGCTGGTCGAAAGCGTGATCCGCCGTCTGGAAAGTGCAAGGCCGTGGCCGTCCATAACCAGCTTGAGCGCATCGCGAACATTATCGAAATTATAGAGCGGCTCGCCCATGCCCATCATCACGATATTGGTGAGCAAGCGGCCATCGGATGAGTAGCGATTTTCGCTTTCATCAGTCTCCAGCCCGTCCATCCGCCCCTTCGGCCATTCGCCAAGCGCATCGCGCGCGAGCATCACCTGGGCGACAATCTCGCCTGCCGTCAGGTTGCGCACCAGCCGCATCGTGCCGGTATGGCAGAAGCGGCAATTGAGCGTGCAACCGACCTGGCTGGAGACGCACAGCGTTCCCCGGTCGGCGTCGGGGATGAAGACCATCTCGAAATCATGGCCATCGGCGGTGCGCAGCAGCCATTTTCGGGTGCCGTCAGTGGAATGCTGGGCCTCGACTACATCGGGCCGCCCAACAACGAAGCGCTCTTCAAGCCAGGGCCGCATGGTCTTGGCGATGTCGGTCATCGCCTCGAATTGGGTGATGCCGCGGTGATAGAGCCAGTGGAATACTTGGCGCGAACGCAATTTCGCCTGTTTCGTATCGAGCCCAGCCTGTTCGAACAATTCGGCAATCCGTGTGCGAGGCAGGCCGATCAGGTCAATGCGTCCGTCCTCGCGTGGCGTGACTTCCCGAGGAACGGGAAGCGGGTCGATGTGCCCGGGGATTTGCATGAGTTCGGTGTCGGCCATGGAGGCGGGGATATAGGGCGGTGATGCTACTTTTGCTAGCGCAGCCGTGCGCAGCCGATCGCCGCTGCATCCATCGCCGAGGCTGCTCCGGCCAGCGGCCAGCTGTTCGAGAAGCGCGTACCTGTGGCGTCGGTCGCCGAGACGGTCATGCTGCGGGCAGAGCGCATCGCCGCGACGATTGCCGCATTCATGCTCTTGTCCGCAGCCCAGGCATCGCCGCCGCCGCCGGTCAGCTTGAAGCGCTCACCGCCGATCAGCAGGTTGATGCGCGGGTTCTTCGCCATCTTGCGCGACATCCGGAAATGCACCTGGTTGCGGACCGTGCGCTTGGGCCAGCTGCCAACGGCAGCATATGGCTGGTAGTCGCGCCGCAGTTTGCTCGGCACTGCCAAGGCGATGGAATAGCATCTCGGGACGATCGGGTCGCGAAATGCGGCCCAGCCCGAATAGAGGCCGAGGCTGTCGCGGGCGAGGGCGGGGCTGGCGAGCAGTATTGCGAGGCCGCTTGCCATGGCGACACAGGCACAACTTGCGTAGCGCAACGCTGTGGCAGTCCTGAGGTGTCTCGGCGAGTTGGAGCGCATGGCCGGGCCCTCATCGCAGATAAGACTGCACGAGAAAAGCCGGGGGCAATTCTTCGCCCTGAGGCGACTGTCGAGACGAGGATGTCAACTTGCCCGTCAGTTCAGAAGGCTTGGCCGTGCATTTAACGCTTGCGGTGCGCGCCGTGCCGTTCAAGGGTGGAGTGTGTAAACGCGCGGCCAACGCGCAACAATGAGAGGATTCGTCGTGGAAAGAATGGACGTAAACGGTGTCGGCATTGCTTATGAGCTGTTTGGCAAGGAGGGGGACCCCGGGATCGCGCTGACGCCGGGCGGGCGCTTCACCATGGATGTGCCAGGCCTACGCGAAATGGCGGAAATGTTCGCCGAGGCCGGGCGCCGGGTCGTGATCTATGATCGGCCCAATTGCGGATATTCCGACACCTGCCTTACCGGCGAAGGCGAATCGGAAAACCAGGCCGCTGCGTTGGCCGGACTGATCCGCAATCTTGATCTTGGCCCCTGCGTAATTGCCGGAGGATCGGGCGGCTCGCGTGTGTCGATGCTTGCCGCCTCACGCAATCCTGACATCTGCTCGCATCTCGCCTTGTGGTGGATCAGCGGCGATCCGATCGGCCTGATGCAGCTGGCGACCTATTATTGCGGGGAAGCGGCGACGCTCGCTAGCAAGGGCGGCATGGAAGCGGTGTTGGAGGCCACCAGCTGGGCCGAGCATCTGGCGAAGAACCCGGAGGCAAAGGATGCGCTGCGGGCGATGGACCCGGCGCGCTTCATTGAAGTCATGCAGAGGTGGGCCTGCGCCTATGTGCCGTCGGACATCTCGCCGGTTCCGGGGATGATGCCGCGAGATTTTGCGCGACTGACGATGCCTACGCTGGTGTTCCGCAGCGGCGTTTCCGATCTGTCACACACCCGCGCCACCAGCGAGTGGGTGCACCGGCTGGTGCCGCATTCGGTAATGCTCGACCCGCCGTGGAACGACGATGAGTGGAACTACAGATCCGGCGAAACGGCTTCGGGCGATGCCGGACACACATTGTTCCGCAGCTGGCCGAAGCTGACTCCGGTCATTCTCGACTTCATCAAGAACAACTGAGGCGGCATTCGGAGAGAATGAAAGCCGAGACAGTTTCCGAGGCGGTGCTTTCGCGCCGCTCGATCCGAGACTTCACTGACCGACCGGTTCCGCTCCAAGTGCTCCGGCGCGTGCTCGACACTGCGCGCTGGGCACCTTCAGGCTGCAATTTCCAGCCTTGGGAAGCGACTGTGCTGACCGGAGAGCCGCTTCGCAGCCTTCAGGCCACGTTGCGCGCAGCACCGCCACAGGACCCGATCGAATATGTCATCACTCCGCCTGACATACCGCAGGAATACAAGGATCGGCTCGCTGCAACGGGCGCCAAGCAATATGGCTCGATGGGGATCGCCCGCGACAATGTGGCGATCCGCGAACACGCCACTGCCAGCAACATCGTCTCGTTCGGCGCGCCGGTCTTGCTGCTGTGTCACATCCCGCGCGTCATGGGCCTGCCGCAATGGTCTGATGTCGGCATGTGGCTGCAGACGGTGATGCTGCTGTTGCGCGAGGAAGGGCTCGACAGCTGCGCCCAGGAATACATGGCGATGTGGGGAAGGCTGATAAAGCAACATATCGGGATTGCCGATGAAGAGCAGATCCTGTTTTGCGGTCTTGCGATTGGTTATCGTGATGAGGACAATCCGGTGAATGCATTTGAGCGCGAACGCGCGCCGCTCGAAAGACAGTTGCGCTTCATCGGATTTGGAGAGGAGCAGGAAGCATGACGGTTACCCTCAACCGACCTGCCGAGCCGGTGAATTCGCTGTCCGGGCTGATGCGCAAGGAACAGTTCCAAACCGGCTATGTCACCAATGACCTCGACCGGGCATGCAAGCTGCTGGGCGAGACCTATGGCATCGACAAATACAGTTTTATCGAGGGCGAGATGGGCGACGGCGGCTCGATCCGCGTCGCCTTCGCCTGGGTCGGTGGCAACATGTATGAAATCATCGATGCCAAGGGTGGCAAGGATGCGGAGTTCTATACCGATCGCCTGCCCAAGGACGGCAGTTTCGGACTGGTATTCCACCACCTCGGTTACATGATCCACAACGGCGAGGAATGGGACGCGGTGAAGGCCGAGATCGCCAAGCGCAAGATGACCGTCGCGCTCGACATGGCGACCGAAGGCTTCATGGACGCGATCTACATTGAGGCCCCGGAGCTGGGGCATTACCTCGAATATCTCTACCCGGCACAAGGTGGGCTGCAGTTCTTCGATGCGGTCCCGGCCAACTGAGGCTGGACCCTATCGCGAATAGAACAGCATCAATTTGCCCGGCTGCCATCCAGCCACCAAGCTCAAATTGTGCCCATCGCGGACCGGATAACCATACAACCTTTGGCCGCTGGGTCGTTGCGGGTGCGCGAAGCCAAACAGCGTTTGCTCCGAGACAGGCTGGGGGTAGCCCGGATCGGCGCGGTCGGCAGCGATGTTAAAGCTTAGAAAACGGTTGCCGGAGAAGAACAGGATCTTGCCATTGCCCCAATTGGTGGCCGATTCAATCGGCCCAAGCGCGGGTAGTCCGGTCGTTTATGGGAGTTGGGGCCGTTTCGGCGCGATTGGTTGATACATTGAACCGAATATAGCTCTGACTTCTGTCGCGGTTTTGGGAAAAGAAATACACTTTGCCAGCGCCATTATTATAGGCCGCTGTCATGCTCGCACCCCATAATCCGGGGAAGCTATATGATGTCACGCCTTCAGGGTCTTTGTTATTCCTGTGCCACCAGGCCGAACCCCGCGCATGAGCTGCAATATCGAACAATTTATACTCGGTAGTGGATCGCTCCTCGAAAGGGGCGGTGGCATGTATGATAATGTCGCCGTTGGCAGGGTTGTTGACTGTAAGCCAGCTGCTCTGGCTGTAAGAAGACAGACGGTGTTTATTAACACCTTCAATATGACACCAGTCAATTTCTCCCATGAATCCAGAATATCCGCAGTTCTCTCTGGATGTATGATTTCCTGCCCACCTATTGTAATAACTGAATTATAGGCGATGCCTGGTCTTTCCATATCTTATTGATATAGACACTTCTTTGACATCGTCCGGTATTGCATATTTTGTGTTATAATTATGATATATTGTATAGTTTTTCATATGACCACTGGAATTCGTGACAGTCAATGTTCCGGTAAATTTTGACTTGTTGACCAGGTGCCTGTCGCAATATTCTGCCGCTTCGACCAATCCGGGAAAAACCAGAGCTGCGCATGCGAGGGCCGATGCCAATATGGTCTTCGCATTGGGAGATCGGGGTTATTGGCCGTGATCTTGCATAGGTTCTCCATTGCAGACGCCTATCGCGTCAAGTCCATCCGGATAGCGCCGAGGCTCTGCTCCAGGTTATTCAAATTTCAGGATAGTCCGATCACTGGTGATTTGCCAAGTCGGTGCTCGCCCTAGCTGTGTCGGTCGAAATCCGGTTTTGGCCCGAGGAAGAAGAACATCAGCCCGGCGATGAGGAAGCCGGGGATCGTTGCCCAGATCACCGGCCAGTAGGACTGGGTGGCATCGTAGATGGCGTTGGCGACGAAGGGAGAGACGCCCTGTGCCATGGTCGTGGTGATGCTGATCGTGCCGTAGAAGAACCCGAAGCTGCGCGCGCCTATGTAGACTCTGGTGAGATAGATGATGGCATTCAGCTTCATGCCGCCCGTCATCCCCCAGGTGAAGACGGCGATGGTTGTCGCCCAGATCGTACCGGGCATGGTGAGCAATCCGATGGGCAAGGTCAGAGAGATTATCGACGCGCAGATCGCGAGCATCCGTACGTCATAGCGGTCCATCAGCCAGCCACCGATCAGTCTCCCGATGATCGAGGCTATTCCCATCAAACCGACTATCCAGACCGCGTCCGATCGGTCGAGCCCTGTGAATGTCAGCACCGGAACGATATTGAGCATGACCGCGACACCGGTCATCGCGCTGAACAGCGAGGCAAGGAACAGCAGATAGAA
>JAQWKP010000149.1 GCA_029247785.1 Novosphingobium sp.
GTTGCACCTATGCCACAGCAGCGAAAAGGTTGCATCCTTCAAGCCACGGGTTAAGCGGCGGTTCAAGCTCTTCCTATATGGCAGCTTGCTGAGAAACCGGGGCCGGGACAGATTGAGCAATGAGTTTTGCTGCCGCCTTCATGACGCCGCTCGCACTGTTGATGCCGGCGTCGGGTGGTGCAGAGGTGTCACAGGATCGCAAGGTTGAATTTGCTGCGGCCCAAACGGCCCTGCAGCCCGAACCGCGCGCTGCACAAGCCACATCGGAGCGTCCGGCCAAGTCTGAATTCGTAGGCTGGAGCATGCATGTGGTGGTGCAAAACTTCGAGCCCGAACCGGCGCAGCAGGTGCGAATTCAACAGCGCGTGACGATCCGGATCGTGCCGCGCGGCGAATCGAGCCAGCAAAGTATGATCGTCGATTTGCCGAATCACGCGATTGGGCCTCGTTTCGTAGAGCGCAAAATCGTTAAATGCCTCAAGGTTGCAAGAATCTCCGGTGTCCAGACCGACAGTGGAAACCGACTGCTATTGTTTATGAATGACCGCCGCATTGTCAGCGCGATGCTGGAGCGGGCTTGCCGCGCGCGCGATTATTATTCCGGATTCTACCTCTCGAAATCCAATGACGGCAAACTTTGCGTGGCTCGAGACAAGCTGCAATCGCGCAGCGGCGCCAATTGCAAGCTCACCCAATTGCGCGAATTGGTCGAGGTCGACGATTGAGTTGCTGATCGCTCCTTACCCATCCGTAATGGGCGGCATTTCTTGACTTTCATACGACATTGCGCCTAGGGCCCGCGCGATCTTCGGGGCCTGTTGGTCAGGAACGGAGATGCCGGCTGTGAGAGCCGGAGCTGCTGCACTTCATTCCGGAAAACATTGACGCCATGAAATTCGCCGATCTCGGCCTGTCTGATGAATTGCTGCAATCGGTTACTGATGCCGGTTACGATGAGCCCACGCCGATCCAGGCGCAGGCGATCCCATCCGTGCTGATGATGCGCGACATCATCGGCATTGCCCAGACCGGCACTGGTAAGACCGCAAGTTTCGTGCTCCCGATGATCGACATTCTCGCCCAGGGCCGCCGCCGCGCGCTGATGCCGCGTTCGCTCATCCTTGAACCGACCCGCGAACTCGCCGCCCAGGTGGCTGAGAATTTCGAAAAATACGGAAGCAATCACGATCTCAAGATGGCGTTGCTGATCGGCGGCGTGCAGATGGGTGATCAGATCAAGGCGCTGCAAGAGGGCGTCGATGTGCTCATCGCCACGCCCGGCAGACTGATGGATCTGTTTGAGCGTGGCAAGATCCTGCTCACCGGTTGCAGCCTGCTGGTGATAGACGAGGCTGACCGCATGCTCGACATGGGTTTCATCCCCGATATCGAGAACATCTGCACCAAACTGCCTCAGAATCGTCAGACTCTGCTGTTTTCGGCAACTATGCCGCCGCCGATCAAGAAGTTGTCTGATCGGTTCCTCTCAAATCCCAAATCCATCGAGGTTGCTCGCCCGGCGACAGCTGCGAAAAATATCGCCCAGCACAAGGTCTTCGTCCAGCAGCGTAAGAAACGCGATATGCTGCGCCATCTCTTGCGCACCGACGATGTTTCGACGGCAATGATCTTCTGCAATCGCAAGACCGCGGTTCGCGATCTCAACAAGAGCCTCAGGCAGAACGGCTTCGCTTCGGGCGAAATCCATGGCGACATGGACCAGCCCTCGCGTATTGCCGAGCTCGATCGCTTCAAAGATGGCGAGATTAATATCCTGGTGTGCAGCGACGTCGCCGCGCGCGGGCTTGATATCAAGGGCGTGAGCCACATTTTCAATTTCGACACGCCGTGGCATCCGGATGACTATGTCCATCGTATCGGGCGTACCGGCAGGGCCGGGGCAACCGGTCGCGCCTTCACATTCGTCACTGACGACGACGCTGAGGCCATCGCCAATGTCGAGACGCTGACCGGCGTTTCCATCCCGGTATATGAAGCTGGGTCGGCCAAGGGTCAGGCGAAGCATAAGGATGCGCCTGCCAAGGATGAGTCACCAAGTGAACGACCGGCGGCAAAGAAGCCCTCACGGCGCGCGGCTAAAGGCAGCAGTAAGAAACTTGCAACAGACGAGAAAGTCGTCTCAGCAGAGCGCAATGAGCAACCCGCCGAGCCGCCCAAGACGCCGGCCCCGGCAGAGCCGTCCGTGGCCGCTCGCGAGGAGCAAACCCCAGCAGAGCAGCCATTTACCGAAGAGAACGACGACTGGAATGGTCCGGTGCCTGGTTTCCTGCATAGATCGACCGGCGCCTGAATGATCGCCTGATAGGCCGCAGAACAGGCGAATTGGCGTGACATTGTCGAGAAGCGCTGTCTAACTGCCCCGTAATCGGGGGAGATGCGTATGCGGGTTTATTACGGCTGGTGGATTGTTGCGATCGGCTTCGTGGTGCTGTTGCTTGTGCTTGGCGCGACCATGAATTCATTTGGTATGTACGTGATCCCGGCTTCTGAAGACCTAGGTCTATCTCGTGCCGATGCCAATACCGGAATCATTCTCGTCAACCTTGGGCTGGCGGCACTCTCGCCTTTTATCGGTCGTTTGCTGGATACATATTCCATCAAGCTGATCATGGCGGTGAGCGCAGTGTTGTTCGGTGCTAGCCTGGTCATTATCGGGGCCTCACACAATGTCTGGCTGAGCGCCTTCGTCCTCGGCCTTCCACTGGCACTGGCCATCGCCGGCCTTAGCGTTCTGCCCACAACGACGCTTGTTGCTCGGTGGTTCGAGGAGCAGCGAGGCCGGGCAATGGCGATCACCATGATTGGTATGTCGCTCGGTACTGTCGTCATGGCCCCAACGATGGGGGTACTGATCGAGACTGTCGGTTGGCGGACATGTTTGATCATAATAGGAATTGCGATAGCCGTCATATCCCTTGTCCTTATCCCCCTGATCCGCGAGCGCCCTGGGCCCGACGACATTGAGCCGGGCCGGGTAACTGCAAATCCGTCGAAGGACGCTTCAGAAGTCTCGCAGGCAGTCGCCGAACCGCTCAAGGTCAAGCAATTGCTGCAAATGCCGGTTTTCTGGATGATGACGTTGAGTGTCGCGTTGTCGCTTGGGATGGCACAGACGATCGTTGTCTCCATCGTGCCGATCGGGCAAGAAACCGGTCTCAGCGTGGCTCAGTCAGCATGGTTGCTGTCTTTGCTGGGTATCATGGCACTGTCATGCAAGCTGATACTCGCGGTCGTCGGAGACTGGATTGACAGGGAGCTGACTCTCACAATCCTGTTCTGTCTGATCGCAATTACCTGCGCTGCGCTTCTCAAGGCCGACACCTACTCCATGCTGTTGATTTCCAGTGCGATGGTCGGGCTCGCGGTCGGCGCGATTACGCCGGTTTTTCTGGCGCTCCTGGCTGATCAGGTAGGACAGGCTACATTCGGGACGGCCAACGGCACGGCAGGACTAATCATGTCGCTATGCGGGGCAATCGCGCTGCGCTACGGCGGTGAGGTCTACGACCGAACCGGCAACTACGATCTGATGTTCATCTCCTTCATCGTGATCAGCCTGGTCGCGGCCTTGTTAATGCTAGCTACCAAGCGCGTGTCGCGTGCGCGGTCCGCAATCGCGGCGGCTTGAGGCGTCAGCCTGCGCTGGGAAGCATGTCGCGGTTGCCGCTGCTCCAGACGGTGGACGCCGAGATTCGCGAGAATTTTCATGTCTGGTCAATTCTTGCCAGACGGACATCGTATTTTCCGCCCGCCATATAGGTCTCGCCGTCCCTCACATGCTGGGCGAGGATGTCGCAGGCCATTGTCGCTGTGTCACCGTCGATATCGATGACGAAATTGGCGAACATGTGCTGAGTTACGTCTAGTGGATCGAGCGCCAGCCGCATGTGGTCGACGATCGCCGCGTGGCCGATCAGCTCCTCGCTATAGCCAGCATAGATAACCGCAGAGTTGAGCGCGAAGCATCCGGGAATCGCTGCGTAGTCCTTGCGGTCTATCGCGCCGGCATAGATGGCCGTCAGCTCCTGGATGGCCTCGCGGTCACTCTTCATCCCGCCTGCTCTGCTGGTTTCACGAAGCTGTCGATGACGCGCTTGCGGCCTGCGCTTTCGAAATCGATCTCCAGCTTGTTGCCTTCCTGCGACGCGACCAGGCCGTAGCCGAATTTCTCGTGAAACACGCGTGCGCCGATTTCGATGTCGTCACGCGGCTTTGCGGCAAAGCTGGCAGCACTGCGGGTCGTTTCGGCGATGCGTTTGGGGCTGGCGTCATACTCTCGGGAAGCGGCCCGCTGCCAGCCGGGACCGCGCGATGTTGCTCGCGCCGGGCTGGTACGGGCGACATCGGCGAATGGATCGGAATGTTCCGACCACTGTGCGCGCCACAAGCTTGCGCCGCCCGACAGCGTGGTTTCGGCATCAACATGTTCTTCGGGCAATTCGGCGACAAAGCGCGAGGGGATCGAACTGGTCCATTGCCCGTAAATCCGCCGGTTCGCTGCGTGCAGGATGGTGCAGCGCCGCCGTGCTCGAGTGATCGCAACATATGCGAGGCGGCGTTCCTCCTCGAGGCTGGCGAGCCCTCCCTCATCGAGCGAGCGCTGCGAGGGAAATACGCCTTCTTCCCAACCGGGCAGGAAGACATGCTCGAACTCCAGCCCCTTGGCGGCGTGCATGGTCATGATCGTGACTTTTTCCGCTTCGTCGGAGGCATCATTGTCCATCACCAGGCTGACATGCTCGAGGAAATCGCCGAGTGTTTCATATTCCTCCATGGCGCGGGAGAGTTCGGTCAGGTTCTCAAGCCTGCCGGCACTTTCCGCGCTGCGTTCGGCCTGTAGTGCATCAGTGTAGCCCGATTCGTCGAGCACCGTGCGGACCAGTTCGGCCGGGCTGAGCTCCCCGGCCATCTCGCGCCAGCGGGCGAAGTCTCGCATTAGCGCCAGGAATGTATTTCGCGCCCGTGTGGGTAATTCGTCGCTGTCGGCGATCTCGATCGCGGCGGCGGCAAGCGGAATACCGCGGCGGCGGGCATGGACATGTAGTTTTTCAAGCGTCTTGGTGCCAAGCCCGCGTTTGGGCGTGTTGTAGATGCGTTCAAACGCGAGGTCGTCGGCGGACTGCGCGATCACCCGCAGGTAGGCCAGTGCATCGCGAATTTCGGCGCGCTCGTAGAACCGGAAGCCGCCAATGATACGGTAATTAAGGCCGATGGTTATGAACCGGTCTTCGAATTCACGAGTCTGGTACTGGGCGCGCACCAGAATCGCCACCTGGCTGAGCGGTGCGCCTTCGCTTTCGAGCCGCTCAATCTCCTCTCCGACGCGGCGCGCTTCTTCCGGGGCGTCCCAGACGCCGATGACGCGCAATCGGTCGCCAGCATGGCGCTCGGTCCACAGCGTCTTGCCAAGCCGCTGGCTGTTGCTGCTGATCAGGCCTGATGCGGCAGCAAGGATCTGCGGTGTTGAGCGATAATTCTGTTCGAGCCGGATTACCTTGGCGCCGGGAAAGTCCTTTTCGAACTTGAGGATATTGGCCACTTCCGCGCCGCGCCATGAGTAAATCGACTGGTCGTCGTCGCCGACAACGCAAATGTTCTGGCGGGTTTGTGCAAGCAGTCTCAACCAGAGATATTGGACCTGATTGGTGTCCTGATATTCGTCGACCAGGACATATTTGAATCGGCTCTGATACTGCTCGATAATATCGCGGTGCTTGCGCAAAATGTTGAGCATATGCAGCATCAGATCGCCGAAATCGCAGGCATTGAGCGTCTTCAGCCGGTCCTGGTAGAGCCGGTAGAAATGCTGGCCCTTGCCATTGGCGTAGAGCTCATTTTCAGCGGCATCGAGATCGGCAGGGTTGAATCCGCGATTCTTCCAGCGGTCGATAAACCCGGCGAGCTGGCGGGCGGGCCAACGCTTCTCGTCGAGCTCCTCGGCCCGGATTAATTGCTTGAGCAGCCGCAGCTGGTCGTCGGTATCGATAATCGTATAGTTGGACTGCAACCCTACCAGCTCTGCATGACGGCGAAGCATGCGCGCGGCGATTGAATGGAAGGTGCCGAGAAACGGCATGCCTTCCACCGCATCGCCAATCAGCTGGCCAACCCGCTGGCGCATCTCCCTCGCCGCCCGGTTGGTGAAGGTGACGCAAAGGATCTCCGAGGGCCACGCTTTCCGGTTGCGGATCAGCCAGGCGAGCCGGGCCGTGAGCGCAGCTGTCTTGCCGGTTCCCGCCCCCGCCAACATCAGTACCGGGCCTTCCGTTGTCAGCACGGCCTCGCGCTGCGGCTGGTTAAGGCCGGCGATCAGCGGATCGTCAACAGGGTCGGAGGCGGGCTGGGACACAGGTGAACAGTTAGGGAACGCGGTGGTGTGGCGCAAGGGTAGGCAAAGGCCCCGCCTATAGCGATCCCCAGCTAGGCGAGGCGCAGCAAGTGCAATCGCGCCTTGCCGACATCGCGCGTTGCATCTGCGGCATAGCCCTTGACGGAAACCGCCTCGTCTCGGGCGGTCTCCAGGCTGACCCAGCTGGCCGGACCGATCCAGCCAAGGCGAGCCAGCTTGTCGAGCGCAACACTGCCTGCGCCGCTCTCATAGGGCGGGTCCATCAAGATCAGGTCGAGCGGCTGTTTTGCCGGCCCCAGCGCCATGACCGATGTGGCGCGCACGTCGCAGCGCGCCTGCGCCCTGAGATTGGCGATATTGCTTCGTATGGCGCGCAGGGCTGGGGCGTCCTGCTCAACGAATAGGCTGTGCTTCGCCCCTCGCGACAGCGCTTCAAGGCCGAGTGCGCCTGACCCTGCGAACAGATCTCCGACCGTCAGCTCTTCAAAGCTGCCCAGACGACTGGCGAGCATAG